>JAEKMC010000117.1 GCA_019508115.1 Sphingomonas sp.
GTCGGTATCAGCCACGAGCATTTCGACCATACCGGTCAGGCGGGCGATTTCCCCGGCGCCAAGCTGCTGATGGGGAAGGGCGATATCGATGATATGCGTGGACCCAATGCTGAACGCGGCGCGGTGCTCGCCCACTGGCTCAAGGAAGGCGGCGCGCTGGAGCCCGTCACCGGCGACAAGGATGTGTTCGGCGACGGCAGCGTGGTCATGCTCGACATGCCTGGCCACACACCCGGCCACCATGCCTTGCTCGTGAAGCTGGCGCACAAGGGCTATGTCCTGCTCTCGGGCGATACGGCGCACTTCGCCGAGAATTATGCATCTAACGGCGTGCCTTCGTTCAACAGCAACCGCGCCGACACGCTCGCCTCGCTCGATCGCTTCAAGAATCTCGCGGCCAACCTGCACGCCACCGTGATCATCCAGCATGAGTTTGCGGATATCGCCAAGCTCCCCGCTTTCCCGAAGGCAGCCGACTGATGGACAAGCTCACGAGCATCGAAGGGAAGGCCTATCCGTTCGGCCGCAAGAATGTTGATACGGATGTCATCATCCCCGCCCATTGGCTGAAGACGATCACGAGCGCTGGTCTCGGCCGTGGCGCGTTCGAAACCGTGCGAGCGGAGCCTGGTAACGTCTTCGAAGACCCGGACTATCAGGGCGCACCGATCCTGATCGCGGGCGACAATTTCGGCTGCGGCTCCAGCCGTGAACATGCCGCGTGGGCGCTCGGCGACATGGGCGTGAAGGCCGTGATCGCGCCGTCTTTTTCCGACATCTTTTCCGGCAACGCGTTCAAGAACGGCATCGCCACCGTGATCCTTCCCCAGGAAGCAATCGACCGGCTGATGGAGGTCGCGAAGACCGACGAGATCACGGTCGATCTCGAGACCCAGACCGTGACCACGCCCTATCAGGACCGCTTCGTTTTCCAGATGGATCCGTTCCGCCGCGATTGCCTGATGCAGGGCCAGGACGAGATCGGCCTGACGCTGGCGATGGCGGGCGATATCGGTCGATATGAGGCAGTGATGGCGGCAGATCGGCCCTGGCTCTGAACGGCCATCGATATTGAATGGATGAGACGCGTCCCGGAATGCGTTAAAGCCGGCCAGTAACCAGCATCAGTGGAGCGCGAATGCCCAATTCCGACGCCCCATCAACGCCCTCGAACAGGCGCGATTTGAAAATGCAGATCGTGGTCGTCGGTGGCGGGGCGGGCGGATTGGAGCTCGTCCGGCGGCTGGGCGCGCGCTTCGGCCGACGATACGACGTCATTCTGCTCGACAAGAACCACACCCACATCTGGAAGCCGCTGCTGCATGAAGTCGCAGCCGGCACGCTCGATGCCAACCTCGACGAGGTTGGCTATCGGACCCATTGTCACCGCTGGCATTACCGCTTTTTCTACGGGACGCTCGAGGGCCTGGATCGCGCCAACCGCCGCGTCATCGTAGCGCCGATGTATGATGAGGACGGGCGCGAGCTGATCGGCCGCCATGCGCTTCGCTACGATTATCTCGTGCTCGCGGTCGGCGGTGTCTGCAACGATTTCGGCACGCCCGGCGCGCGCGAACATTGCATTTTCCTCGATGATCGCGTCCAGGCGGACCGTTTCCGCACGCGGCTTCTGAACCAATGCCTGCGAGTGTCCCGCGCGATGATGGCCGATCCCACAGCGGACGCGCGCGTCCGGATCGCCATCATCGGCGGCGGGGCGACCGGCGTCGAACTGGCCGCCGAACTCTATAGCGCGGCGGCAGGGCTGCGCCATTATGGACTGGAGGTGTTCGACGAGCGTCGGCTCGAGGTCACTTTGATCGAGGCGGGGCCGCGCCTGCTGCCGCAACTCCCCGAGCGCCTGTCCGATGCGGCGCGCGAAGAGCTCGAGAAGCTCGGCGTGCGCGTGTTGCTCGACAGCAATGTGACCTCGATCACGGCGAATGAAGTCCGCATCGGAAATGGCGAAACCATTGCGGCCGACCTGATCGTGTGGGCCGCCGGCGTGAAAGGGCCCGAGGTGCTGCGCAATCTCGACGGCCTGCGGATCGCACCGTCGGGCCGGCTCGAGGTCCGCCAGACGCTTCAGACGACCGAGGACGATCGCATCCTCGCGATCGGCGATTGCTGCCATTGCATGATGCCGGGCGCGAAAGTCCCGGTCCCGCCGCGCGCGCAGGCCGCGCATCAGATGGCGACGACGGCCTATCATAACCTGGTGCGCCTGACCTCAGGGCGTACGGCGCGGCCTTTCGTCTATCATGACCACGGCTCGCTCGTATCGCTCAGCCGTTTCTCCACCATCGGCAGCCTGATGGGCAATCTCGTCGGCGGCAAGATGGCGATCGAAGGCCGCCTGGCGCGCCTCGTCTACACTTCGCTCTACAGATTGCATCTGTTCGCGATCCACGGTTGGCTGCGGGGACTGGGCCTGATCCTGATCGGCAAGGTCAACCAGGTCGTCCGCCCGCGGCTCAAGGTCCATTAAGGCGGCTCTGCCCCCTTGGCTTACTTAAGGCTCGAGCGCTTTCACCAGCGAGAATTCGAGCGGATCGGCCGATTTCAATCGCGCGACGAAGCCCATTTCCCGCTGAAGGTTGATCGCATCGTGATCGTCGCCAAGCTCGACCGAGGAAACCCGTGTCAATCCCGCAGCCGCGGCGCGCGCGAGCACGTCTTCCAGCAAGGTCCAGCTCACGCCCTGGCCTTTCCAGTCCGGGCGTACCGCCAAAATCACTTCCGCCGCGTCATGGTCATGGTCGTGCACGAGCGTGGCACAGGCAATCGCAGTGTCGCCGCTGACCGCGATGTAGGACGTCATGCCCGCGGTCCGATCGACAAGGGTGTTGAGATCGTCAGGGCCGAGCTGCTCGATCGGTAGTTTGAACCGGAAGCGCATATCCTGCGCGGAAAGGTGGCGGTAGATGTCCGCCAGCTGATCGACGTCTGCAACCGTGGCCGCCCTGATCGTCAGGGAGACGCCCGCGCGGGTTATCGCATCTGTCGGCGGCAACTCTTCGCCTGCGACGCCAGGTCCATCGGTCATGAGCGTCCGAGACATAGCCAATCTCCTTCATCCTTTCCATTCTGCTCCGCGCGCGGGCCCGCTCCCATACGTATTTTCCGCAGGCGCGACCTCCGCGTGACTGGCTGCGCAGAGCTGCTCGAAGCCGGGATACGTATAAATCCCGATCCCGCATGCATGAGCGGCGGCCTAACCTCTTCAAAGCTTGAGTTGAGGAGGCTTCGATGAAAAATGTTCTTCTGCTCGTGCACGAGGATGCAGGACAGGAAGCCCGCCTTCAGGCCGCTTTGGATCTCACCCGCGCCCTGGACGGTCATCTGCAATGTCTCGATGTCTCGCTGATGCCGGTACTGGCGAGCGCGCCTTACGACGGCGTGGGTCAGGCGATGCTGCTTCAGGACGAGCGTACGCGGGAGGATGACAACAAGATCAGGCTGAAAACGCGCCTCGCTCATGAGGATGTCCGCTGGGACTGGTCCGATGCGACCGGGTCGTTCGCGGGATGCATTCGCGACGAGGCAGCCTTCGCGGACCTGATCGTTCTCAACCGCAAGCTCGACACCTTTTCTTATCCGGATATGCGGGGAGCGGCGACCGAGATCGTAATCAAGGCCGGCAAGCCGATCGTCGCCGTGCCCGACGAGATCAGGAATTTTCCCGTTACGGGGCGTGCGCTCGTCGCATGGGACGGCTCGACCAAGGCCACGGCCGCGCTAAGGGCGTCCGTGCCTCTCCTTCAGCTCGCCGGATCGGTCGTCATCCTCGAGATCGAGGACGGGTCGGTCGTGACGCCGGCCGAGGAGGCCGCCACATATCTCGCCAGATATGACATACATGCGCGGGTCGTGCGCGATTTCGCGGTGGCCAATCCGACCTGCGACATCCTGTTGCTCGGCGTGGAAATCCAGCGCGCCGATTATGTCGTGATGGGCGCCTACAGTCATATGCAAGCGACCGAGGCGGTCTTTGGTGGCTGCTCGCGCACGATGCTGACGAAGAGTCCGGTCCCGGTTTTCCTCGCTCACTGATCATGCGCGCAGGCCTTCTTGCCATAATCGGAGCCGCGCTGGGCGTTGGTTTGGGGGCCGGTGCTGACGCTGCTCCGCGCTGGACCACATCCGACCTCACGGCTCTGCATGACGTCGCTCAGGGCGCGGGTGCCGAAGGTCTCTCCGATTATGATGCCGAACCGTTGCTGGGTCTCGTACCCGGCGACCTCACCGATCCTGTCGCGGACGCAATCGCGCTCAAGCTTGCGCGGGATTATTTTGAGGGTTCGAATCATGTCCGCGGGGATCGCAGCTGGCATATCGAGCGCGGATCGCTCGATTATGAGGCCTGGCTCGGCGATGCTTTGTCGCACCATAGTGTTCGGGCTAGTTTCCGGTCGCTGCTGCCGCAGGACGCGCGTTATACCGCGCTCAGGCGCACGCTGGCCGGATGCGCGAAGCCGGTTGAGTGTACCAGGATCGCGGTCAATCTCGATCGCCTGCGTGCGCTGCCGCGCGATCTCGGCAGCCGCTACGTCTGGGTCGATGTGCCGGCCTACCGGCTGGATGTCGTAGAGAATGGACGCACCGTTGCGAGCCATCGGATAATCGTGGGCAAACCCGGCAGCCAGACGCCAAGTTTCCAGGCGAAGGTCACCGGCGTGACAATCAATCCGTGGTGGAACGTGCCCTGCTCGATCGTGGACGAGAGCGTGGGTAAATTGGTCACGTCCAATCCGCGGGAAGCCGCGCGCCGGGGCTATGTTGCGACCCGCGACGCCAAGGGCAAGCTCACTGTCCGGCAGAAGCCGGGCCCGGACAATGCTCTCGGCCGGATCAAGCTCGAAATGCCCAATCCGTTCGACGTCTATATCCACGATACGCCTTCGCGCGATCTGTTCGCGCGCTCCACCCGTGCCTTTTCGCACGGCTGTATCCGGACCGAGGATCCGGAGAGCCTCGCCGTCACCCTGCTCGGCGAAACCGCGGAAACCACCGTCAACCTGCTGCTGGCAACCGGCGTGTCGCGAACGCTGAAGCTTTCCGAGCCGATCCCCGTCTACGTGGTTTACGTGACCGCGGAGGCCGCGGCCGATGGCATGGGCCAGCCGCAATTCTATCCCGATATTTATCGTCGCGACGGCGTCAGACCTTGATCGGTTCAAGCTGAGCCAGCCTGAAGCGTGGATCAAGGCCTCAACATTTGAATAGAGCCGCGCACGATTCGTGCGGCCCCGTTTCAGCAGACTGGGGTGGTTTTAGGAGAAAAGGCCGGCCATGGTCTCGCGCAGGACGCGATCCGCGAGCGGCTTTTCCAGCACGCGCGCATAGCCGGCCGCGCGGGCGCTCATCTCCAGTTCGGGCGAGCCGAAGCCGGTGACGAGGATCGCCTGTCCGCGAAAGCCTGCTTTCTGCATATCCTGCAAGAGCCTGACGCCATCGCTATCGGGCAGCCGGTAGTCGGCGACCATCGCCTGGGCAGTGCCGACATTGGGATCGGCAAGCAGCGCCGCGCCGGTCGCGTGACTGCGCACCAGGAACCCGCTTCCCTGGAGGACCAACTGCAGCGATCGCCGCACCGCAGGATCGTCCTCGACCAGCAGCACGATGGATTTTTGCTGTTTGTCTTCCGCTTTGACCATATTCCGCTTTCTTGGATCAGCGGAGTCTGGTGTCTCGAGGCGCTTGCGTCTCTACGTATTGATACTCACTTGTCGCCGCCGCCCAATCCCGCCGCGAAGGCCAGCCGCAGCGCGTCCGACAGGCTGCGCACGCTTAATTTAGTCATCAGATTGGCCCGATGCACCTCGACCGTGCGCGGGCTTATGCCAAGATCGAACGCGATCGTCTTGTTGGGCAACCCTTGTGCCAGGCCATCGAGAACGTCGCGCTCGCGATCGGTCAGCCCGGCGATCACCGTCAGCGCCTCATGCGTCCGCGTCGCGCGGCCGGCTTTGTTCTCAAGCTGGGCAAACCCCGCCTCGATCGCCTCGAGGAGTTTCGCTTTCTCGAACGGCTTTTCGATGAAATCGACCGCGCCGGCCTTCATCGCGCGCACCGCGATGCTGATATCGCCGTGGCCGGTCAGCACGATCACCGGCATGGCCACGCCGCTTGCGGACAGCGCCTGTTGCACCTCCAGCCCATCCATCTGGGGCATGCGCACGTCGAGCAGGATACAGCCCGGCTCGACGTTGCGAACCTCCTTGAGGAAAGCCACGCCCGACGGCCAAGTCTGCACGTCGAAGCCGGACGTCTTCAACATGAAGGACGCCGACCGGCGGATCGCCTCCTCATCATCGACGATGTGGATCATGCGCCGCTCAGTCATCTCCCTCTTCCCCTCCGACTTTCACGAGCGTGAAATGGAAAAGCGCGCCGCCGCCTTCGCGTGGCTCCATCCAGATACGCCCCCCGCTGGCTTCTATTATCGTCCTGCAAATAGAAAGGCCTAACCCCATTCCACCCACTTTGGTCGAGTTAAAGGCGCGGAAGAGGTCCTTCGCGACGTCGGCTTCCACGCCGGGACCGGTATCCGCCACCGTGACTCGCACCAGGCCATGCTCGTCGCCACGTGTGCTCACCACCAATTGCCGCACTGCCGCTTCGCTCATCGCTTCGACGGCATTGCGCATAAGATTGATCAGCACCTGTTGTATCTGAACGCGATCGACCAGTACGGGCGTGGCGGTGGGATCCAGTTCGAAACGCGCCGTGACTCCCTTCTCCCGCGCGCCCAGCAATGCCAGCTCGGCGGCTTCCTTGATCAGACGCGGCAAATCCTCGACAGTCTTTTCGGTATCGCCACGAGCGACGAATTCACGCAGGCGGCGCACGATCTGGCCGGCACGGATCGCCTCGTTCGCGGCGTCGCCGAGCGCTTCGCGGATCATCGGCAGATCGTCCGGATTGGGGGCGCCAAGCAGGTCGCGGATCGCCTCCATATAATTGGCAACCGCGGTGATAGGCTGGTTGAGCTCGTGCGCCAGCGTCGACGCCATCGTTCCCATTGCGCTGACGCGGGCCGAATGCACCAGATCCGAACGCAGATCGTCAATGCGTTGTTCGGTGGCCTGTTTCTCCGTCAAATCGCGGATGAAGCCGGTGAAGACCCGCTCGCCATCGGCAAGCGCCTCGCCGACGAACAGGTCCATAGGGAAGGTTGTTCCATCCCGTCGCCGCCCGGTGACGGTACGCCCCTTGCCGATGATGCGGCGTTCGCCGGTGTCCAGATAATGCCGGATATAATCGTCGTGCGCGCCCCGGTCAGGCTGCGGCATCAGCATGCTCACATTGGCGCCGACAACCTCCGACTCGCTGATGCCGAACAGGCGTTCGGCCGCCTTGCTGAAGGACAGGATGCGCCCGCGCGCGTCGATCACCACCATTGCGTCCGGCACGGTCGACAGGATCGATTCCAGATGCGCCGCCAACGCCTTGAGCGCGCGTTCGACCGCGCGTTGTTCGGTCACGTCGCGGATGACCTTGCCGAATCCGCGCAGTTCGCCCGCTTCGTCATGCAGCGCGGTGATCGTGATATGCGCGAGGAATTCAGAGCCGTCCGCGCGCAGCCGCCAGGCTTCTTCCTCGAGCCTGCCGAGCGTCCGCGCCGCGACCAGGTCGGCCTCGGGCTTTCCCTCCGCGATCTGGTCGGGCGGGTAGAAGAGGGAGGTGTGGCGGCCAAGCACCTCGGCCTCGCTCCAACCCTTCAGGCGCTCGGCGCCCTTGTTCCAGATCGTCACATGCCCTGACGGGTCGAGCATGTAGATGGCATAGCCAAGCGCACCATCGATCAGCAGGTTAAGCTCGTCGGCTTGCGCGCCAGCGGCAGCCTCGTTCCTGTCACGTCCCGCGCGTGCGGAGCCCCTGCGCATATTCATCTCCGGGGACGGGAAACAGCCCCTGGCGGCAATCTAGACCCGCCCGGGCGCTTCGAACAGACGTCGTCGGCCTAGGAGGCTGCCGCGTGCGCGACCTTTTCCTGCTCATCCGCGAGAATGGCCGCGCATGTGGCTCTCGCCTGCTGCTCGACCGCGTACAAATGCCGCGCCGCCCACAGCTTGGGCATCCCCGTGGTCACGTTGGCGAAATGGACATGCTCGTCGGGCTTCATGCCGAAAGCGTGAGTCAGATAATGGTCGAACAGGTAACGCAGCGAGAGCCACTGGCCTTGTTCTTCCAACCAGGGAGCGCTCATGGCGGAGGTGGTGAAGCTGACCAGCCTTTTGTCGGCCAGGAAGGATTTGTGCGTGCGCAGCTCGACGTCACCCGGCGTGATTCCGGAGCCGAACACGCGCTCGACATAGCCCTTCAGCATCGCCGGCGGGGTGCCGAACCAGATCGGATAGACCAAAACGAACACGTCGCAGGTCGCGAGGAGCGCGATCTCCTCTTCGACATCCTTGCCGATCTTGAAGCCTTCGACCGTGGGCCGCTCCTTCGCCTTCAATATCGGGTCGAAGCCCATCGCATAGAGGTCGCGCACCATCGCCTCGTGCCCGATCGCGCGCACCGCATCGCAATAGGCATCGGCCACCGCGCGATTGAAGCTCTTCGGATCGGGATGGCACAGGATCACCGCATGCCGCCGCACCGGGTTCGAGGGGGAGAATGGAACGGACATCGAAGACTCCTTGATCACCCCCGGTTTATGCTTTCCCAGCCACTGGCGCGCTTAGGGATTTTACGTAGGGACCTCAGCTCTGCCCCTCAGAGATCGCAACGCATTCAGCTGCTTGCGAGGTATTGTATCGTGACCCGATATTACGGGAATTTACGGATATGGGCAGGACGGCAGGCGGAATTAAAGGCGCTTCGATCGCGACGAACGTCGCTCAACGGAGCAAGCAAATGACCGCACCCTTTGTCGACCTTCGCGTCCATCATCAGCCGAAAGGCCTCTCGGACCGCGTTGCCTACGGCTTTACCAAGATGCTGCGCTGGTGTGCGGACACATTCTTTGCCGCGCGCTACGGTCACCGCGCCGTGGTGTTGGAGACGGTCGCGGCCGTGCCGGGAATGGTCGGCGCCACGATCAATCACCTCGCCTGCCTGCGCCGCATGTGCGACGACAAAGGCTGGATCAAGACGCTCATGGACGAGGCTGAAAATGAGCGCATGCACCTCATGACCTTCATCGAGATCAGCAAGCCGACTTTCTTCGAACGCGCGGTGATCATGGGCGTCCAATGGGTCTTCTACCTCTTCTTTTTCGGGCTCTATCTGATCAGCTCGAAAACCGCGCACCGCGTGGTCGGCTATTTCGAGGAAGAGGCGGTGGTCAGCTACACCCATTATCTCGCTGAAATCGACGAAGGGCGTTCGCCCAACGTGCCCGCACCCATGATCGCCCGGCGCTACTGGGGCTTGCCCGAAGGCGCGACGTTGCGCGACGTGGTGCTGGTCGTTCGCGCTGACGAGGCGCACCACCGCGACGTCAACCATGGTTTCGCCAACGAGATTGCCGGCCTTCCGACCGGACATATCGCGCCATGCCCGACGCATGCGGAACTGCAGCCGACCTGGAAACAGGCCGCCTGATCCCTGAACACGCCGGCGGGCCCAGGCCCGCCGGCCACCCTGGCCCGCGATTTGGCCGTAATGGACCAGTCACTTGCGCTCGCTGCCCCCGATCGTCCATCGTCGCGCGTTCCGGGAGACGGATATGCGTCGATCGACCACTCTCATGGTTACGGCAGGTCTTTTGCCCATCGTCGCCTTGAGTGGCGCCTTCGGCTTCCTGACGCTGCGCGCGCAGCATGCCGCGGTCTTCACCGGCACCAGCGCCGCCGCCAAATTCTCGGCCGCTCTGGCGGAAACCAAGCTTGGCGACGGCATGCGCGCGGTCAACATGATCGCGCAATCGCCTGCCTTCGATGCCGCGCTCGATGTCGATCGCTTCCGTACGCTCGCGCTGCGCCTCAAGGATGGTGAGTCCGCCTGGCGCACCTTGTCCGTGGCGAACCCGGCCGGCCGCCGACTCATCGATGTGCCGACACCGATCGGAATCCCCGGCGGCCCCGTCGTTGACCGCCCCAGCCTCGATCGCGCGGTGAGGACGCGGGGCCCCGTGGTCGGGAATGTCGTTGCCGGTCCCAACGGCCGTTATGCCTTCGCGATTCGGGCGCCGGTCATCCGCGGTGGTGAGGTCCGCTATGTCGTTTCGGCGGTGATCGCGGCGGACACGGTGCGGCCGCTGCTTCTGTTCCACAACCTGCCCGACGGCTGGCGCGCCGCGATCGTCGACGGTTCGGGCAGCCTCGTCGCCAGCTCCTCTCCATCTTCGTCTTCGGTCGGGCGGCACGTGAGCCTGCCCGGCCTCCAGTCGCGACGATCGGGACGTCCCAGTTTCTATGCGTTCCGGCGCGGCGACGGTATGTCGGCGGTCGGCACCTGGTCGCCGATTGCGGGGACGGACTGGTCGGTCCACGTCTCCGCGCCCGCGACCCAATATTCCGTCCCCGCCCGGCAAGCGCTCGCCTTGCTGATCGTCGTCGCCTTTTTGTGTCTCTTGCTGCTTGTGATCTTCGTCCGCTTGCTGTCGATCGAGACACGGCACGCGCGCGATCGCCAGCTTGCCGAGCTGCAGAGCCAGCGGCTCGAGGCGCTCGGCCGCCTCACCGGCGGCGTCGCGCACGATCTCAACAATCTTTTGACGCCGATCGTGGGCGGCCTCGATCTCCTGCGCCGCCGCATTGGCGACGATCCCAGGGCGCTGCGGCACGTCGAGGCGGCGGCGGCGAGCGCCGACCGCGCGCGTTCGCTGGTTGCCCGGTTGCTGTCCTTCGCGCGTCGCCAGACCCTGTCGGCCCAGGACCTCGAAGTCGGTCCCTTGCTCGACGATCTGCACGATCTGCTGGTGCGTACGCTCGGGCCGTCGATCGCCGTCGAGATCGACGTGGCGGATGGATTGCCGCCGCTCCATGCCGACAGGGGCCAGCTCGAACTCGCGATTCTGAATCTCGCAATCAACGCGCGCGACCCGATGCCCGCAGGGGGCACGGTGATGATCCGGGCGGCGCCTGCGTCGGATCCCGCCGCTGCAGGTCTTCCCCAGGGCGACTATATCGCGATCTCCGTCGCCGACGCCGGCATGGGAATGGACGATCGGACGCTCCGCCAGGCGACCGAGCCCTTTTTCACCACAAAGCCGGTCGGGGAGGGCACGGGCCTCGGACTATCGATGGTGCATGGCTTCGCGGCCCAGTCCGGTGGCGCGCTTCAGCTCGCGAGCACGCCCGGCCAGGGCACCGTCGCCACCATCGTCCTGCCCCGTGGCGGACAACCGCTCGCCGTGGCCAAGGAGGCGGGCGGCGACGTCCCGCCCAGCCGGCGCATGAGGATCCTGCTGGTCGACGATGAGGAGATGGTGCGCCAGTCCACCGCCGATATGCTGCGCGAAATAGGCTATGCCGTCGTCGAAGCACCCTCGGTCCAATCGGCCCGGACGATCATGCGGGAGCGGGGCCCGTTCGATGCGATCCTCACCGACTATCTGATGCCCGGCGAGACGGGCGCCGATCTCGTACGCGAGGTCCGCGCGCAATTTCCGGACATGCCGATCATCCTGCTGACCGGTTATGCCGACGGCGCGACCGACGTCGATCCCGCTATCCCACGCTTCGCCAAGCCCTTCCGCCTCGCCGAGCTTGCCGAGAAGCTCGCCTTCCTGAGCCGCTGAATCCCCGCCGTGCGGGAGCGCGACGGGATCGCCATGCCGCCCTCGGCCGTTATCGTCCGAGGCAAGGAAGGTGAAGCAGCATGGCCGCACGACAGGACAAACCGAAGGGCCCCGAAGCCCTGACCCCCGGCACCAGCGGTGCCGGCGAATCGGGCGGCGGCCCCTATCCCAATCCGCATCGCGGCCAGAAGCCGAAGGACGGCTTCCTCGGCCACGGCGGACAGACCGAATTGTTCGAAAAGCCACGTCCCGGCGAGCCTGACTGAAGCGGCCAACCGCTACCCGCCCGCGGGGCTTGCCGCGTCTCCGGGCATCCGCCGTGGCCCCGGTCCGCACGGACGCCAGAGCTGCAGCCTGCGCTCCTCGCCCCAGAAGGGCGTCTCGGGAAGCGAGGTCGGGCAGAAGCGCCCCTTGTGCGCGGCCAACCAATGCGCGGCGGCGGAGCTGGTGAATTGCGGCCATACCGGTCCGACGAACCAGGCTTGCTCGCGCTCGGCCGCGCTGAGGCGGGACCAGACCACGTCGGGCCAGGTCGGCGTGGCGGGGTTGAGCCACGGCAGCACCGGGGCACGCGCGCCCAGCGCCACCGCGACACCGGGCCCGGTCCCCGACAGATCGATCAGCAACGCGCCTTGCGCCAGCCCATGCGCCGCTTGCAAGAACGCCGCCGTCTCCTCATCCACCCGGATCGTCCCCCGCGCCAGCGGCGGCTCGATCGGGATCTGTTGCTCGAAGATCGACGCGGGCAGGCTGTAGGGAAAGAAGGCCGCCAGCAGCATCACCAGCACCGGGCCGATGATCGCGAATGCACAGGCGGCCGCGCGCCGCCAGCGCACGCTATCGGCGGAGGCAAGCGCAAACAGTGCGAGCAGCGGAAAGGCCATGCTGAAATTGAGCTGGAACCATTGGTTGTTGAAGGTGCCGAGCGCCACCGTGAACGGCGCCAGGAGCAACAGTGCGATCGGCCAGAGTCTCACGCCTGGCTGATCCTGCAACAAACCCGCATAACCTGCGCCTAGCGTGATCACCGCCAGCCCGATGAAGTCCGGAATCGCGCCATCGAGCGCGTCCACGGCCACGCTCGCCATGTAGAGCAGGCTCAGACCGATTGCGCCCCATGCCGCCCATCGGAACCATCCGAAGCGCCGCAAAGCGAAGCCGCACGCCGCCGCCACCATTGCGCCCACGAGCAATGGCGGAACCGCGAGGAAATCCCGCACGATCTTGGCCGGCAATCCCGGCAGCTGGTTGGGCAAGGCGAGCACATGCTGGCT
>JAEKMC010000179.1 GCA_019508115.1 Sphingomonas sp.
CCGAGGGCCGGCGCGGCTTCTGGTCGAGTTTCCAGTATGTCACGCTATATGGCGGACAATTGCTGGCACTCGCTCTTTTGCTTGGCCTGCAGGCCGGCGGCGCGAGCGAGGCGGCCTTGTCCAGCTGGGGCTGGCGTCTCGCCTTCGTGGTCGGCGCAATGCTCGCTTTCGGCATCTACTGGCTCAGGCGCGGGATCGACGAGAGTCCGGAATTCCAGGCCGAACCGACGGCCGAACGCCGCGCGTGCGGCGGCCTCGCGGACCTGTGGCGCAATCATCGCCGGAGCGTGCTGATCGCCTTCGGTCTCGCGGTGGGCAGCAACGTCGCCTTCTACACCTACACCACCTACATGCAGAAATATCTGGTCGGAACCTCGGGCTTCGCCAAGCCGGTGGCGAGCCAGATCTGCGCCGCCGCCACGGTCATCGCGATCCTGCTCCAGCCCTTGCTCGGCGGCCTATCAGACCGGATCGGGCGCAAGCCCCTGCTCTACTGGTTCGCGGCCGGAGGCATTGTCGCCACGGTTCCGCTGATGACCGCGATCGGCCGCACGCATGATCCACTCATCGCCTTCGCTTTGGTCCTGGCCGCGCTGGTCATCCTTTCGGGCGCGACCGCGACCAGCGCGATCGTCAAGGCCGAATTGTTCCCGCCCCACGTCCGCGCACTCGGCGTCGGCCTGCCTTATGCGCTCAGCCAGTCGATCTTCGGCGGCTCCGCCGAGGCGCTCGCGCTCAAGCTCAAGCAAGCGGGGCATGAGACTTATTATTTCTGGTACGTCACCGCGATGATCGGGGTGGCGCTGACACGAAGGGCAGCCGGCGAGCTGCTTCCGGGGCGGGAATTCCTCCAACTGGTTCGCATCGATCGACCCGATCTCTCGACCGTCTCACCCAAGCTCGCCACCTATGCCAAGCCCGTGCTCGGCGAAATCCTGCTGGAAATATTCCGCATGCGCGGCCCGGCCATGCCGAGTCGGGACTGGCGGCAATGGCTAAGGGGCGAACCGGCCAGCTTGCGCAACACGATCCGCCGCAGCCTGCGCAATCCGATCGCCAGCCTTCGCCTCGCCGGACGGCAGATCGCGGACAACGAACAGGTCGATGTCTTCTTGCCCCGGGGGTCGGTGGATACGGGCGATCATCTGATCGTGCGGATCACTGCCTCGGACGTGGGCTGGCACGATGCCGGCACGATCTGGACCTCCACGCTCGCCGATCGGATCCCCGGCCATATCGCCTGCTATTTCGACGGTCACGATCTGGGCGAATACGGCCTGTCGGCGAAGCTCCATCATGCCCCCATCGAACCGCCCGCGCCGTTGCCGCACATGCTGCTCTACAGCCCGGTCACGCAGTGCAATCTCAACTGCGTCCACTGCATATCCCGCGATACGCGTAAGTCGGTCAGCCGGCTGCCGCCCGCCATCAAGGACCAGATAAAGGACTGGGCTGGCGACGGCCGGCTGGTCGGCATGAACACCGATTATTCGGGCGACCTGCTCTGGGCCGAGCATCGCTTCGGCGGTGAGCTCGATTTCGTGATCGGTCTTGGCATCCAGTTTCAGATCGACACCAACGGCGTCCATCTCACGCGCGACGTGGCCGAACGCCTGTCCCGCTCGCGCGTCAGCCACGTCAACGTCTCGCTCGATGCGGCGCGGCCCGAAACCTACCGGCGCATACGCCTAGGCGCGCCTCCGCTCGATGACGTGCTGGACAATGTGCGCGAACTGCTGCGCGTCAGGGCGGAAACGGGCGCGCATTTTCGCGTGATGCTGGGCATCACGTTGATGGCCGCGAACCTGGGCGAATGGCTCGATTTCATCCGCATGACCGCGGAGGTCGGCGCCGACGGCATCAACGCCGCGCACCTGCACGCCTACACACCCGACATGGAGCCGGAATCGCTCTGGCACCAGCCCGAAACCTATAACCGAATCCGCGAAGAGGCGGTTGCGCTCGCCGCCTCGCTCGGGCTCGCAATGGGCGCTCCACCACCTTTCCACGGTATCGAGGAGGCCGGCCATCGCCACTGCCCGGCACCGTGGGAATCCGCGGTCATCCTTGGCAATGGGGATGTCGCCGCCTGCTGCGTGCCCGGCATGGTGATGGGCAATCTCCATCAACAAAGCATGGAGGAGATCTGGGCGGGCGATCGCTATCGGGCATTGCGATCGAGCATCAACTCGCCCACGCCGCCCAAGCCCTGTTCGGTCTGCCCGATGTTCCGCCGGACCGGCAATCGCGGCAGCTATCTCCAGCATAGCGCCCGCGCCTGAGGAGCGCGGACGCTCAGCGTATCGGCGCCAGAGTGTTTACGCCCGCGCTGTCGTCCGTCTCGCCAGGGGGTGGAGCGGCGTTCCTGTCGCGATAGGATGGCAGGTCCGGCGCATCCTTGGGAACGGGATGTGCCTCGAGCCGGGCGATGTTCCGCTTCATTTCGGCAATCTCGCGCACCTGCGCATCGATGATGCGATCGGCGAGCTGTCGAACTTCCGGATCGCGGATATGGGCACGCTCGCTCGTCATGATCGCGATCGAATGATGCGGGATCATGGCGCGCATGTACGATACGTCGTCGACCGTCTGCTGACTGCGGACCAGCCATAATCCCACCGCGAATGCCGCGACACTCGCGCCCAGGATGGCCACATTCACGGCCCTGTTCTTGTACATTCCCCACATGAAGCCGATCATGATGAGCGCCATCGTCGCTCCCATCACGACCGCCATCCACATCCGCGTCTGGCTAAATTCGACATGGCTGAGCGCGAAGCTGTTCAGGTACATCAGCCCGAACATCACCACGGTCGATGTGACGATCATTGCGGCGAACCGTCCATAGCTCATGATCGGCGACCTCCTGCATGGACAAACTCAGCCGCGCGGCGGAGGGTCCGAAATGTCGGCGGCGAAAGCAGAGTCCCAATCCGTTGAGTCCCTCGGGGCAGCGCTCGGCACGACGAAAATATAACTCAATTCGGCGCTAAAATGTCACGGTTCGCCGCTAGACGCGGCCGGAATTTCCTTGCAGATTGCGGGTAAAGGGAGAGTCGGATGCGCAAAGGTCTGGCGTGGATAACCGTCATTCTGGCTTTGGCTCTCGCCACGCCGTTGCGGGTCTTCGGCGACACCTCGACCAGTGTCACCGGCGCGATCGTCGGGCGCGATACTGCCGGGATCAGCCGCTTCACGCTGCGTTTCTCCGCGCCGATGGTCCCGCTCGGCCAGCAAAGCACGCCGCTCGCCATGAGCTGCGCCGTCGCGGGCCAGGGGCGCTGGATCGATACCCAGACCTATGTCTGGGAATTCGCGCGCCCGCTGCCCGCCGGCCTGTCGTGCAAGGCCGTCCTAAATGATGGCCTGAAGGACGCGGCCGGCGCGAGCGTCGGCGGCACCAAGCGCTTCCCGATCGACAGTGGCGGTCCGGCGGTGCTGGCGATCCTGCCGGATGCCGGCGCCCGCGGCAATGACGAGGAAGGCGGGATCGAGGAGGATCAGGCATTCCTGGTCGCGATGAACGGGCCGGCCGATCGCGCCTCGATCGGCGCGGGCGCCTATTGCGCGGTCGACGGAATCGGCGAGCGCATTCCGGTCGATCTGCTGCCGCCCCAAATTGTCGACCAGCTGTTGACCGCGACCGGGCGTGGATGGCCGACGCAGAGTTTTCTCCAGAGTGCGGGCTTGCCCCAGCCTCTGCCCGCTTCGGTCAAGATGCGCGCTGCGGCGCTTGCCAACGTGGTGGCACTCAAATGCCGCCGGCCGCTCCCGCCCGGCCGCGACATGGCGCTGGTGTGGGGCGCCTCAATCCGCAGCCCGAGCGGCCATATGGTGGGCGAGGATCACCGCTTCGATTTCAGCGTGCGCAAGGAATTCTCCGCCCGCCTGACCTGCGCACGCGCCAATGCCAATGCCGGCTGCGATCCGATCGAGCCGATCGAAATCCTGTTCTCGGCACCGGTCGCGCGCACGGATGCGATGAAGGTCCGGCTCGAGATCGCGCCCGGCCGCCAGCTCGCGCCCAAGCGCGACGATAGCGACCACAGCCCCACCGTCCGCAAGATCAGCTTCATCGCGCCGTTCCCGCCCGCGATCACCGCGCACCTGCTGATACCGGCGGGCCTGCATGACGAGAGCGGCCGCACGCTCGCCAATGCGCGCCGTTTCCCGCTCGACGTGCAGATCGCCGACGCGCCGCCGCTGGTGAAATTCGCGGCGCCCTTCGGCCTGCTCGAAGCGCGCGAAGGCGGCGTGTTGCCGGTCACGGTGCGCAGCGTCGAACCACGCCTGATGGGCAATATCGCCGCCATTTCGGGTGTGACGGCGCGGATCGATAGGGATGACGACCCAAGCATCGCGCGCTGGCTGTACCCCGTCGCCGCCTCCCAGGCCGACGATCTGCGTCAGGAGAAACGTGGCGGCACGACCGTGACCGTCAATCATACCGGCGATCGATCGGTGTTCGATACCGGCACACCCGGCACGCCGAT
>JAEKMC010000180.1 GCA_019508115.1 Sphingomonas sp.
TCAACTCGATCTACATGATGGCCCACTCCGGCGCCCGCGGCTCGCAGGCGCAGATCAAGCAGCTCGCGGGCATGCGCGGCCTGATGGCCAAGCCGTCGGGCGAGATCATCGAGACGCCGATCATCTCGAACTTCAAGGAAGGCCTGACCGTCCTTGAATATTTCAACTCGACCCACGGCGCCCGTAAGGGCCTCGCGGACACCGCGTTGAAGACCGCCAACTCGGGTTACCTGACCCGCCGTCTGGTCGACGTGTCGCAGGATTGCGTCGTCGTCGAACTGGATTGCGGCACCGAGCGTGCGCTGGAAATGCGTGCGATCGTGCAGGGCGGTTCGACCATCGCGTCGCTCGGCGAGCGTATCCTGGGCCGCACCACGGCGGAGGATATCCTCGACAGCAAGAGCGGCGAGGTCGTCGTTCCCGAGGGCACGTTGCTCGACGAAGCCATGGTCGCCGCGGTCGAGGCCGTGTCGCCCCAGGCCGTCAAGATCCGCTCGCCGCTGGTGTGCGAATCCAAGGGCGGTGTGTGCGCGGCCTGCTACGGCCGTGACCTCGCGCGCGGCACGCCGGTCAATATCGGCGAAGCGGTCGGCGTGATCGCGGCGCAGTCGATCGGCGAACCGGGCACGCAGCTCACGATGCGTACCTTCCACATTGGCGGCGCGGCGCAGCTCAACGAGCAGTCGAACCTCGAAGCCATTTCGGACGGAAAGATCGAGCTTCGCGGCCTGCCGACGATCACCAACTCGCGCGGCCAGCGCATCGCGCTGTCGCGTTCGGCGGAAATCGCGATCGTCGACATGGACGGGCGCGAGCGTTCGACCCATCGCCTGCCTTATGGTGCGCAGCTGATGGTCGACGAGGGCCATGTCGTCTCCAAGGGCGATCGCATCGCGCAGTGGGATCCGGCCTACATGCCGGTGATCACCGACAAGAAGGGCATGGTCCGCTTCCAGGACCTGATCGAGAACCGCACGGTGCGCGAGGAATCGGACGAAACGACCGGCCTCACCCAGCGCGTGGTGATCGAGGATACGGGCCGTTCGAAGAAGGACGACTTCCGTCCGCGCATCACCCTGCTCGACGAGAGCTCGGGCGAGGCCGGCGTCAGCCGTCTGGCTCCGGGCGCGGTCATCGCGGTCGAGGACGGCCAGATGGTCGAGGCGGGCGAAGTGCTGGCGCGCGTGCCGCGTGAAGCAGCGCGTACCCGCGACATCACCGGCGGTCTGCCGCGCGTCGCCGAGCTGTTCGAGGCGCGCAAGCCGAAGGAGAATGCGATCATCGCAAAGGTCTCCGGCCGCGTCGAATTCGGCAAGGACTACAAGGCCAAGCGCAAGATCATCATCCGTCCGGATGATGGGTCGGAGCCGGTCGAGTATCTGGTGCCGAAGTCGAAGACGATCGACGCGCAGGAAGGCGATTACGTCAAGCGCGGCGACAATCTGATCGGCGGCTCGCCTGATCCGCACGACATTCTCGAGGTGCTCGGCATCGAGCCGCTCGCGGAATATCTCGTGTCGGAAATCCAGGAAGTCTATCGACTGCAGGGCGTGAAGATCAACGACAAGCACATCGAGACGATCGTTCGTCAGATGCTGCAGAAGGTTGAGATCACCGCCGCCGGCGACACCACCTTGCTCCCGGGCGAACAGGTGGATCGCGAGGAAATGGACGAGATCAACGCCAAGCTCGAGAAGGGCCAGGTTCCGGCGGAGGGCAAGCCCATCCTGCTCGGCATCACCAAGGCCTCGCTCCAGACGCGTTCGTTCATCTCGGCAGCGTCGTTCCAGGAAACCACCCGCGTGCTCACCGAGGCTTCGGTGCAGGGCAAGGTGGATAGCCTGAACGGCCTCAAGGAGAATGTCATCGTCGGTCGCCTGATCCCGGCGGGCACGGGCGCGGGCATGAACCGGCTGCGCGTCACGGCCTCGTCGCGCGACGCGGCGCTCCGCGCCTCGCAGCGCAGCCTCACCGCCGCCTTGGTCGCGCCGCAGAGCGCCGCCGAGGAACATGCCGCCGAACTCGCGCGCACGCCGCGTGACTCGACCGGTACCGGCGACGATCCGCTGGGCGAAGTGACCGGCGCCACGCATGGCAGCGACGCTGACGCGGGCGATTACCTGAACAGCTAAGCTGTTCCAGGACTGAACGAAAAGGCCGTCGTCCACTCCGGTGGGCGGCGGCTTTTTCTTGTGGTTGCCGGCTTTCCGAAGGAGCGGGCGGGGCCATCACGTCGGGGTTGGCTTGCGGCCGGCTCCTTACAGCGGGACCGGGAGCCGAAATTTGAAAGTGCTGCCAGCGGGATGCGCCCAGTCCAATCCCTGCCCCGCCCGGCTTGGTCGTGAAAAAGGGCACGAAGATATCCTTGAGCAGATCCTCGTCGATCCCACGGCCATTGTCGCTGACTTCGATGACAAAAGCGTCCGGCTCACATGTTCCGACCAGCGCTATGATCGGATCAGCAACGTTTTCGACCGCATCGGCCGCATTCTTGATAAGGTTGGTCACGCCTTGTTCGACCAAAGCACGATCGAAGCTTACTATTCCGCCGGGGGGAATCCTGACCTCGAACGCAATACCGCGATTTCCTAGCTCGGGTCTGACAAGTTGCTCTATCTCCCCCAAAAATTCGGCAACGCGAACCTGCTGGAAAATGGGGCGCGGAAGATCGACGATCGCGCGATAGCGTTGCACGAAATCCATCAGATGCCGGCTTCGGCGGCCGATCGTGGCGACGGCGCGCGCAATTTTCGGATCGCGGTCGCCGGTCGCGACGAGGCGTTCGACGCTCTCTGTCATCGAGGCAATCGGCGTGAGCGAATTCATCATCTCGTGCGCCAGCACCCGCGTCATAGAATGCCATGCACCCACCTGGACGGCGTCCAACTCACCCGACACGGTCTGGAGCGATACTAGCCGCTGCTGCTCGGCCCCGGGGTGACGGATCGAGCCAACCCACGCGAGCAGCGACCGGCCGTCCTCGCTCGCGATCAGCTGGCGACCACCGACGGGAAGCTTCAGGATCGCGTCGGCGCCACTGCATCCCAGCACGGCGACATCCTGAAGCCGGCCGGCGTCACGTCCAGCGACACTGCGCGCCGCGCGATTCATGAAACGGACGCGATTGTCCGGCCCGAGCACGAATAAAGCGACGGTGACGGTGTCGATCAGCGCCAGCGCCGCCTCGAGCTGCGCGGGCGCCCGGCCGACTGCAGGCTCGATCGGATTGTCCGCGGTTCCGCTTGCGCGCTTCAGCAGCTGCCAGACATCGAAGGCGAGCAGGGCCGACGCCAGCGTGATCGCCAGCACGGCAAGATAATATTGCGCCATCCAGGCGCGCGCGAGCGCTGCGATCAAGATCGCGATGAAAAGCAGCCGCCAGCCGGTCGCGGAAATTCGCGCAAGGTGTGTCTCCGGCCTAGAGGCCATGCTTGGCCATACGGCGGTAGAGTGCAGGTCGGCTCAGGCCCAGGGAACGCGCCGCCTGCGTGAGATTGCCCTTGTGGCGCTGAACCGTCTCGATCAGCGCCGAACGCTCGAGGGCGTCGAGCGTGGTCGGGGCCCGCATCGCCCGCGTCCGCGTCGCAGCCGTGGTCACGGCCGAAATCAGGCTGTCATTCTTCCACGGCTTCAACAGAAAGTCGTGCGCGCCCGCCTTCAGGCTCGAAACAGCCAGCGTAACGGCGCCATAGGCCGTCATCATCACGACCGAGACCATCGGATCGATCGTGCCGATCCGCCCCAGGGCATCGATACCTTCGGCTCCGCTGCGCCGGCCCGTGGCGAAGTTCATGTCGAGCAGCACGCAATCATAAGCGGTCTGCCGCATATGTTCCTCGGCGACGTCGAGCGAGGAAGCGGCGTCGATCCGCATCGCATGGTCCGACAAAGCCAACTGTGCCGCCTCCAGCACATCGGCATCATCGTCAACGATCAGCAGGGACGGCATAGGTTCCATGTCCCTCAGGTTAGCGGGCGCAGATGCGCCGTCAAACCCGTCCGAAATCGGACGCCCACCGCCGCATGCGCCTACTGCGTTCCGGATAACTATCTGTTCAAGCTCGTTTTTTCTGGATGGGTTATTCGGTTATCCTGATGCGATGTCTTCTCATGGAATGCCGATGCTGATCCTGACCGAAATCACCAAAACCTACACCACGTCAGAGGTCGAGACACGCGCTCTCGATGCTGTCTCGCTGGAGGTTGCAGAGGGAGAGTTCCTGGCGGTGATGGGGCCATCCGGTTGTGGCAAGTCGACGCTGCTGAACGTGCTCGGGCTCCTCGATCGCCCCAACGATGGGTCTTATCGATTGGCCTGTACAGAGGTGACCGGCCTGCCCTCCGCCAAGCTGGCGCGGCTGCGCGGCGAGCACATCGCCTTCGTCTTTCAGAACTTCAACCTGATCGACGATCTGACCGTGGCGGAGAATGTGGAAGTCTCGCTCCTGTACCGCCATGGGCCGGCTGTAACGAAGGATCGCGTGCGCCTGGTGCTGGACCAAGTGGGAATGGCGCATCGCGCCGGGCATCGGCCGCAGCAATTATCCGGCGGACAGCAGCAGCGCGTGGCGATTGCCCGGGCGCTTGCCGGGAATCCGAGCCTCATCCTGGCGGACGAGCCGACCGGCAATCTCGACAGCGCGAACGGCGAACAGGTGATCGAGTTGCTTCGGCAGGTCGTCCAAGCGGGAACCACGGTGATCATGGTCACCCACTCCCATCGCGACGCCGCCGCCGCGCAGCGGATCGTGGAGATGCTCGATGGGCGCATTGTCGGGGAGACACGGCTGTGAGTGGGGCGATCGGCTTCTGGAGCAGGAGCCGCCACTTCGCGACGGCCTATGTCCGCAACCTCCGCGCCACCCGCTTGTTGTCCGCGATCGCGGTCGCTGGGCTGGCGATCGGCCTTGCGGGAGCGCTCATGCTGGCGCTCGTCGCGCGCGACGCGCTCGGGTTCAACGGCTTCGTGCCGGACCATGAGCGCACCTATCTGGGCATCTCTCTATTGGGCGGACCGGGGACGGCGCCCGTGGTCAGCGACACCACCAACGATCGCGCCGGGGGGCTTATTCGCGCAAACCTGACCGATGTCGAAGCCGTTGGCCGGCTGCACGAGGCCGAGGTGGCGTTGCGCCGCAATGGCGAGGTGACCCATGGGAAAATCTATTGGGCGGACCCCGAAATCTTCGACGTTCTGCGGCTGCCGGTGATCGCGGGTCGACCCAAGCCGGCGTTGAATAGTCCTGACGGCCTCGTCATGACCCAAAGTGAGGCGATTCGGCATTTCGGACGAGTGAACGCGCTTGGCGCCATAATCGACGTGGACGGCGTGCCGATGGTTCTGCGTGCGGTAATCGCCGATCTGCCGGCCCGGATGACCGATCTCCATCGTGGCATCTTCGCGTCGGGTAGGTCCGCGAAATCCCTTTTCTCTTGGGGCGGCGATGCCCCCGGCACCTTCTCGATCGGCGCACGCACCTATCTCCGGCTACGGCAGGGCGCCTCTTCCGGGGCGGTGGAGCGCCGGTTGGCGCCGTTGATCGACGGCCTGTTGCCGGCGGGCATACGGGGCATCTACGCGACGCGGCTTTTGCCGATCGGCGCGCTTGCGCTGGATTCCGGACTTCATCCCGGCGCGCGCGAACGGCTGGAGGTGGGCAGCCTTGTCGCGGCGTTCATCCTGTTCATCGCCGTCGCCAATTATGTGAACCTTAGCACCGCGCTATCGGCGCGCCGTTGGCGTGAGATCGGCGTCCGCGCGGCATGCGGCGCCACCCGTGGCAAGATTGCGGGGCAATTCCTCGCCGAGGCGGTGGCGACGGTGTTGATCGCCACCTTGCTGGGTGCCGCTTTGGTCGAGCTCACGCTCCCAAGCCTCAATGCGTTGTTCCAGACCCAAGCAACGTTCGATTATCTCACGCATCCGATGCTGCTGCTGTGGCTGCTCACCGGCGGGATAGTGCTTGGTCTTGCGGCTGGGGCCTATCCTGCCTTTGTCCTGTCCGGCCTGTCGCCCGCCGCTTTGCTGCGGGACCGTGGCGTCACAATGAAGGGGCGATCATTGGTGGCGGACCTGCTTGTAGCGGTGCAGTTCGCGATCCTGATCGGGCTGATGATCGCACTCGCCGTCGTCNNAGCGTTGCGGTTCAACGTGGATCAGTTGCTCACCGTCGATGCGCCATGTCCGGCAAGCTTCCGTCAGGAAGTCGCAAAGTTGCCCGGCGTGCTCGGCACGTCCTGCGCCGGGCAGGGGTTGCTGGAATATCCGATGTTTTTCTTTGCACCGATCGGGAACGAGCGAATCTCGACCGACGAGATCAGCATGCTGCCGTCGAGCTTTTCTTTGTTCGGGGTCGCGCCGGTTGCGGGATCTCTATCCGTGCTCCCGCAGGATGGCGAGAAGACGAATCAGCACATCATCGTGAACGAGACGGCGGTGCGCCGTTTCGGCCTTGGCAGTGCGAACGCCGCGATCGGCAAGCTCATACCGGTTCCATCAGATCAGCCTGACGGGCATATTCGCGCGCGGATCGTCGCAGTAATGCCTGACTTCAGCTTGCGGTCGGTCGAGACCCCGATCAAGCCCACCGTCTATCTTGATCAGCCACACGACGGTAACGGCCTTGGTCTGGTGATGATCAAATTGGCCGGGCGCGACGTTCCCGAGACGTTGGCGGCGATCGATCGGCTGTGGCGAAAAACCGGTCAGCAGCAGCCGATCCAGCGGAAATTCGTCTCCGACCACGTCGAAGAACTGTATCGCGACCTTGAGCGCGGCACCTGGATATTCGGACTTTTTTCCGGCGTCGCGGCGTTACTCTCCGCCACCGGCATTGTCGGAATGGCGATTGCGACGGCAGAACGTCGCACCAAGGAGATCGGGATTCGCAAGGCGCTCGGCGCGCGGACCGACCAGGTCCTGCTATTGTTGCTCGCCCGACTGAGCAGACCGGTGCTGTGGGCGAACCTTATCGCCTGGCCCTGTGCGTGGTGGATGATGCGAAACTGGCTGAACGGTTTCGCCTATCGCGTGCCGCTCCATCTTTGGCTCTTCCCGGCTGCGGCGCTGGTTGCGCTGGGGATCACGCTGTGCAGCGCGGGCCTGCAGGCATGGAAGGTTGCAAGGCGGCGCCCGATCGAGGCTCTCCGCTACGAGTGATGCGGATAGGCGCTTGGGCTTGCCCTCCCCGCGGCGGCATTGCAGATATGAGATCAAGCTATCGCAGATGAAATCAGCTGCGGAGGAGGGGATTTGAGACAGGCCCATTCAGGCGAGACCGCGTTGGCGCGGCTCGGGCGCGCATTATTCCTTTGGGCGCTGCTTGCGTGGACAGGATGGGCCGGTGTAGCGAGCGCGAGCGCCCCGCGGCAGGGCCTGGTCCAGGTCGGCACCAGCGGCCGAACGTCGGTCATCTTCAACGCCGACTGGCGCTTCAAGCTGGGCGACGAGGCGGACGCGCAGCGCGTCGATTTCGACGACAGCGGCTGGGAGCCGGTCGGGCTGCCGCACAGTTTCAGCATGCCCTATTTTCAGTCGTCCCATTTCTATGTGGGCTATGGTTGGTACCGCAAAGACTTCCTCCTCCCCGCTCTCGCGCGCGGCCGACGGCTTGCGCTGGAATTCGAAGGCGCGTTCCAGGAGGCGGAGATTTTCGTCAACGGCCGGGCGGTCGGCCATCACCGGGGTGGCTATACCGGCTTTCCGGTCGACATCACCGACGCGGTAAGGCCGGGACGCAACCTGGTCGCGGTGCGCGTCAACAATCGCTGGGACCCGACGCTGGCGCCGCGCGCGGGCGAGCATGTGTTCAGCGGCGGTATCTATCGCGACGTGCGGCTGGTCGCGACCGATGCGGTTCATGTCGCCTGGACGGGCACGCGCCTCAACACGCCTGAGCTTTCGGCCACATCGGGCCGGGTCACCGCCGAAACCGAGATCCGCAATGAAGGCTCGGCCGCCGCGATAGTGCGCGTGCGGAGGCGGATCGAGGATGCGGACGGCCGATTCGTGGCGGCCTTGCCCGACACGCGTGTCCAACTGGCGCCGGGCGCGACTGCCTTCGCGACGCAGCGCTCCGCGCCGATCGCGCGGCCGCGCCTGTGGAGTCCGGAGACGCCCAATCTCTATCGCGCGGTGACCAGCCTGCTCGTGGGCGGACAAGAGCGCGATCTTTACCCGACCGAATTCGGCTTCCGCTGGTTTCGTTGGACCGCGGACGAGGGTTTCTTCCTCAACGGCCGGCACCGTTATTTCCGTGGCGCGAACGTGCACCAGGACCAGGCCGGCTGGGGCGACGCCGTCACCAACCGCGCGATCGAGCGCGACGTCCAATATATCAAGGATGCGGGCTTCGATTTCATCCGCGGATCGCATTATCCGCACGATCCGCACTTCGCCGAGGCGACCGACCGGATCGGACTGCTCTTCCTGTCCGAAGCGCCTTTCTGGGGCACCGCCGGCTTCAAGAATCCGTGGGGCGCCTCCGCTTACCCCACCGATCCCTCGCAACGCGCGGCGTTCGACGCGAGCGTGCTCCAGCAGCTCGCCGAGATGATCCGTATCAACCGCAACCATCCGTCGATCGTCGTCTGGGGGATGGACAATGAGGTCTTCTTCTCCGCCAAGGAGACGCTGCCGGAGGTGCGCCGCCTGCTGAAGGAGGAGGTCGCGCTCGCGCACCAGCTGGATCCCTCGCGGCCGGCCTCGATCGATGGGGCGCAGCGCGGGGATATCGATAAGCTTGGCGACATTGCCGGCTATAATGGCGATGGGGCCGCGCTGTTTCCAAACCCCGGCATTGCCAATTTCGTCGCGGAATATGGCTCGGCGATGGAGGATCGGCCCGGCAGCTTCGCGCCGGGTTGGGGCGATCTGGAGAATACGCCAGGCGCCAAGCCGGGCGATCCCGCCTCCTGGCGCCAGCCGTGGCGATCGGGCGAGGCGATCTGGGCGGGTTTCGATCATGGATCGATCGCGGGGCGCAAATTCGGCTCGATGGGGATGCTCGATTATTCGCGCCTGCCGAAACGGGAGTGGTATTGGTATCGCAATGCCTATCGCGGCATCGCGCCGCCAGCCTGGCCGCAGCCTGGCAAGCCGGCCGCGTTACGGCTGACCTCCAGCGCGCCGGACATTCGCCGGGCGGACGGCACCGACGACGTGCAGTTGGTCGTGACGGTGGTCGACGCCGCCGGCCGGCCGGTCAGTAACAGTCCGCCGGTGCGCTTGACGATCGAAGCGGGGCCGGGCGAGTTGCCGACCGGGCGCTCGATCGACTTCGCCGCGGCGAGCGACATCCCGATTCGGAACGGTCAGGCCGCGATCGCGATGCGGAGCTGGCAGGCGGGCGTCAGCCGCATCCGCGCCACGTCGTCTGGCTTGCGCGATGGCGTGATCGAGATCCGGACGATCGAAGGACCGCCATTCGTCGCCGGTGTTACGCCGCTCGTCTCGGCGCGACCTTATCATGCGTTCAAGGAACAGCCCGACGCCGCCGTCGAGCAGTCGTTCGGGACCAACAATCCGACCAATGCGAGCTCAAGCGCGTCGGACCATTCGTCGCGCATGGCGAACGATGGCAATGCGGCCACATACTGGCAGGCGGCACCGGGCGATGCGCAGCCATGGCTGCTGATCGATCCGGAGCGCATCATCGAATATCACCGGCTCCAGATCACCTTCCCGGCGGCGGGCGCTTATGGCTTCCGCGCAGAGGTAAAGGGAGAGGATGGCGCCTGGCACGTGATCGCGGACCAACCGGCCGGTTCCGATGAAGGCCGCGAGCGCGAGGTTGCCACGCAGCACCTGACCGGCGGGGCATTGCGCATCCGCATCGCCGCACCGCCCGACAAGCCTGCGGGAATCGCCGAACTGCGCATCGTGGGCGTGCTCAAGAATGGGTGATGCGCCGACGCCGACGATGGCGACGTCGACTTCATGCTCGGCGCGCGCATATAC
>JAEKMC010000118.1 GCA_019508115.1 Sphingomonas sp.
GACGATGGCGCGGATTGCACCACTTGCCGGGCGTTCCGGGTGGGAGCCCGATGCGGATCAGGCTGCCGAGATCGGCGCGTTTCTCGATCCGGGCCTGCGCCATCATCGCTCGGTGCGTGTCGCGCTCGAAGAGCCGCTGGCGGGGATCGTCCGCGCAGTCGATCAGGGCCTGCGCGGCCTGATTGACCGCGACGACGATGCCGCGTGCGCGCAGCTCGACCAAGCCTATAAGCTGCTCGACGATGCGTCTTGGCTCGAGGGTGACATCATCCATGACGAACTACGCCACCGCCGCATGGCGCCGGAGGAGACGATCGAAGCCACGCCCGAACCGTCTCCGCCGTCGCCTGAGCCTGAGCCCGCGCCCGATCCTTCGTGCGACGCCGCGCTGATCCGAAACAGCGGCCTGTTCGACGCGGACTATTATTGCGCGCGCTATCCCGATGTCGCCGCCAGCGGGCTCGATCCGATCGATCATTATCTCCAGATCGGCGCGGCCAAGGGCTATGATCCCAGCCCGCTGTTCGACACTGGTTATTATGCGCGCCAGATGGCGCGACGCATGAGCGGAGCCCGCGAGCGCTGATGCGGGCGGCGATCCACCTCCATCTTTTCTATCCCGATGTCGCGCGCGAGCTGATCGATCGCGTGGCGTCGCTCGGTCGCGCCGACATCGACGTGTTGGCGACCTATGCCGGGCCGCTCGATCCGTTGATCGACCAGGCGCTCGACCGGATTCCCGGGCGCGTCGTGCGCGTCGAAACGCCCAATCGCGGCTGGGACATCGGGCCGTTGCTCCATCTCCTGCCGCTGATCCGCGAGGAGGGCTATCAAGCGGTCTGCCACCTCCACACCAAGAAGGGCGATTCGGGCTATGCCGCCGAATGGCGCGCGATCGCCTATGACGGGCTGATCCGCGACGATGCGTTGGTCACGCGCCTATTGAGCGCGTTCGGGAGCGATCCGGCGCTGATGCTGGCCGGCCCCGCCGCGCTCTACAAGTCGGCGGCAAGCCATCAGTTCGGCAATGCCGCGATCCTGTCGGATCTGGCGCCGCGGCTGATGGCGCCGCTTTATCCGCTGGCGGATTGGGGTTTCTTTGCGGGAAGCTTCTTCTGGGCACGGCCGATCCTGCTCGAGCGCTTGGCGGGCTTGGCCGAATTCGAGGGGCATGATCCGGACCGCGACGGCACGCTCGCCCATGCGCTCGAACGGCTGATCGGCCTCGCGCCGGTCGCGCTCGACGGCAATCTGGCGCTGGTCGAAGAGGATGGCGCGCTCACGCTCATGCGTGCGCCGGGAAGCCCGGGGCACGAGCCGATCATCCGCACCTTGGTCGATCGAGCGGAGCGGTTCGTGGCGCCGCTCGATGCCGATCTGTCGGCGCTGATCGCGCGCCGCAATCCGCTGGTCGATTATATCCGCCATGGCCGCGATGCGGACGCACTCGATCCCAATCCTTATTTCTCCAGCGCCTATTATCTGCGCGTCCATCCCGACCTGGCGGCGGCGGGGGTGCATCCGCTCGAACATTATGTCGGCTGGGGCGCCGCGGAGGGCCGTCCGACCGGACCCTTGTTCGACGGCACTTATTATCGCGGCGCTTATGACGACGTGACGGGCGATCCGTTGCGCCATTTCCTGGAGGTGGGGGCGCGCGAGGGACGGGTCGCGATCCCGATCAGCCGGCCGCTCTATGAGACCTCGGACGAGAGGCCGCGCCGCTTCTACCGCCATTTCGATGTCACCGCGGAAGAGGCCTTCCTGCGGCGTATGGCGGGGCTGCCCAAGGCGCTCGCGGCCAAAGCGGGCAAGACGCGCATCTCGGTGATCATGCCCGCCTGGAACCGCGCGGCGACGATCGCCGCCGCGATCCGCTCGGTGCTTGCGCAGACGCATCAAAATTTCGAATTGATCATTGCCGACGACGGATCGACCGACGGCACGCGCGAAGCGGTGGCGCCGTTCCTGGCCGATAGTCGCGTGAAATGGCTCGACGGCGCGCATGGCGGCGTATCGGCGGCGCGCAACCGCGGGCTGGCGGCGGCGACGGGCGAGATCGTCGCCTATCTCGACAGCGACAATCGCTGGGCGGCCTGGTTCCTGGAGGTGATGGCGCGATTCATGGCCTCAGAGGGCCTGGAGGCCGCCTACAGCGCGATTTCGCTGCGCGATGACCTCGGACACCTCACCGGCTATCGCGGCGATGATTTCGACTGGGAGGCGTGCCTCGCGCAGAATTATGTCGACCTGAACGCCTTCTGCCATCGCCGCAGCCTGATCGAGGCGGTGGGCGGCTTCGATCCGAAGCTCAGGCGCATGGTCGATTGGGACCTGATCCTGCGGCTCGGCAAGGGGAGGGCGGTCGGCTACGCGCCCTTCGTCGGCTGCGACTATCATGACGGCAAGGCCGATCCCGGCCGCATCACCACCGCTGAGCCCGCCGCGTTTCAGAAGCTGGTCTGGACCAAAAACCGCTACGACCTGCCGATCGGCAGTCCGGCCTTCCTGGAGAAGCTCCGGCTCGGCGTCGCGATCAAGATCGCCGCGCCCGAGGAGGAGAAGGCCGCGTGGGGCGACTGGCATTATGCGGAATCATTGGCGGAGGCGATCCGCCGGCTGGGGCATGACGTCCACGTCGACTTCCGCCATCAATGGAGCGGTCGCGCATTGTGCGACGAGGATGTCGCGATCAGCCTGCGCGGTCTGCTGCCTTACGAGCCGCGCCCGGGGCAGATTTCATGCCTGTGGAACATCAGCCATCCCGATCAGGTGCCGTATGAGGAATATGATCTTTATTCGGCGGTCTATGTAGCCTCGGACAGTTATGCTGCCTTGCTCGATCATCTCGTGCGGCCGCCGGTCCATGCCTTGTTGCAGGCGACCGACCCCGAACGCTTTCATCCCGTCGACGAGCCCGAGCGCGGTCCCGACCTTCTGTTCGTCGGCAATTCGCGCGGGGTCGAGCGGGAGATCGTGCGCTGGGCAATCGAAGCGGAGCGGCCTCCGGTGATTTATGGCGGCGGTTGGGAAGGATTGGTGCCTCCCGATCTGGTCCACGGCGACAATGTCGACAACCGCACGCTCGGCGCACTCTATGCGGGCGCGGGCGCGGTGCTGAACGATCATTGGCCGTCGATGGCGGCATATGGCCTGCTCTCGAACCGGCTGTTCGATGTGGTGGCGTGTGCGGGCAAGGCGATTTCCGATCCCGTTCCCTCGATCCGGCGGGTGTTCGGATCGGCGGTGACCGAAGTGAGCGGTCCAGCCGGATTGCGCGCGGCGGCTGATCGGCTGAAACGCGAACAAGGGTCGCTCGCGGCCGCCGAGCGCGTGATCGTCGAACATAGCTTTGACGCGCGCGCACGGCGGATCATGGGCGACGTGCTGGCGCGGCTCGGGCTTGAGCCGCAGTTCGCCGTTCCCGCGATCCACACGGACCCGGCGCCGCTGCGCGTCCACTTGATCGTGCCTTACGGCGGGCAGGGGCCGCAAAGCTCGGCCTATATCCGCTTGCTCTGTCCCTTGACCGACGAGAGCGTGGCGGGAAGGGCGGCAGTCACGCTGGGCGGTGCCGAGGATCCGGTGCCGCCGTGCGATGTCTGCGTCGTCCAGCGGGCCGCCATGCCCACTACCCAAGCAGTGGATCGGCTGGTCGGCACGCTCGGCGCGATGGGCGCGGCGCTGGTGGTTGATGTCGATGATGCCTTCGTTGCGATGGACGATCACCCCGAAGCGGACCTCTATCAGTCGTCCAATGCCGCGATCGAACATGCCATCGCCGCTTCCGCCGAGACCTGGTTCTCGACGCCGGAGTTGGCCCGGCTCTACGGCCATGTCGCGCATCGCAATGCGGTGATGTCGAACGCGCTCGATCCGCGCATCTGGCGAGACTGGCGCAACGCCCGCCCCGAGCCCTTCCGGCAGGACAAGGTGCGGATGCTATATATGGGCACGGGCACGCATGGGCCCGATTTCGCCGCCATGCGCCCGGCGTTGGACCGGCTGTGGGCGGAGCGGGAAGGGCAGTTCGACGTCGCCTTGATCGGAATCTCCGCCGACGTGGAGCCGGCGCCGTGGCTGCATCGGGTCGCGCCGCCCGCCGACGCCATCGCTTATCCGCGCTTCGTGCGCTGGCTGCGCGGGCAGGGGCCGTTCGATGTCGGGCTCGCGCCGCTCGCCGACACGCGCTTCAATAGCGCAAAATCGGACATCAAGCTGCTCGATTATCTCGCGCTCGGCCTGTTGCCCGTGGTCCAGGATTGCCCGGCCTACCGGCTCGATCCGCAAACCGGGCAGGTGGCGGTTCACGCGGAGGATTGGTTCGCGACCTTGCGCGACCTGATCGACGATCGCGATTCGGCGCGCGCGCGGAGCGCACAAGGCCAAAGCTGGCTGTGGGAAAGGCGCGGCGTCTCCGCTATCGCCGGGACCATGATCGCGAGGTTGGAGGCATTGCTGTGAGGCACTGGATCGCGCTGTTGCCGCTCACGCTGCTCACCGCCGCGGGTCCGCCGGCGAAGCCGGTCTTCCGGATGAACTGGCCGATCGATTGCAGTCTCGGACAGACCTGCGCGATCCAGAATTATGTCGATGACGACCCCGGTCCGGCGGCGCGCGATTATGCCTGCAAGGGCCGCACCTATCCCGGCCATGACGGCGTCGATATTCGCCTGACCAGCATGGCGCTCGAGCGGCGCGGCGTGAACGTCCTGGCTGCGGCACCGGGACGGGTGTTGCGGGTTCGCGATGGCGTGGAGGATCGTTCGATCCGCGATACGCCGCCGGGCGCGGTCGCCGGGCAGGAGTGTGGCAACGGCCTTGTGATCGCGCATGGTGACGGCTGGGAAAGCCAATATTGCCATATGCGCCGGGGAAGCGTCGCGGTGCGGGCGGGCGATCAGGTCCAGGCCGGGGCGGTGCTGGGCAAGGTCGGCCTATCCGGCGACACCGAATTCCCGCATCTGCATGTGACCGTCCGCAAGGACGGCAAGGCGGTCGATCCATTCGCGTTCGACGCCCTGACAGGTACATGCCGGGTCGGGCAGAGCTTGTGGCGGCAGACACCGCCTTACCGCAACGGCGAGGTGCTGGTCTCCGGCTTTGCGACCGGCGCAGTGCAGATGCGCGACGTGCAGGAGCAGGGTGCCGACGTGCAGCCGCAGCCGAGCCGCACGACACCGATCGTCACGTTCGTCCAGGCGATCGGTCTGGAGCAAGGCGACGTGCAGCGGCTGACCCTGATCGGCCCCGACGGCACTACGCTGGCGGACAACAAGGCCACCCCCCTGGATCATGACAAGGCGCAGCAATTGCTGTTCGCCGGCAGGGGTCGCGTTCCAGCCGGCGGCTGGCCGGCGGGCGAATATCGCGCGATGTACAGCGTGACCCGCAACGGAAAGACGGTTTTGACCCATCTCGCGAAAATCCGGATCTGATGGCTAATATCCTGATCGTCCACCAGAATTTCCCCGGCCAATTTCCCCATATCGCCGATGCGCTGCTGGCACGGGGCGATCGGGTGGCGGCGATTGGCGGCAAGACCGCGCGTGCCAGGCCCGGCGTCGATTTCCGCCGCTGGTCGACCCAGCGCGGCACGGCCAAGGATATTTTCGATCCCGCGACGCGCGCGGAAGCCGACATCATCCGCGGGGTGGCGACGGCGCAGGCGGCCGATCAGCTCAAACGCGACGGTTTCACGCCCGACCTGATCATCGGCCATCCCGGTTGGGGCGAAACCCTTTTCCTGAAGGAAATATGGTCCGAGGCACGGATCATCCTGCTCGGCGAGATGATGTACCGCAGCCATGGTACCGACCTGAACTTCGACCCGGAATTCGCCAAGGAGAGCCTCGCCAACAATATCCGCGCGCATGCCAAGAATGCGACGCAGGTGCTGGCCTTCGCTTATGCCGACCGCATCGTCTGCCCGACGCCGTTCCAGGCGAGCAGCTTTCCGCGGAGCCTCCAGCCGATGATCCGCGTGATCCATGAGGGCGTCGACATGGAGCACGCCCAGCGGCGGCCGGAGGCGACACTCCAGCTCCCCGGCGGCCTCGCGCTTGACCGGACGACGCCGGTCATCACCTTCGTCAATCGGACGTTCGAACCACTGCGCGGCTTCCATATCTTCATGCGCGCGTTGCCCGCCTTCCTGGAGGCATGCCCCGACGCGCATGCCGTATTGATCGGCGACGCGGCGCGTAGCGGCTATGGCGGCGCCAGCCCGAACGGTAAGGACTGGAAGTCCCTTCTGCTCGACGAGTTGGGCGGGCGGCTCGATCTCGCGCGGATCCATTTCCCAGGGAAGGTGGCGCATTCGACGCTGATCGACGCTTTCTCGATCGCGCGGACGCATATCTATTACACCTATCCGTTCGTGCTTTCCTGGTCGCTGGTCGAGGCGATGGCCTGCGAATGCCCGATCATCGCGTCCGATACGGCCCCCGTGCAGGATGCGATCACCAACGGGGTGGAAGGGCTGCTGCTGCCCTTCTTCGACGTGGCGGCGCTGAGCGATGCGATGATCCGCGCGGTGCAGACGCCGGAGGCGTTCGCCGGGATGGGACAAGCGGCGCGCAAACGCGCGTTGCGGGATTATGATCGTCAGACCGGCACGGCGAGCTGGTTGGCGCTGATCGACGAGCTCACCGCCGCCTGATTCTTCAGGCCGTTGTGACGGCCCTCCGATGTACCGCAGCACTTTCGTCAGGCTGGTGAAGGTCACGCGCCACGCCTCTGGGCCTGGTCATGCCACCTGGCACATAAAAAAAGAGCCGACCCCGAAGGGCCGGCTCTCCTTTTAACCTGTCTGAAGGATCAGACGAAGTCGTGGAAGTCGATCGTCGAAGCAGTCACGCCGTGAAGCAGGACAACTGAGTCAACCGATGCACCAACAGCATTGCCGGTGCCGCTCCAGAAGAGCGCCGTGTCCGAGCCGACCTGCAGAACTTCGACATTGGTCCCCAGGCTGGTAGCCAGAGCCGTCTTCGCGAATGCAAAGGCATCGTCGATGTTCGCGAAGTTGGTCGTGCTGGTGCCTACGTTCGCCGCAGCCGCCGGAGCGGTGGGGCCGGTCAGCGCCAGGTGGTCGGTGCCATGGGTGAAGTCCCAGATCACATCGACCTGATCATGACCAGCAGCCGTAACAAGCGTGCTCAGGTTGGCAGTGTTCGCATCCGTAGCGCCGAAGGTGAACTTGTCCACGCCATCGCCACCCTGGACGGTGTCGTAGCCCGCATCACCATGAACCGTGTCGTTGCCGGCGTCGCCATACAGCCAGTCATTCCCGGCACCGCCTCCAACGCTGTCGTTGTCGGCACCGCCATGAACGGTGTCGTTGCCATTGCCGCAATCAAGGGTATCGGCGCCCTTGTTGCCCTGGAGGTAATCGTTGCCGTCATTGCCAATGATCGAGTCATTGCCGGCACCGCCGTAAAGGCGATCGTTGCCAATGCCACCGTCGATGGTGTCATCACCGGCATTGCCCTGGATATAATCCTGGCCGGCGCCGCCGATCAGGTGATCGGCACCGTCGGCATCGCCCGCAACCGAAGTCTGGCTGTTGCCGTAGATGTGATCGTTGCCGTTACCGCCGGTGATGCTGTCGCCGCCCGCGCCGCCGTTCAGGTAATCCGACTCGGTAGCCGTGTGGTCGGACGAACCGGTAATGGTATCGTTGCCGAGACCGCCAAAGATCACATCATTCGCGTTGCTGCCGGTGATGACGTCATTGCCGCCGAGGCCATAATAACGCGAACTCGCATCTGTCACGCCCGCAAGCGTCACAGTGTCAGCGCCGCTGTCGGCACCGAATGCAAGCGCATCATTCGAAGACGCACCGAAGAAGGTGAGGTTTTCACCGGCCAGCGCGTTGGCACCGAAAGTATGCGAAACGGTGCCGTTGGTCAGCGTCAGCGACGCCAGGTTAAGACCGGCGGCCGCATTGTAGGTCACTTGAACCGTAGCAGGGCTGCCGGTCAGGAAAAACAGCTCGTCCGACGACGGATTATAGGCAGCAGCCTGGTCATTCGTCATTTGTTCAAAAAGATAATTCGCCATCTAAGCCTCCAAAAGAACCTTACAGTTCGGGCGTAAGTGTTAAGCCCCCCCCTCCCCTAAGGTGGCTGGAGGCGCCCTCCGCCCATGCCTAACCACACCGAAATGCAGTCAGCGCAAGCGAGCGCTTCGGACACTTAGCCAAGCTTCGGACCCCGCGCAACCACTAAACAACCCAATCCTTGTTCCAAAAATCAGCGGATGCCACGGGAATCATGGCATAAGCCGGCTGTTAGGATAAGACTCGGAGCAACCTTATATGGTTCCCGCCCTAAGCACAGCCACTTAGCGCATCAAAGGGTTAATCAATCCCTTCGGCGAAAGGGTATAATGTCTGCCAGCAAAACAAAGCGTTCCATCTCATCGGCGAACTGCCGTTGCAGAAATATCACGTCGGATTGGGACAAGGTCTCGTGATAGTCAATATCGGCCCCCGGGCGCGAGATCCGGGGCGCGATTTCATCCGCAGGCCCGGGGATACCGAGGAAGGCGCATACCGATCTTATCGTACCAGTGGGGTCGCGCTTGAGTGCATCCGAAGCAAGCAGCAATATCTGCTCGCGCGGAAAAAGCGCGAACAAATGTGCGAGCTGGCGCCCGTAAAAGCCTCGTTCGACGTAGGAAAAAACCCTGTGGAAGCCGGGGTAGGGGCTGGCTTCGGCCATACGAGCGCGGCCGTCGCGGATGCACCAGGAGAACGGTTCGGTCTCCTTGCCGCGCGCATATTCCATCTTCCAGTGCGACCAGGCGCGCTCAACGGGATCGCGGAACAGAAGGATCAGCCGCATCGCGGGATTGTAAGCGCGGATCCGCTCGAGCGCGTTCGGCCAGTAGAGATAGATCGGCGTCGCCTCGCCCCACAGCCGGCCGGGATCGCCGAACAAGCCATGGTAAGGCGCATAATCGGGCGCCTCCCAATCGACCCGTTCCTCATCGTCAAAGAAATGGGCCTCCTTGACCGCCGGCAGCTCCAGCCCGGGGACCTCGGCCAGATAATCGAATAACGCGGTCGTGCCCGCTTTCTGCACGCCGGCGATCAGGAAGCCGACGCGCTTTTCGCCGTCGGCCCCGTTCATTTCTCGCGCAAAGCGGTGTGCATCGCGTCCGTCATCGGGCCCAGCAGATAGTCCATGATGGTGCGCGATCCGGTGATGATGCTGACCGACGCCTGCATGCCAGGCGTCATATGCACGCCATTGCCGATACGCGCGATCTGGGCCGGGTCCACCTTCACCTGGACCGCATAATAAGGCTCGCGCCCCTGGCCTGCCATGCCGGGCATTGTCGGGTCCTCGGTGGTGGCATCGGCCGAAACCACGGTCACGACACCGTCGATCGGCGGGGTGGTGCGCGGGTTGAAAGCGGTCAGCACCACTCGCGCCGGCATGCCGACATGCACCTCGGCGATGTCGTTCGGCTTCACCTTTGCGTTGAGCACGAGCGGCGAGCCGGTCGGCACGATATCGAGCAGCCGCTCGCCCGGGCCGGCCACGCCGCCCTCGGTGAACTGCGTAAGATTGAACACATATCCGTCGACCGGCGCGCGCACCGCCGTCTGGAAAAGCGATTGCGCGGTGGCACGCAGCTTGGGTTCGGCCTCCGCCAATTTGTCCTGCGCCTGGCGGATGCCCGTCGCCGCATCGCCCTGGCGCTTTTCCTCGAGCTGGGCGAGCTGGATCTGGATGCCGCCGATCGCCTGCTGCGCGCGAGCGATCTCCGCCAGCGCCGAGCCCTTCTGCCCCTTGAGCTGCGCGGCGCTGCGGTCGAGCGCGGACACGCGCGTCTTGGGCGCATAGCCGAGCCGATTGAGCTCACGCACGCCGCTCAGTTCGTCCGCGATCGAGCCCGACTGCATGTCGACCGAGGCCATCTGCGCGCGCAAACCCTGAATCTGCGTACCCAGCTGCTGCGCCTGCGTTTTGAGCGCACTGGCCTGGCTGCTGTACAGCATCATCGTCGACAAATGCAGCGCGCGTTCGCCAGCCAGGAGGGCGGAGACCTGAGGGTCGTTCTGCCGGGCGATCAATTCCTGCGGGAAATGGATTTCGAGCGATCCGGTCTGCTGCGCCTGGAGGCGCGCGATATCCGCGAGCGCGGTGTGATATTGCGCCTGCCAGACATCGACGCCGGCTTGCGCCTGAATCGGATCGAGCTGAAGCAGCACCTGGCCGGCATGAACGAGCTGGCCCTCGCGGACGTAGATGTGCCGGATAAGCCCGCCTTCGCGGTGTTTGACGACCTTGGTATTGCCCTCGACCTGGACCTGCGCGGGCGCGATCACCGCACCCTTGATCTTCGAGACGAACGCCCACAACAGCAGCCCGAAGACCAGCACCACCACGACGATCAATCCCGCCACCATCGGCCGGCGCAGTCGCAGGCGGATGATCTCGCTTTCGCCCTGGTCGAGCTCGGAGAAGCCTGGATCGGGATCTGCCGGAATGGCGGGCGTGCCGCGGATTTGGCGGACGATATCGGTCAGCTTGCTCACGCGCCGACCTCCTTGAGCTTCGGCGGCTGATCAGGCCCCTGCGGCTTTGGCGCGGGTTGCGACCGCTTCGCTCCAAGCCGGCTCATAACCTCGTCGCACGGGCCGAAATCGGTGATCTGGCCGTTGACCAGGACCAGGATCTTGTCGGCGACCCCGAACACGGCCGGCTTGTGCGAGATCAGCACGACCGTCGCGCCCCGCTGCTTGGCGCGTTCGAGCGCGGCCATCAGCGCCGCCTCGCCTTCGGCGTCCAGGTTGGCATTGGGTTCGTCGAGGACGATCAGCTTGGGATTGCCGAACAATGTCCGTGCCAGCCCCACGCGCTGGCGCTGCCCGGCCGACAGCACCGCGCCGCCTTCGCCCAACTCGGTCTCATATCCTTTGGACAAGCGCAGGATCAAATTGTGCGCGTCCGCCTGCTGTGCCGCGGCTACCACCTGCTCGTCGGTCGCATCGGGCAGGAAGCGCGCGATATTGTCGCGCACCGTGCCCGCGAATAATTCGGTATCCTGCGGCTGATAGGCGACGTTGCGGCCGAAATCCTCGCGGTCCCAGCTATAGACGTCGGCACCGTCGAGCCGCACCGCGCCTACACCCGGCTTCCAGATCCCCACCATCAGCCGGGCGAGCGTCGATTTGCCCGCGCCGGAGGGGCCGATGATCCCGAGGAAATCGCCGGGCTCGATCCTGAAGTTCAGATTGGTCAGCACCAGCGCCGCCGCGCCCGCGGGTGCGAAGCTCACGCCTTCGATGCTCATTCGGCCGGTCGGGACGGGCAGCTTGGTCACGGGAACGGGCTGCTCATAATCGAGCAGGATGCGGTCGAGCCTCTTATACGCTTCATGCGCCTCGATCAGGGCCTTCCACGATCCGACCATCCTTTCGATCGGCGCGAGTGCGCGCGACGCCAGGATCATATTTGCGAACAGCAGACCGGATTGAATCGTACGTTCGACCACCAGCCAGGCGCCGACGGCGATGATGAGGATCTGGATCAGCATGCGCACGAACTTGATCGCGCCCGAATAGAAGCTGCCATTCTGCAACGCGGTCGATCCCGCCGCGACCGAGACATAGCGGCTGCGTGCCCACATCCGGCCCAGCACGGGCAGCATGCCGAGCGCGCGCACGACTTCGCCATTGCGCAGCGCCGCATCGGTGAAGCTGTAGCTCGTGATCGCAGCGCTGCTCGCTTCCTTGAGCGCGCTGTGCGTGGCGCGGTCCTGCAGGAAGGCGAGGACGACGAGCGTGACCCCGCCCAGCAAGGTGACCACGCCGATCGTCGGATCGATCGCGAACAGGATGACCATGAAGACGGGCATCCAGGGCAGGTCGAACAGCACGTTGATGGCGTGGCCGCCGATCGCGCCGCGCACGGTATCGAGATCGCGCAGCGCCTGCGCCCGCGTTCCCTGCCGGCGCACCACCGCGTCGAACAAAGCGGCGAAGGTCCGGCTCGACAATTGCTGATCGAACACCACGCCGAAGCCGCTCAGCACCATCTGGCGATAATGATCGATGATGCCGGAGATGAGGAAGACGAACGCGCAGCCGAAGGACAGGACGATCAAAGTCGATCCGGACTGGCTGGTGATGACGCGGCTGTAAATCAGGTTCGTGTAGATCGGCAGCGCCAGATACAGCATGTTCGAGATCAGGCTGAACAACGCCGCGAAGCAGATCGGGGTCAGCCCCAGCCGCAGCGCGCGCGCGAGCGGGCTGGCAAGCGGCTGTTGGCCAGTTTTGGTCGGTGTCGCCATGTCAGTTCGATCCTTGGGCGGGAACGACGCTGGTGAAAAGCGTCTTGTTCGCGCAAATCGTGGGTCGGGCACGCATCAGCGGCCCCGAATATCGTTGAGCGGACAGCGGGCCGCATCGCCGTTCGGCAGCCTGAGCGCGCTCTTCGTGATCGGCGTCAGGTGGCGGTTCATCAATTCCCGATTCGGAGATGGGGCAAGGCTGCCCGGATTTTCGGGATGCGGCACGTTCACGCCGGAAAGATCCTTGGATAAAGGACCGCGCGGCGGTGCCGAGCCGATCCGGTCGACGCCGCTGGCGATCAGCTCGAATGGCGTGAAGCCCGAGAAGCGCACATGTTTGAAATTCGCTTCAGGATCGTAAACGGTGACGCCGGCGGCGATTTGCTGCGCACTCAATTCCCCCGTCGCGGCGAGCAGGGCCGCGTGCGAGACATAGACGTTATAGCGATTCTGCAGAAGCGACAGCTGGGCCGC
>JAEKMC010000119.1 GCA_019508115.1 Sphingomonas sp.
GCGCAGGAAACTCTTGGGCCGCCGGCCGAGAACGCGTTCCCAGCGCGCGTAGAGGGAGGGCATCACCGGCAGGAAGATATCGCGCAGATAGGACAATGCGGTTTCGACCTCGTCCGCCACGTAGAGCCGCTCGCGCCGCAAGGGACGCGTCTGCCACAGCAGGGCGATCTGGCGGTAAATCGCCTGCTCGACCAGATCGCCTTCCGGCGTCTCCTCCGCCCCCGTATCGCGCAGGTGCATCAGGTCGGCGATGCGGTTGCGGTGATCGATCATCGACTTGCGCCGCACCTCGGTCGGATGCGCGGTCAGCACGGGCACGATTAGGCCATTGTCCAGTACGGCGGAAATCGCATCCTTCTCGACGCCCTGCCCGCGCAATTTCGCGATCGCTGCGGCGAGGTCCGCGCCCGGCTCCGCCGCGACACCCTGCCGGTCTTCGGCCAGGTTCGCGAGCATCGAGAAGAGCATGAAGCCGCGCGTGAAGGCGAGCATCTCGTCCAGATCGAGCGCATCGAGGCCGGGATCGACATCGCCGCCCAGGCCGCGCGCGCGATCGACCGAGGCCGAGCGGATATATTCGATCCGCTTGAAAAGCGTGTCGCCGCCATAAGCGCGGATCACATCCCCCAGCAGCTTGCCGAGGAAGCGGACATCGGGGTTTTGCGCGACGGGCGGAATGGCGTTCATGACGAGTCTCTGCTGCAATGCAACACTAGCCTCTACAAGCATCCTCCTTGCGTAGCACCCCCAAAACCAGCAATGAAAATATCCTGAGGGGAAAAGAAATGGCGAAATCCGTTCTGTTCGTTCTGAACGGCCCGAACCTGGAATTGCTGGGCGAGCGTGAGCCGGAAATTTACGGCACGACCACGCTTGCCGACATCGAGGCGCTATGCCGCGCGGAAGCGGACGCCGCCGGACTCGATCTTCGCTTCCACCAGACCAATGCCGAGCATGAGATGATCGGCTGGCTCCACGAGGCGCGGAAGAGTGCGGCGGGCATCGTCATCAACCCGGCCGCTTTTTCCTACGCCGGTTATCCGATCCTGGACGCGCTCAAGATGTGCGACTGCCCGATCGTGGAGGTGCATATCTCCAACATCCATGCCCGCGAGGAGGCGTGGCGCGCCAATTCGCTGATGACCGCGGCGGCGACCGGGATGATCACCGGTCTCGGCCCGCATGGCTATGCGCTGGCGGTGCGCCACATCGCCAGGCTGCTCGCCGGATAAAAAAGGCGCCTCGCGGAAGATCCGACGAGGCGCCCAGGTCTTTCCCCAACCGGAAGGGTCGCGGGGATGGATGACCGTTAGAAATTGTAGCGGATGCCTCCGCGATAGAAGCGACCCAGCGCATCGTAGAGCGCCGGATTGAAGTCGATGCCCGTGTTGGTCTGCGGCGACGGTATCGGACTGCGATTGAACACATTGTCGATCTTGAAATAGGCCGTCAGCTTGCTGGTCAGCTTGTACGATCCGCCCACGTCGAAATAGGTCACGCCGGCCATGTGATTGTCGTCGATGGTGGGGTGCTGCGAGGTCGATACCGGGCAGGAACCGGGCGCGCACTCGACATAATCGGTGGTGGTGCCGCCATAGCGCCCGTTGCTGAACCAGCGCTCCTGCAGGTTGAAGCTGATCTTGTCGCTATCCCAGGCCTGGATCGCGAGCAGCTTCCACTTCGGCGTCGCACCGCTGTTCTGGCCGGCAGAGTCGATCGGAACGGTGTTCGGGAGGCCCGGGTCGGTGATGAAGTGGCGCACATTCGTCGCCAGCGCACGGAACGTGAAATTGACGAGATCACGCCCTTGATCTTGATGTTGTAATAATCGAGCGAGAGGCTGAGGCCCGGTGCCCAACGCGGCCGGGCATATACGATGCCCAATTCCGTATTCCGCGCGATTTCCGGCTTCAGGTTCGGGTTGCCGATCGCGATCTGGTTGATGGTCAGGGCGGCCGGCTGGCCATTTTGCGCCGTCGCGAACGGGTTGGTGAAATTGGGCTGGGTCGTGGTGGTCGGCGCCGCGAACAGTTCCGACAGGTTCGGCGCGCGCACGTCGCGCGAGGTCACCGCACGCAGGCGGACGCCGTCGATCGGCGTATCCCAGGTGCCGCCCACCTTCCACGTATAGACCGTGCCGGACGTGCTATAGTTCGTCCACCGGCCGGCCGCATTGATATTGGCCTTGCCGAGCTGATCGGAGTTCAGGAACGGCAGGTTCACCTCGAGGAACGCCTCGGTCACATGATATTGGCCGCGGCCGGCATGGTAGTTGCCCGCATACCAATTGTTGCCGAGCGCACTGTTGAGCACCGGGTCCGACGGATAAGCGGCGCTGTTCGGCGTCTCGGCCGTGACGCCGTTGCCGTAAGGATCCGAGACGACGTGATACCATTCGCGCCGATATTCGCCGCCGAACGCCACCGACACCGGGCCCGCCCATAAGGAGAAAGGCTCGCCGCTGAAGCTGAGGCTCGCGGCATCCTGCTTCTGGCGGGAATGCTGGAACGGCCCGTTCGTGGGGGTGATATAGGCGAGCGCGGCATCGCTCGGCGTCTGCCCGCCCATCACGTTGATCGGGACGCAACCGCTCGCCCGGGCGATTGGATTGCCGCAGACGATCTGGCCGTTGAGCGAGATTGCGTTGACCGCCTCGGTGTAGCGCTGGTTCAGGATGATGTCGTGAACGTGGAGGTTGGTGATGTTCTCGCCATGCTCGTAATAGGCGTCATAGCGCCAGTCGGTGCCCACCAGCTTGAACTTGCCGTCCGCACCGATAACGCCGCGATATTGGGTCCGCGTCGGGTGGACGTTGATATTCCGCGGCAGCAGCGCGTTGCTCGTGCCAAACCGAAACTGGGTGATGCCCGCGGCCGCGCACTGCGCCGCCACGGAGGCCGGCACATAGGGGTTGGAGCACAGGATCGTTATATTCGGATTCTGCGCGCCGGGGTTGGGCTGGTTGCTCGTCTTCACGCGGGCGACGTTCAGCGTGGCGTAGATTTCGTTATTCGGATCCACGTCGAAGCCGACGCGCGTATAGCCATCCATGCGCTCGAGCCGCGACTGGAGCGAGGTGCCGATGCCGACGCCGCCCGACAGATCGCCGCCCACGCAGAAGCTGCCGCTCGCATAGCAATTGGCCACATTGCCCGCCGCATTCTTGACCGGCACGCCGGCGACCCCAAACGCACTGCCGCCATATTGGAACTGGAACGGGTTGCCATTCTTGTCGAAGGCGATGCCCTGCAGCGGGCCGTTATTGATCAGGCCATATTTGGTATATTGATAGGCTTGAGCGTGATCGACGCCCAGATATTGGGGCGATCCGTCATTGGTGACGCCGCGATTGACGAAGGTCGACGTGCGATACCAATTGCGGCTGCCAGGCGCATCCTCGCCGAAGCCGCCGGCCGGCACCCCCTGCTCATGGTCATATTCGCCGCTGATCTCGACGTGGAGGCGATCGTCGAGGAAGGACTTACCCGCCGCCGCCTGCAACAGATATTGCTTGTCGTCCCCATAGGTCGTGATGCCCCCGGAGACGTTGGCCTTGAAGCCCTCGAACTTCTTGTTGGTGATGAAGTTGACCACACCGCCGACCGCATCGGAGCCGTAGGAGGCGGACGCGCCGCCGGTCACCACGTCGACGCGTTCGATCAGAAGCTGCGGAAACAGGCTGATATCGGGCACGCCGGTAACGTTGGCCGGCACCACGCGCTGTCCGTCGAGCAGGGTCAGGGTGCGGATCGTGCCAAGACCGCGCAGCGAGAAGGAGCTCAGGCCCTGCTGCCCGCTCGACGTGCTGTTCGTGTTGGTGACCGCGCCGGTTGAGCCTTGCAGCGAGGGGAGCTGCGTGATCGTGGTGAAGATATTGGGTTCGGCATTACGGGCCAGATCGGCGGCGCCGAACACCTGCGTCGGCGTCGGCGCGCTGAAGCCGGACGATTTGATGCGCGAGCCGGTGACGATCACTTCGCCCGTTTCGGCATTTGCGGGCGCGCTCGGCTGCGCCGCGATGGTCGGCGCTGCGCCGGCAGCATTCTGCGCGAAGACGGGCGTGCTCAGCGCGCACAGGCCCATAACGCTTGCCGAGAGCAAGGCACGCCGCCGGAAAGAAGACGAAACCCCCTTGGATCGACACTCCATCACACATCACCTCTGTTATCGTTTCTGGTTCGCAACGTGCCCGGCGGAATGGCCGCGGAAACGTTTCCGAGAGGGTGCGTGAGTAAGCGAGGCGGGGCAGTCAAACGACCGCGACCATGGTCGTAAACCATCGCGACGATGGTCGTAATGGCCAGCGGCGGCAGCGCGCCGGATATGGGTAGCCTCTGGGAGGCGGCTTTCCGCGGCCTCTGCGGAAAGGCGTTCGGGAGGTGTTGATGGGGCGGAAAGACGAGACGGGATCCGCCCAGGCGATCATCATCATGGGCGTCAGCGGCAGCGGCAAATCGACGCTCGCGAGCCTGCTCGGCCAACAATTGGGGCACCCTTTCTTCGAAGGCGATTCCTTCCACTCGGAGGCCAATGTCGCCAAGATGCGCGGCGGGGTGCCGCTCACCGACGCGGACCGCTGGCCCTGGCTCGACACTTTGGGCGCGGCGATCGGTGAGGCAGCCCGGCGGGAAGGCATCGCGGTGGCGGCCTGTTCCGCGTTGAAGCGATCCTATCGCGACCGGCTGCGCGCGGCGATTGCCGTGCCCGCCAGCTTCGTCCTGCTCGAGGTCGGGCGCGAGGAATTGATCCGCCGGCTCCACGACCGCCCCGGCCATTATATGCCCGCCAGCCTGATCGACAGCCAACTCGCCATCCTCGAATCACCCGGCGCGGACGAGCGGGCGATCACGATCGATTCGACCGTGCCGCCCGAGCTGGAGGCTGATCGCGTGCTGCAATGGCTCGCCACGAAGGGGATTGGCGCGAAAAGGCCCGCGCAAGCGGGTTAGAGCGATTTCTAGCCGGGTGGAATCACCCGGCGACTCGGAAATCGCGGTAAAACAAAGATCTAGAGCGGCCGATCCGATGCAATCGGATCGGCCGCTCTAGGGCATCAGCCGCTTGCGGCCCTGCGTGAGATGCCAGCGCATTGCCAGCGCCGCCCCGTCCGCATCCTGCGCACGGATCGCATCCACGATCATCTCATGCTCGCGCATCATCGCCTGGATCACTTCCGGCGGGCGCGAGCGCGAAATGTCGACGCCGGCGCGCAATATATGCTCGACCTCATTATGCAGCAGATCGAACGAGGCGACGAAGGCCGGGTTGGCGGTCGCCTCGGCGATCGCGCGATGCAGGGCCCAGTCCTCGTCATGCGCGGGTGCGGATGACATGAGCGCCTGGCGCAATTCGACCAATCGCTGGTTTATCTCCGCCATCTGCTCCGGGGAGCGGCGCTGCGCGGCGAGGCGCGCAGCCTCGGCCTCGATCACGAACCGCACCTCGTAGGTACCGAGCGTGGACGAAAGCTCGGACATGGGGACGTGCGCGCCAAGCTGCTCCGACGGGCGGTTCTTCACAAAGGATCCCGCCCCCCGCCGCGCCTCGGTGATGCCGTCCGAGGCGAGCCGTACGAGGGCTTCGCGCACGATCGTGCGCGACATGCCGAACAGCTCGGCCAGCCGCGCTTCGGACGGCAGACGGTCGCCGACCTGCAGCTTGTCCCGATTGATGATCTCGACGATCCCGGCATAGGCGCGATCCGCCAGCCTGCCTTCCTGCACGACCATGTTCGTGGCCAATATGAGGCCCCCCTCTTCCCATCGCGGGCTTGGCGCGGACCGCGCTTACGCGGCCGACGCGGACCCATTCGCCATGCTTGTTGTACCATCTCGGAAGACTTGTCCAACAGCTTTAACGATAACAATCATGCTTGACGCATCTTTCGTCGAGAGTTAGCGTTAACCTGTCCAACCGATTCCGGCGACTCTGTGCAGAGGATAGCGGGAACGGAGGGCGGGCCGATGGCGAGCCTTCGCAGCGACGGTCTTCAGCCTGGGTGCATGCACCTGGAGAGGGGATTTATGGGACTGATTTCGAGAATCGAGCCGTCCATCTTCCGTTCCGCGGGGCCGAGGCTCCCACCGGGATTTGCGGACCTCACCCCCACCCAGCTCAAGGTCTTGCACGGCGTGCATTCCGGGCTGCTCAACAAGCAGATCGCGTTCGATCTCGGCATCGCCGAAGCGACGGTAAAGGCGCATATGACCGCGTTGATGCGCAAGCTGAACGTGCGCAACCGCACGCAGGTCGCGATCGTCGTCGAGGCCGCCCTGTGGGCGCTGCAGGACGAAGCGGCCTGAGTTTCCTCAGATCTCCACCGCGAACAAGGCGTGATGGGCGAGAATGAAAAGCGTCCGCCCGTTGGCGCCGCCGAAGATCAGCTGCAGCGGCCGCTCCGGCACGTCGATCCGGCCCGCTTCGGATCCATCAGCCGCGTAGATGAAGATCTGCCCGTTCGCGACATAGACGCGCCCGTCCGGCCCCACCGCCACGCTTTCGCCGCCGCGATTGGCGAAAGGTTTCGGGTTGATAACGTTCCCATGCGCGCCGGCTGTCCCGCTATAGGTCTTGTCCTCCGACGCATTGATCAGGAACAGGCGCTCGCCCGCTTTCGCGGTGACGAAGCCATACGTGTCGAGCATGTCGGAGAAGCGCCAGCCGAGGGAATTGGCCGGCCCCTGCCCGTGCACGGGGAAAGCGGGCAGGACGAGACTGCCGTCGGGCGAGACATATTCCTTCGCTTTGGGCGCGCCGATGTCGCGCGCGAACATCTCGGCGAGGGTGGTGAAGCGATAGGTGGCGAGATCGAGCTGGTCGCGGAATTCGCCATTGTTCCAGACGTTGCCGGGCAGCGCGATCGTGGCGTCGCGATGATCCTTCACGGGCGTGGGCTGGATCAGCTCGATCTTGCCGTTCGGGCTGCCCGGCTTGAAAGCGTAGACAATGCCCTGCGCGCCATCGGATGACAGCACCAGCAGATTGCCCGATCGGTCGAATGCCAGATTGACCGGGTCATGCGCGTCGTCGCGTTCGATCGTGAGGCCTTGGTCCTTCGACCAGCCGTAGATGGTCTGCATCTTGCGATCGACGAAGTAGAGCTTGCCCTTCGCATCCACCGCCGCGCCGGCAATCGAATAGAAACCCGTCTGGAGCCGCTGCACCGCCGGCCCCTGCGTGGGCGGAGGCGGCGCGCCCGGCACGTCGAGCATCGCGAACTCGCGCTCACGCACTTCGAGCCCGCTGGTGACGTCGGTGATGGCGTTCTCGTAGGGGTATTTGCTGGCGCGCAGATACGTGCCGCAGCCGCTCGGCTCGCAGAAGGCAAAGCCGCTTTCCGCATTCACATGCACGTTACGGAAGCGGATGTCGGACGAGTTGATCAGCCGCACCGCAGTCGCCGCGGGCTTGAGCGAGCGGGTGACACGATAGGCGTGATAGTTGGCGAAAAGGATGTTGCGCGAGTTGCGCACGTCGAGACTCACCGTATCCTGGCTCTCGCCCGCCTCTTCCTCGGTCTGGGGAGCGAGGAACTCCCAATTCTTCACATTGTCGAGCACGATCTCGGCACGGACGTGATGCTCGTTCGAGAGCTCGTAGACATGGCCGGGCGTGTCGGTGTCGCTGACCTTGAAGCCTGCGGTCGCATAGGTATCGGGCGACCAGATATCGGTGAAGGTGCCGCCGCCGCCATCGGTCACCCAGATGCTCGGATATTGCGCGTCCCATCGCTTCGCGGGGTCGGGATCGCCGGTATGATTGGCATTGTAGGGATCGAAGCGTGTGCCGTCGGGCAGGTTGGTGCCATGCCCATTCTGGATCTTGACGTCCTGGACGAGTGAGCCGGCGCCCGCCTTCCAGAGCAAAGCGGTCGCGCGAGGGTTGATGCCGCTGGTGTTGAGGCCGAGGCCGGAGACGATCGCGTCGCCGCTCTTGGCGCTTTCGATCAAGGCCTTCGGATTGCCGATCCCCGCATAAGCCGGTGTGTCGTCGGGCAGCACGATCTGGGTCAGGCTCGGATGCAGGCCGATCAGGACGCTATCGGGGCGAAGCCTGAGCGTGTCGGTGACGCGATAGCGGCCGGTGGGGAAATAGACCACGCGATGCGCGTCGATCGCGCGCTGGATCGCGGCGGTGTCATCGGCCCCATTGTCGCCCTTCGCGCCGGCGTCGCGCACGTTGAACCACTGGCCGACAGGCGGCAGTAGGCGCACCGCGCGCTCAGCCGGCGCGGGCAGCGCCTTGAGCGGCTGTGCCTGCATATTGGTGGCATAGTGGCCGGTCTGGCCGAGGCCCGGCACGACCAGACCATAATTGAACGCGCTCACCCGATAGGCCGCGCCCGGCCCCGCGACCGTCTTGCCGCTATCCCGGAAGCGCGCAAAGACCGGCGTGCCCTTGGCCAGCGCATCGTCGAAGCCGATCTGGGTATAAGCGTTATTCTCGTTCGAGATGATGACGCCCGCCTTCGAGACATTCTCGAAGCGGACCTGCTTGCCCCACAGCCAGTCGCCATAGCCCTGGTCGATGTCGATCCCGACCGGCGTGTCGCGGATGGCGACGTTGACGAGCGTCAGCCCGGCCTCATGCTCGCGGATCGCGGCGTCGCGCTGGCCGTCGAAGCTCGAATCGATCAGCGTGAATTGCCAGGCGGGCGAGGGTTTCTCGGTGAGGATGCCGTAGCGCCCGCCGTGGAAATGGAGGTCTTCGGCCTCGTTGCCGACCTGGTAGAGACCCGCCAGCGCCGAGCCGAGTTGGAAATCCATATGGCTCAGATAAGCGTGCTGCGCGGTGTGGAAGCGGATCGCGGTCGCGGCGGAGTTGCCCGCCCCGATCTCGAAGTCGACATTGGACATGGCCGAATAGAAGGTGCCCGAATTGGCGTCGGCGATTGTGTCGGTGGCGGGAACGCTGCCCTGCGGCGGCACGGGGACGCGGAACGGACGGCCGGGGACGAGCGGGCGCGCGGGGTTGAAGCCCGCGAAGATCACCATCGTGCCGAGGCCCTGGCCGAAGCCCGGCGTGTTCGGACCGAGCAGGATTACGGGGCGGGTCTTGCCCACGCCGAACAGACGTACGCCCGGCCACATGTAAAGCGTGCGGCTGATCCGGTAGCGGCCGGACGCCAGGAAGACGATGCCCTCGCCGGTCTTGCTCGACGCGGCCTGGTCGATCGCCGCCTGGAGCGCGGTACTGTCGTCGGCGCGCCCGTCGCCCACCGCCTTGACGGTGATGGCGCCCGGCTCGGCCGGGGCGGTCTGGAAGGCGGAAAGCGAGGCCGCGGAGGCGGCGAGCGGCAGGCCAAGCAGAAAGGTGGTGGCCATCAACCAGGGAGCATTGCGCATGCTCCCGCTCTATCGGGCGGGCGGTTCCCGTGAAAGCCACGACAATGGTCGTATGGCAGCCGCCGACAGGCGTCGGCATATTCCCGAAGCTCCCCGCCTAAGGGGAATTAAAACATTATCAGATTCAGGCTTGATAGGATCGGACGATGGGCAAGCGTTGGATAGCCGCCATATTGTTGCTCTTCGCGACCCCTGCCGTGCTCGCTGCCGACCCCGAAATCGTGCCTATTTGGGGACATGGGGCGCCCGGCGCGGAAGCGCGGGTGGGCGTCCCGGAAGTCGTCGAAAACACATATGTTCGCAGCGTCCACAACCCCAATCTGACCATCTTCCGCGCCGACCCGAGCCACGCCAACGGCGCCGCGGTGGTGATCGCGCCGGGCGGCGGACACCGGATGCTGGTGTTCGTCAACGAAGGGATCATGCCAGCCAAGACATTGAATCGGTTCGGGATTACCGTGTTCGTGCTCAAGTATCGCCTCGCGCGCGAGGCGGGGTCGACTTACTCGATCGAGCGCGACGCCGCCGCCGACGCGCGCCGCGCGATCCGCTGGGTGCGCGCGCATGCCGCCGATTATGGAGTCGACCCGCACCGTATCGGGCTGATGGGCTTCTCGGCGGGCGGCGAACTGGTGTCGATGGTCGCCGACAACCCCGAGCCGCAGCGCAGCTGGACGCTCGACGCGGTCGACCGGCAGAGCGCGCGGCCCGATTTCCAGATATTGGTCTATCCCGGCCCGCTCGGCATTCCCGGCCAGGCGGTGGCGGGCGCACCGCCCGCTTTCATCACCGCGGGCACGCTCGACACATGCTGCGAACCGCCGTCGATCGCCTTGTTCAACCAGTTGCGCGACGCGAAGGTGCCGGTCGAGCTGCATATTTTCGCAGGCACCGATCATGGCTTCAACGTCGCGATGCATAATGAGCGTGTGTCGATCCAGCATTGGCCGGACCGGCTGTTCGACTGGTTGAGTGACGAGGGGTGGCTGCTGCCGGGCAAGAGGTAGGGCTGGATGATAATAACGGCCTGTTCGCCCTGAGCTTGTCGAAGGGCTGCCTTTCTTCTGAAGAAGAAGGACGGTGCTTCGACAAGCTCAGCACGAACGGTGGGTTTTAGCTCGGTCGCCAAAGTGGACTAAACGCGCCCGCATCCCTAGATCGCGGGCATGTCCTTTCGCTTTCACAAGATGCACGGGCTCGGCAACGACTTCGTGGTGATCGATGCGCGCGACCAGAGTGTCGCGATCGATTCCGCGCGGGCGCGGGCCATTGCCGATCGGCGCGAGGGGATTGGCTGCGACCAGTTGATCCTGATCGAGCCGTCCGACGTTGCCGACGCGCGGATGCGGATCTGGAATTCTGACGGGAGCGAGGTCGAGGCGTGCGGCAATGCCTCGCGCGCGGTGGCGCTTCTGCTCGGGCGTCAATCGACGTTGGAAACCTTGGGCGGCACGCTGCAACTCGCGGTCGAGGGTACGCTCGCCACGGTCGACATGGGCTCGCCGCGCTTCGGCTGGGACGATATCCCGCTCGGTTACGCGATGGATACGGCAAGCATGCCCGTCGGCTGGGAGGATCTGAGCGATCCCGCCGCGGTCAATGTCGGCAATCCGCACGTCATCTTCTTCGTGCCCGATTGCGACGCGGTCGAGCTCGATCGGCTCGGCCCGCAGATCGAGCATGACCCGCTCTTCCCCGACCGCGTCAACGTCAACGTCGCGACGATCGAGGATCAGGACCGCATCCGCCTGCGCGTGTGGGAACGCGGCGCCGGGCTGACCCGCGCCTGCGGCACCGGCGCCTGCGCGACCGCAGTCGCCGCGATCAAGGCGGGACGCGTGCACAGCCCGGTGACGGTCGCGCTGCCTGGCGGCGAATTGCTGATCGATTGGCGCCCGGGCGGCAGCATCAGCATGTCAGGCCCGGCCACCCACGTTTATGTGGGCGAGGCCGACGGCCTGTGAGCGGCGCGACTTTGATTTCGCATGGCTGCCGCCTCAACATCGCCGAAAGCGAGAAGATCGCGGCGATGCTGGGCGGTGCGGACGACCTGGTGGTGGTCAACAGCTGCGCGGTGACGGCCGAGGCGGTGAAGACCGCGCGGCAGGCGATCCGCCGGGCGAAGCGCGACCGGCCGGAGGCGCGGATCGTGGTGACCGGGTGCGCGGCGGAGACCGAGCCGGAGACGTTTCGGGCGATGGCCGAGGTTTCGGCGATCGTGCCGAACACCAGGAAGCTCGACTTGTCTTTTTACCCGTCATCCCAGCGAAAGCTGGGATCTCATGAGGCAAAGGCCGTACCCCCATCTCCTGAGATCCCAGCTTTCGCTGGGATGACGGGAACGGTGGCGAACGTGCCGCGTCCGGGACACGCCCGCACCTTCCTCCCCGTGCAGAATGGCTGCGACCATCGCTGTACCTTTTGCATCATTCCCTTTGGCCGGGGGCCGAGCCGGTCGCTGCCCGCGGGCGGGGTGATCGAGGAGATCAGGGCGGCGGTCGACCAGGGCACCAAGGAAGTGGTGCTGACAGGAGTCGACCTGACCGCTTATGGCGCCGATTTGCCGGGCCAGCCGGCACTCGGCAGCCTGGTCGCGCGCATCTTGAAGCATGTGCCCGAATTGCCGCGCCTGCGGCTGTCCTCGCTCGATCCATGCGAGGTGGATGAGGCTTTGCTGGACCTGATCGCGTACGAGCCGCGGCTGATGCCGCACGTCCATCTCTCGCTGCAGGCGGGCGACGACATGATCCTCAAGCGGATGAAGCGCCGTCACAGCCGCGCCCAGGCGGTGGAGTTGGTCGTGAGACTGAAGGCGCTGCGCCCGGAAATCGCGATCGGCGCCGACCTGATCGCGGGCTTTCCGACCGAGGACGAGGCGATGTTCGCCAACACGCTCGCCCTCATCGACGATTGCGCCATCGCGCTGGCGCATATCTTCCCTTATTCGCCGCGCGCGGGCACGCCGGCGGCGCGGATGCCGCAGGTGGCGCGCAACGTGGTCAAGGCGCGCGCGGCCCGGCTGCGCGAGGCGGCGGCGGGCGCCAAGGCGGCGTGGCTGAAGGAGCAGGTTGGACAGGTGACGGAGGTTCTGGTCGAGCTGGACGGGACGAGCGGGCACGCGGCGAATTTCGCGCGGGTCTGCCTTCTCTCCTCCCCTTCAGGGGAGGGGCTGGGGGTGGGGCCTATCCACGAGCGAGATGCTAAGTATGTAGGCCCCACCCCAACCCCTCCCCTGAAGGGGAGGGGCTTTAAGGCCAACTCTATCGTTCCTACCCGCATCGTCGCGGTTTCCGGCGAAACCCTGATCGGAACCCCCGCATGAGCAGCTGGACCGAAAAGCTGTTCGGCGGATTCCGCCGCACCTCCGACAAACTCGGCGAGAATCTTTCGGGCCTGTTCGGCAAGGCGGCGCTCGATGCCGATACGCTCGACCAGATCGAGGAGGCTTTAATCGCGTCCGATCTCGGCCCGACCACTGCCAAACGCGTGCGCGAACGGCTGACGGGGGAGCGGTTCGCGTTGGGGCTGACCGAAGCCAAGTTGCGCGAGGTGGTGGCGGAAGAGATAAGCGAGATTCTCGCGCCCGTGGCCAAGCCGCTCGAAATCGACGCTTTCCCGCGCCCGCAGGTGATCCTGGTGATCGGCGTGAACGGCTCCGGCAAGACCACCACGATCGCCAAGCTGGCGCATCTGTTCACCGAGCAGGATTATTCGGTGATGCTGGTCGCGGGCGACACGTTCCGCGCGGCGGCGATCGGTCAGCTCAAGGTCTGGGCCGACCGGATCGGCGTGCCGATCATCTCCGGCAAGGAAGGCGGCGATGCGGCCGGCCTGGTGTTCGAAGGCGTCAAGCGCGGCACGGCCGAGGGCACCGACGTGCTGATCGTCGACACCGCCGGGCGGCTCCAGAACAAGGCCGGACTGATGGATGAATTGTCCAAGATCCGCCGCGTGCTCGGCCGACTCAACCCCTCCGCGCCGCATAATGTGGTGCTCGTGCTGGATGCGACCACGGGCCAGAACGGGCTCAACCAGATCGAAGTGTTTCAGAAGGAAGCGGGCGTGACGGGGCTGGTCATGACCAAGCTCGACGGCACCGCGCGCGGCGGTGTGCTGGTGGCGGCGGCGGAGAAGTTCGGGCTGCCGATCCATGCGATCGGGATCGGCGAAACCATCGACGATCTCCGCCCGTTCGACGCACAAGAGGTTGCCCGCGCGATCGCCGGGATCGAACGTCTCGCGCCGGAGAAGACACGATGACCAGCCCGACGAAACCCGCCGAGCCCGGCATCGGCATGCGCCTCGGTCTCGATCTGGGGCCGCTGCTCATCTATTTCGTCACCTACGCTGCGACCAAGCACGACATTTTCGTGTCCACGGCCGTGTTCATGGGCGTGACCGCGGTGGCGATGCTGGTGTCGCTGATCCGCTTCGGCAAGATCTCGCCGATCCAGATCTTCTCGGCGATCATGGTGCTGATCCTGGGCGGCCTGACGATCTGGCTGCACAAGGACTGGATCATCAAGATCAAGCCGACCATCTATTATCTGACGGTCATGGCGGTTCTGGTGTGGGGCCTCGTCACGGGCAAGCCGACGCTGCAGATGGTGCTGGGCCAGGCCTATCCGGGGTTGGATGAGGAAGGCTGGCGCCTGCTCACGCGCAATTGGGCGATCTTCTTCTTTTGCCTGGCGGTGGCGAACGAACTGGTGTGGCGCAACACGACCACCAGCTTCTGGCTGAGCTACAAATTATGGGGATCGATGCCGGCGACGGTGATCTTCGCCGCATGCAACGTGCCGATGCTGATGCGGCATGGGTTGGCGGCGGATGATAACAAGGTGGTGTTGCCGCCGGAGGAGTGAATGAAAGCGGCACTTGGCCGCGACGCTTAACGCAGTTAATGCCTATCAAAACAGGATGATAGGAGATTGCGGTGGCGGTATTCCATGATACGGCGGGCAACGATACGAGCCGGCACGCCTGCGCTTTCCTTGCCGAAGAGCAGGATATCGTCGGGCAGGAAGCCGAAATCGTAGGCCGATTGCGTGGCTTTGGTGGTGAACAGGATCAGCCTGGAGGAACCGATCGTCGCCCTGAATGCGTCGAAGCCGGCGTGGCGTGCGATTTCGACATGGTCGATATAGTCCATCGCGGTGCGGCGGACCCGTCGATCATCCCATGCGAACCCCATCGGCTCGATCAGGTCCACCGCCGCGCCCATGCAGGCGCCGAGCCGCAGGACGGCGCCGACATTTCCCGCGATTTCGGTTTCGAACAGGGCGATGCGCATGCCCCCTGATTGGCGCCGGCGCGCGTGCCATGCAAGCGGAGCCGCTATCCCCTGGTCGCGATACTCATGCGCAATCGTTCGCGTTCGGTTGGTCCCAGGATATCCTCGTCCAACCCTGCGACGCTCCCATGACGAACCGGGTCGCTTTGCATTTCTTGAGCTGAAAGCGGACCTTTCGCGCGTGAAAATCGAGCGAGACCCGCCGGAAACTCTCCATCAGATCGGTTCCGAGGAACATTGCGGGATGGTCGTCGAGGCCGAATGCGGCAAAGGGCGGAACGTCGCCAAACGCGATGTCCACATCGCGCAGCAGGATCGGGCCGATCCTGATCTCATCGAGGTGCGCCAATTGCATCGTCACAGCGACACCGGTGACTCCGATCACCTCGCTCCGATCACTTCTCCGCTCACCAGGCTTTTGATGTGGTGCTTGAAAAGGCGGTTCCGCAGCGCGAGGTTGCCGATCGTGATTTCGGATCCGCTGTCGATCACGGCATCGACCGTGTGGCCGTTCGTGCTCGCCTGCGTCAGGATGAGCTGGCCACGCCGCCGCCGCGCGACGATCACGATCTCACCCTCGACATAAGGCGCAGGCCGACGCGCATCCTGGATTGTGATGACGCGCTTGTCGAAATCCATCATCAGGCGCTGCTCGACCAACGCGTCGATCCCGAGCAGGCCTTGGGCGCCCAGATCCTCATCCCTGAGCACAGGCAGTTCCAGATCACGGAGAATGCTGTCGCCGACCTTGAGCTCGGCGGCGGTGACGCGGTCGACGACGCTGCTGGCGGTCATGCCGTGCAGCATGGCCTGCGTCGTCGCGGGCAATTGCAGCATCCGCGCGGCGGCCGAGCCCAGCACCGAGGAATCGGCGCCGCTGTCGACCACGAAGCGGAAGGGTCCGCGTCCGTCGACCTCCACGCCCACCGTCATGCGCGTCTCGACCTTGCGCGCGGCGATATCGGTTCCGTTGATCAGCAGCGTGTTGTCGATGACAGCGGGCGGCAACGGCGGAAGCCGTGGCGCGGGTTTCGCGATCGATCCGGATTGTGCCGGGTACGTCTGCGCTTGCAGGGCCGCGGGATCGGCGACCGCCACGCAGATCATCGCCGCGCAGGCGAGCCGCCTTTCGTAAACGCCTTTGGGCAAGGCTTTCATGCGGCGAGTTTACGCGCGCGGGCGCGGTTTTGCTATCGGGATTGGTGAGGAGGTGGTGGTGGTGGAGGGGCGGCGCCGCAAGCGATCGCTTGGCCGGCCGGCCCCTCCACCATCGCTACGCGATGGTCCCCCTCCCCAGCCAAAGCTGGGGAGGATTTAGTAGTTACTGCTGCTGGTCGGCGCGGGCGGCGCCCTGGCCGTCGAGATTCTGGGAGACGAAATCCCAGTTGATCACGTTGCCGAGGATCGTTTCGGCGAACTTGGGCCGCGCGTTGCGATAATCGATATAATAAGCATGCTCCCACACATCGAGCGTGAAGAGCGGGGTCACGCCGTGCGCGACGGGGGTGTCGGCGTCATGGTAGGAGGTGACCTTGAGCTTGTCGCCTTCGAGCACCAGCCAGCCCCAGCCCGACGCGAAGTGATTGACCGATTCGGTCGCGATCGCCTTCACCAGCGCGTCCTGACCGCCGAAATCGTCGATCAGCTTGGCGAGCTTTTCGGACGGCTTGGTCGAACCCGCGGGCGCGAGGCAATTCCAGAAGAAGCTGTGGTTCCAGATCTGAGCGCTGTTGTTGAACAGGCCCTTGTCGGACGTGTCCTTCGCCTTCTTGATCACATCGAGCAGCGAAAGGCCGGCAAGGCCCTTCTCGTCGATCCAGCCATTGGTCTTGTCGACATAGGCCTTGTGATGCTTGCCATGATGATATTCGAACGTTTCGGCCGACATGTGCGGCGCGAGCGCGGACGGGTCGAACGGAAGCGGGGGAAGTTGGAAGGCCATTGGATCCTCCTTGGGGGGCTTTGAGCTGCGCTGGGGCCCTAACGCCCGAAGCGGACAAGGGCCACGCTAAAAAAATCTATCGAGCGATATCGGCCGCGGCTTTGATAATCGGCACGAACGTCTCGGCGGTCAGGCTGGCGCCGCCGATCAGTGCGCCGTTCACATCCTCGCACGCCAATATCTGCGCGGCATTGGCGGGATTGACCGAGCCGCCATAGAGGATGCGCACGCGCGCGCCTTCCTCATCCAGCAACTGGATCAGCTTGGCGCGGATCATCGCGTGCATTCCGCAAATCTGGGCCATGGTCGGGGTGCGGCCGGTGCCGATCGCCCAGGCGGGCTCGTAGGAGACGACGAGATTTGCGGCGGTGGAGGCGGGCGGCACCGATCCGTCGAGCTCGGCCGCGACCACGGGCACAGCGCGGCCTTCGTCGCGTTCAGGTTCGTCCTCGCCGACGCAGACGATCGCGATCAGCCCGGCAGCCTGCGCGGCTGTGGCCTTGGCCTGGATCAATGCGTCGCTCTCGCCGAATTCGGCGCGGCGCTCGCTATGGCCGCAGATCACGAAGCGGGCGCCCATCTCGACCAGCATATCGGCCGAGATGCAGCCGGTGTGCGCGCCTTTGACGGCGGGATGGCAGTCCTGACCGCCGATCAGCACATGCCCCGCGCGCGGCCCGGCATCGGCGAGCAAGGTGAAAGGCGGGGCGATCGCGACGTCGACCTCGGGGTGGGCCGCGGCGGCTTCGGCGATCCGATCGAGCTCGGCCAGCATCGGGCGCGAGCCATTCATCTTCCAATTGCCGGCAATCAGGACTCGCAAGTCATTCCTCCAGAAACGTGAACGCCGGTTAGCAAGCGAGGGCCGAACCTCCTAGCGGGAACACGCGCCATGAGTCCTCTCCCGCGAGCGGGAGAGGACTTTGTCTGCCCGCGCTTGAAGCCTGACCGACGCCTCTCTATTGGGGGCGGCTTCCTTCGGCAGTTTCGGAACACCCATGCTCGCCTTTTTCCGCCGTATCTTGTCTTCGTGGATGGCGGTCGCGCTGCTCGCGCTCATCATGATCGCGTTCATCGTCACCGGCGTCGGGACGCCCGGCGGCGGACTGGTGGGCGGCGGGCCGGGCGCGGATGCGGTCGCAACGGTGGGCGGCCATCCGATCACCACCGCGGAGATCAGCCGGCGCGCGAACCAATCGCTCCGCCAGGCGCGCGAGCAGCAGCCGTCGCTGACCATGCCCCAATTCCTGGCGGCGGTCGGCGGCCTCGGCCCGATCGTCGAGCAGACGATCGGCGCGAACGTGCTGGTCGAATGGGCGAAGCGCCACGGCATTGCCGCGAACGAGCGGCTGATCGGTGGAGAGATCGGCAAGATCGCGGCCTTCCACGGCGTCACCGGCCAGTTCAGCCAGGACGTCATGAACAATGTGCTCGCGCAGCAGCGCATCACCTTTGCATCGCTGCATGATGATATTCGCGACGACCTGATCCGCCGCCAGCTGCTGACCCCGATCATGGCGGAGGCACGCGCGCCCGACAGCATGCTGCGCGCTTACGCGCAGCTCGTGATCGACCAAAGGCAGGGCACTATCGGGATGGTCCCGGCCAAGCCCGAGGGCATTCCGGCGCCGACTGACCAGGAAGTAAGCGATTTCTACAAGGCGCATATCGCGCGCTATTCGCTGCCCGAGCGCCGATCGTTGCGCTACGAGAATGCCGCCAAGGCGTTCGCCGCCAAGCTCGCCAAGGGCACGCCCTTCGCCCAGGCCGCGACCGAGGCGGGGCTTGGCGCGTCGGACATCACGGTCGGCGCGGTGACGCACGATGCCTTCGCCGGCACCGACGGCAAGGCGATCGCCGACGCGGCATTCGCTCTCTCCGGGCCCGGCAATACCGCACCCGTCAAATCCGCGCTCGGCTGGGCGATCGCGCATGTCGAGGCGATCACCAAGGTGCCCGCCCGCTCGCTCGCGCAGGCGACGCCCGAGATCAAGGCGGCGCTTGCCAAGAAGAAAGCCGACGACGCGCTCGCCACCGCGATCAATCAGATCGAGGACGCCCGTGCCGCTCGCCGAGGTCAAGCCGCGCGTCGCGTTGGACATGCAGGTCCAGCGCGCCGCCGAACGCGCGCACGGCATCGCGCAGACATTGCTGGCCAAGATCAAGGCCGGGCAGCCGATGGCCGCGGCCTTCGCCGCCGCCGGTCTGGAAGCGCCCAAGCCGATCGCGCTCAGCCAGCTCGAACTGTCGCGCGCGGGCCAGAACGTGCCCGCCCCGATCCGCGTCATGTTCCGCCTGGCGCCGGGCAAGGTGGACCTGGTCCAGGGACCGAACGGGAGCTGGTTCATCGTCAAGCTCGAGCAGATCACGCCGGGCAATCCGCAATTCCTGCCGATGGTGATGAGCGCGACGCGCAACGAATTGCAGCGCAGCCTGGGCGACGAATATGCCCAGCAATTCGCGAGCGCCGCGCGCGACGAGGTGAAGGTCAAGCGCAACCCGCAGGCGCTCAGCACGCTCGAGCAGCAATTGCGCGGCAACGGGCAGTAAAGTGGAGACCGCCGGCGGAGACGCCGAACAGGATTCGCACGCGATCCGCAGCCTGGCGTCGGGCCGGCCAGCGATGGTGTGGCGGCGCCAGCTGGCCGACACCGAGACGCCGGTCGCCGCCGCGCTCAAGCTGATCGAGCCCGGTCGCGGCGATTTCGTGCTGGAGTCGGTCGAGGATGGCGCGACGCGCGGGCGCTACAGCCTGCTCGGTCTCGCGCCCGATCTCGTCTTCCGCGCCAACGGGACCGAGGCGGAGATCAACCGCGACTGGCTGTTCGATCGCGCGGCGTTCAAGCCGGTCGACGGGGGCCAGCTGAAGGCGTTGCGAGCCTTGGTGGCGGAATGCCGCGCGGAGGTACCCGAGGGGCTTCCGTCCGCGCTGGCCTGCCTGGTCGGCTATTTCGCTTATGAGACGGTTGGGCTGGTCGAGAAACTGCCGCGTCCGGCGCCCAATCCGCTCGGCCTGCCCGACATGCTGTTCGTGCGGCCGACTTTGATCCTGGTGTTCGATCGCCTGGCCGACGCGCTCTATCTGGTCGCGCCGGTGTGGCCGGGCAATCCCGAGCCGAGCGATGCGGTCAGCCGTGCGGTCGAGCGGATCGAGGCGGCGGCGGCGCAGCTCGCGGGCGCGGTCCCGCAAGCGCGCCGCGATCCGGGCGCGATCTCATTGCCCCTGCCCACGCCGCAGCTCGCCCCCGGCCGCTATGGCGAGATGGTGGCGCGCGCGAAGGACTATATCGCGGCGGGCGATATCTTTCAGGTGGTGCTGGCGCAGCGTTTCACATGCGATTTCCCGCTGCCGCCGTTCGATCTGTACCGCGCGTTGCGGCGGATCAATCCGTCGCCCTTCCTCTATCATCTCGATCTGCCGGGCTTCGCCTTGATCGGCTCCTCGCCCGAAATCCTGGTGCGCGTACGCGACGGCGAGGTCACGATCCGGCCGATCGCGGGCACGCGACCGCGCGGCAAGACGGCGGCCGAGGACGTCGCCAACCGCGACGAATTGCTCGCCGATCCCAAGGAGCGCGCCGAGCATCTGATGCTGCTCGACCTCGGCCGCAACGATGTCGGCCGCGTGGCGGAGCGCGGTACGGTGGCGGTGACGGACAGCTATACGGTCGAGAAATATAGCCACGTCATGCATATCGTCTCGAACGTGGTCGGCCGGCTCGACGCGTCCAAGGATGCGTTGGATGCGCTGTTCGCGGGCTTCCCGGCGGGCACCGTATCGGGCGCGCCCAAGGTTCGCGCGTGCGAGATCATCGCCGAGCTCGAGCCCGAGACGCGCGGCGCCTATGCCGGAGGCGTCGGCTATTTCTCGCCCGACGGCAGCATGGACAGCTGCATCGTGCTCCGCACCGCGGTGGTGAAGGACGGTGTGATGCACGTCCAGGCCGGCGCGGGCATCGTCGCCGACAGCGACCCCGTTTCCGAGCAGAAGGAATGCGAAGCCAAGGCCGGCGCATTGTTCGCCGCCGCGCGCGAGGCGGTCGTCCGCGCGAGCGAGGCCGGGTTCGGCCAATAGGGCGTCTTGCCGCCCGACAAGCGCGGGTCCGATTGCGTTCCTCACCGCGCATGCCTAGGTCCGCATCATGATCCTGGTCATCGACAATTATGACAGCTTCACCTGGAACCTGGTCCATTACCTGCAGGAACTGGGCGCCGAGGTGGAGGTGGTGCGTAACGACGCGATCGGTGTCGGCCAGGCGATGTCGTCGGGCGCGCAAGCCTTCCTGATCTCGCCCGGGCCCTGCACCCCGAATGAGGCGGGGATCAGCCTGGAGCTGGTCGAGGCATGTGCGGACCAGAAGAAGCCCTTGCTCGGCGTGTGCCTGGGGCATCAGGCGATCGGCCAGCATTTCGGCGGCGCGGTGGTGCGCGCGAGCCGGCTGATGCACGGCAAAACCTCACCCGTGACGCATGACGGCAGCGGCGTGTTCGCAGGCATCCCCTCGCCCTTCACCGCGACGCGCTACCATTCGCTGGTAGTGGAGGGCGCGCCTGCGAGCCTGATCGCCAACGCCCATAGCGACGACGG
>JAEKMC010000120.1 GCA_019508115.1 Sphingomonas sp.
GCAGCTCGGCGATCTGCACTGCGTTCAGCGCAGCGCCCTTCCGCAGATTGTCGCTCACGCACCACAGGCTGAGACCGCTGTCCACGGTCGGATCCTCGCGCACGCGGCTGATATAGGTCGCATATTCGCCCACGCATTCGATCGGCGTGACGTAGCCGCCATCCTCATGCTTATCGACCAGCATCACGCCGGGCGCCTCGCGCAGGATCGACTTGGCCTTGGCCGCCGAAATCTCGTCCTCGAACTCGATGTTGATCGCTTCGGAATGGCCGACGAACACGGGCACGCGCACGCAGGTCGCGGTCACCTTGATCTTGGGATCGAGGATCTTCTTGGTCTCGACCACCATCTTCCATTCTTCCTTGGTCGATCCGTCGTCGAGGAAGCTGTCGATGTGCGGGATCACGTTGAACGCGATCTGCTTGGTGAACTTCTTGGGCTCGGCGGGATCGCCGACGAAGATGTTGCGGCTCTGCTCGAACAGCTCGTCCATCCCCGCCTTACCCGCGCCGGAGACCGACTGGTAGGTCGCGACCACGACGCGCTTGATCCGCGCGGCATCGTGCAGCGGCTTCAGCGCCACCACCATCTGCGCGGTCGAGCAATTCGGGTTCGCGATGATGTTCTTCTTCGTATAGCCCGAAATCGCCTCGGGATTGACCTCGGGCACGATCAGCGGAACGTCCGGATCCATCCGATAGAGCGAGCTATTGTCGATCACGGTGCAGCCTGCCGCCGCCGCGATCGGCGCATATATCTTGGTCGCCTCGGAGCCGATGGCGAAAAGCGCCATGTCCCAGCCCTTCCAGTCGAAATGCTCGATATTCTTGACGGTCAGTTTCTTGCCGGTCTCGCCGAAGTCGATAATGTCACCAGCCGAACGCGACGACGCCAGCACGGCGATCTCGTCCGCGGGAAACTCCCGCTCCGCCAGGATGTTGAGCATTTCGCGACCGACATTGCCGGTCGCGCCTGCGACGACCACACGATAACCCATTGAAACCTCCTTTGACGCGGGCGGCTTTAGTCCTAACCGCGCCCATGTCCAGCCAGACGAGCCCGAGGAAATCTTTCGGTTCATGAACCCAGCCCATTCCGAACGCACGCCGCCCCGCCTCCACGGCCGCCGGCTCTATTTCGCTGTGGCGGCGATCAGCCTCGGTACGATGCTGACGATCATCGACGGCGCGATCGCCACGGTCGCGCTGCCGACGATCGCGCGCGACCTGCATGTCGACAATTCCTCCGCCGTGCTGGTGGTGACCGTCTATCAACTCGTGCTGGTGATGGCGTTGCTGCCTTTCTCGGCCTTGGGCGACCGGATCGGGCTCAAGCGTCTCTATCAGGGCGGCCAGATCGTCTTCACGATCGCGACCGTGCTGTGCTTCTTCGCGCATAGCCTGGGATTCTTGCTGGTGGTGCGCGCGCTCCAGGCGACCGGGGCGGCGGCATCCCTGTCGGTGATGGCGGCGATGATCCGGCGCGTTTATCCCGCCAAGCATCTCGGCCGCGGGCTCGGCCTCAACAATGTAATGGGATCGGTCTCGGGCGCGCTCGCGCCGACCGCGGGCGGCCTCATCCTCGCGGTCGCACCCTGGCCGTGGGTGTTCGCGACCGCAGCGCCTTTCGCGGTTCTGTCGATCCTGCTTGGCCGCTGGGCGCTGCCCGACGTGGCGCCCCGTCCCGGCCGCTACAATCTTGCCGGGGCGATGCTCAACATGGCCACGTTCGGTCTCGTGATCGCCGGGCTCGAGGCGCTCGTCCACGGCAATTCGCCCGTGGTGAGCGGCGCGATCGTCGCGATCGGATTGATCTTCGGCGTCATCCTCGTGATGCACGAGCGGCGCGAGGAATTCCCGATCCTGCCGGTCGACCTGCTGTCGCGTCCGGTGCTGGCTCTGTCGGTCTCCGGCGCGTTCATCGCCTTCTTCGCCTCGCAGATGCTCACCTTGTCGTTGCCCTTCCGGCTTCAGCACGGCTTCGGCTTCGCGCCGAGCGAGGTCGGCGCGATGCTTGCCCCCTGGCCGCTCACCACGATGGTCATCGCGCCCTTGGCGGGCTCGCTTTCGGACCGCTATCCCGCCGGATTGCTCGGCGGGATCGGGATGGTGATCGCCACCGCCGCGCTCCTGCTCCTCGCCTTCCTGCCCGCGCACCCGACCTATTTCGATATCGGCTGGCGCATGTCCTTGTGCGGCGCGGGTTTCGGCCTGTTCCTGTCGCCGAACGCGCGGCTGATCGTGGGCTCGGCACCGCGCGACCGCGCCGCGTCGGCCGGCGGCTTGGTCTCGACCACGCGGCTGGTCGGGCAGACGACGGGGGCGACGGGCATCGCCGCGATGCTTGCGCTCGGCGTCGGCGCCACCCCCTTCCCCGCTTTGTTCGCGGCGGGGCTCACGATTCTGGCCTGCCTGTTCAGCGTGTCGCGCCTGCAGCCGTCGCTCCGCAACCCGACCGCGCGCGAGACCAGCGTCGCGCAGCCGGGCAGCCATGGCGACGTCGGCGCGGCGTGACCCCTTGGGGTGCAACCGAATGGTAGATTGTTTTTTTAGACGTTCGACAGCGGAGGAGATGGCGATGCCCTTCATCAAGACGCGCGACGGGACCGATCTTTACGTCAAGGATTGGGGCTCGGGCCGCCCGGTCATCCTGATCCACGGCTGGCCGCTCAACGCCGACAGTTGGGAGGATCAGGCGCTCGCGCTGGCCGAGGCGGGCCATCGCGTGATCGCCTATGACCGCCGGGGCTTCGGGCGGTCCGGCCAGCCCTGGACGGGGTATGAGTATGACACTTTGTCCGACGATCTGGCGCAGGTGATCGAGGCGACCGGCGCGCGCGACGCGGCGATCTTCGGCTTCTCGATGGGCGGCGGCGAGGTCGCGCGTTATATGTCGCGGCACGGCGGCCGGAACGTGCGTGCCGCCGGCCTGATCGCCTCGGTCGTGCCCTACCTGCTCCAGGACGAGACCAATCCCGACGGCACGCCGATCGATCTGATCGAAGAGCAGATGAAGACGCCGATCCGGCAGGACCGCGCCGCATTCTTCATCCGGTTCGCCAAATATTTCTACGGCGCCGGCTACGTCACGTCTTCCGTCAGCGAAGGCGTTCTGGACGGCTTTCAGCGGATGGCGGCGCAGGGCAGCATCAAGGCAATCCTCGATTGTGTCGACGCCTTCATGACGACCGACTTACGTCCCGATTTGCCGAGCTTCACCGTCCCGACCCTGATCGTCCACGGCACCGCCGACCAGACCGTCCCGATCGATCTTTCGGCCCGCGCGGCGGCACGCGGCATCGGCCAGGCAACCCTGCTCGAATATGAAGGCGAGCCGCACGGCCTGAACGTCACGGCGAAGGATCGCCTGACCGCCGACATGCTCGCTTTCCTGGCCGGCTGAGCACCCATGTCCTGCGCGGCGCGAAATCCCAGTGAAACACTAGGCTATTCAGGGTTGCAGGCGGGGATGATGAACGCTTAGAGCCATGGACATGGCGAAGCCTGCCTCACCCTTCTCGTTCCGTGATTTCCGATTTTATTGGCTGGCCCGTTTCTCGACGACGATCGCGCAGAATGCGATGGTCGTGGTGATCGGCTGGCAGGTCTACGATATCGCGCGCGGCCCGCTCAGGATGGGCGCCAAGCAAGCCGCGTTCCAGCTCGGCATGGTCGGCGTCGCGCAATTCCTGCCGTTGGCCGCGCTCACGCTCATCACCGGCTGGACCGCCGATCGGATCGACCGGCGCTGGATCGGACGCGCCATGCTGCTGGTCGAGGGTCTGTGCGCGGTCTGGCTCGCGTACCTGGCCGCCCGCGGCACGACGTCGCTCGCCGCGATCTATGTCGTCGCGGTGATGCTCGGCATCTGCCGCGCGTTCGCCAATCCGGCGATCAGCGCGCTCGCGCCCAACCTCGTCCCGCCCGAAGTGCTGCCGACCGCGATCGCGGCCTCGTCGATCGCCTGGCAGACGGGTGCGATCGCGGGCCCCGCCCTCGGCGGCTATCTCTATGCCGCCTCGCACTGGGCGCCCTACAGCTGCTCAGCGCTGCTATTCCTGGTCGGGGCCGGCTCGCTCATGTTCATCCGCCCGATCCCCAGGACCTCGCTCGACCGCAAGGCCAATCCCTGGCGGCAGATGATCGAAGGCCTCCATTATGTGCGCAAGAACCGGATCGTGCTCGGCGCGATCAGCCTCGATCTGTTCGCGGTCCTGCTGGGCGGCGCGACCGCGATGCTGCCCATCTATGCGCGCGACATTCTCCAGGTCGGCTCGTCCGGCCTCGGCCACCTGCGCGCCGCACCCGCGGTCGGATCGGCGGCGATGGCCTTCTATTTCTCGATCAAACCGCTCCGCCACAATGTCGGTATCAAGATGCTGGTCGCGGTCGCCCTGTTCGGCGCATGCACGGTCGTTTTCGGCCTCTCCACCTGGATGCCGCTCTCGCTCGTCTGCCTGGCGGTTCTCGGCGCATGCGACATGCTCTCCGTCTATGTCCGCCAGTCGCTGATCCAGATCTGGACGCCCAACGAGATGCGCGGTCGTGTCGGCGCGGTCTCGACGCTCTTCATCTCGGGCTCGAATGAATTGGGCGAGGCGGAGAGCGGCCTGCTCGCCGCGCTGATCGGTGCAGTCCCCGCGGTGGTGCTCGGCGGCTTCGGCGCGATCGGCGTCACGATAATCTGGTCGCGCCTGTTTCCTGAACTGATGCGGGCGCGTACATTCGATCCACCCCAGACGCTGGAAAATATCCCCGGCGAGGAGATTGCGGCATGAAGGCGAACAACGTTCTCGAGACGATCGGCAACACCCCCCATATCCGCATGCAGCGGATGTTCGGTTCCGAAGAGGTGTGGATCAAGTCGGAGCGCGCCAATCCGGGCGGATCGATCAAGGATCGGATCGCGCTCGCCATGATCGAGGCAGCCGAGAAATCGGGCGATCTCAAGCCTGGCGGCACGATCGTCGAGCCGACCTCAGGCAATACCGGCGTCGGCCTCGCGATGGTCGCGGCGGTCAAGGGCTACAAACTGGTCCTGGTCATGCCGGAGAGCATGTCGCTCGAGCGGCGCCGGCTGATGCTGGCTTACGGCGCGCGTTTCGATCTCACCCCGCGCGAGAAGGGCATGAAAGGCTCGATCGAGCGCGCGCTCGAGATCGTCGCCGGCACGCCCGACGCGTGGATGCCGCAACAGTTCGAAAACCCCGCCAATGTCGAGATCCACACCCGCACCACCGCGCAGGAGATCCACAAGGATTTCGCCGACAATCCGCTCGACATGATCATCTCAGGCGTTGGCACCGGCGGCCACATCACCGGCGTGGGCGAGGTGCTCAAGAAGAGCTGGCCGGCCCTCAAGGTATTCGCGGTCGAGCCGACCTCGTCCCCGGTCATTTCGGGCGGCCAGCCCGGACCGCATGCGATCCAGGGAATCGGCGCAGGCTTCATCCCCGCCAACCTCCATACGAGCGTGCTCGATGGCGCGATCCTGGTCGATCCCAACGATGCGAAGGATTATGCCCGCCGCTCGGCGCGCGAGGAAGGGCTGCTGGTCGGCATCTCGTCCGGCGCGACGCTCGCCGCGATCGCGCAAAAGCTCAAGGAAGCCCCCGGCGCGCGCATCCTCGGCTTCAATTACGATACCGGCGAGCGTTACCTCTCAGTCCCGGATTTCCTGCCGGAATAGAGCTTGTTCCCCTCCCGCACGCGGGAGGGGCTTTCCATTCACGCCCGGGCATGCCCGTTACAGGCGGAAGAGCGCCACCGGCGCGCATGCAAGAGCAATCGCAGCCGCGTCGATGACCAGCCATTTTCCCAAGGATCGGGGTTGCGACCAGTCGGCCGTCCATAACAGGACCGCGATGAGCGGAATCTGGACAGCGATCAGCAACTGAAAGAGGTGGGCGGCTGCCCCCTCGTCCGGCAGGTTGCGTTCCCAACCCGTTGCCACGACTCCCAGCACGAGCAGGAATGCCGCTCCGGACAGGAAAAGAGGTATGGTTGCAGCCCACCGGTTGATCTGCGTTCGCGTCATGGCCCTTGCTCCGAAAGAGGGGCCAATATGACACCTGCCTCGTCCGAGGTCATATCAAGTTGCCGAGGAGTTTCGGTGCAGATGTCCTGGCGCGCTTGCCCATGACAGGGAGCAAGGCTTCAGCCGGCGCCGACCGGCACGAACAGGCCGCGCTTGCTTACCCCCAATGCGACGTTGGTGGTGAAGCGGCGAACGTTGGGATTGTCCGCCATCAGCCGGCTCATCAGCGCGTCGTAGGAGTCGACGTCGGGCGCGGTGATCACCAGGATGAAGTCGGCGCTGCCCGTAACGTAGAAGACCTGCTGGACCTGATCTTCTCCGCCGAGCCATTGGCGCAGGCGGCTCATCAGTTCAGGCCGCTCGCGCTCCACCTCGAGCGCGACGATGAAAAAGGTCGGTCGACCGACTTTCGCGGGATCGACCAGGGCGACGTTGGCCACGATCGTGCCGTCCGCCTTGAGCCGCTTCAAGCGGCGCAGCACCGCGGACCCCGACAACCCGATCTCCGCGCCGAGCGCGTCGGCGCTCACGTCCGCGTCGCGCTGGACCCGCTCCAGCAGCTTGCGGTCGAGGGCATCGAGCGAACGGCTCATATTCGGCACCTATCCCATAATTTCGCTTATTTCGTGCAAATTGCACCGCATATGCGCCGAAAATCGTCGCTTCGCTGCAGATAAGCTACGGCAACTTGAAGCCGATGGAGCCGAAACTTGATCGATCACCTGGAAATCAACACCCTACAGCTCGCCGCAAGCCTGGTTTTCTACGCCGACGCTCTCGCGCCGCTTGGCTATGTCCAGAAGGTGAACGGCCCGGCCAAGGGCTTCGGCGACGGCGCCTCGCTCGACCTGTTCCTGGCCGAAGGCGATCCGAGCCGGAACGTGCATTTCGCGTTCCGCGCGTCCGACCGGGCGACGGTGGACCGGATATATGAAATCGGCCGGGAGCGCGGCCACACGCTCGATCGCGCGCCCGCGCTCGCGCCGCATATCCATCCCGATTATTATGCGGGTTATCTCCGCGATCCCGATGGCCGCCTGATCGAGTTCGTCTGCCACGCACCCGAGGTTTAGCGCGATTTCTAGCCGGGTGGAATCATCCGGCGACTCAGAAATCGCGGTAAAACAAAGATCTAGAGCGGCCGATCCGATGCAATCGGATCGGGAACCGCTCTAGGCCCGCGGGCGCGCTGAATCAGGCTTAGCCGGTCGTGCCCGGAGCTAACGTGCCGTCCGGATAATGCACCCCCAACTGGTCGAGATAGGTTGGGTATTTATCCGGATTATAATAATATTTCTCCATCTGCGGACGAAGCTCCCGCATCGTCTTTTCGTTCAGCCAGATAGCCGGCTTGTCGTCGGGACCCAGCGTCGGATCATAGGTGTCCGTCTTGAGCTGCACGTCCCGGAAATAGGCCTTCGCATCGGTCAGCAGCTTGGGCGTCGTCATCAAGTCGAGCGCCGTCATCGCCACCGCCTTCGCGCCTGCGACGGCGCCCTTGTGCGCGATCGGTGTCGCCATCGCCATGGCGGCAAGATAATTGTGAAAAGTCACGTTCGGAATGTTCGACGGGAAGCCGATCGTGATGGTCGGCACCGTCCACATGATGTCGCCGATATCGTCGGATGCGCCGAACCCGCTCTTGCCGCGCGTCTCCGGCGTGGAGAGCGGCTGCACTTTCGTAGCCAAAGGTTCGATCTTCAGGTGGTTCTGCGTCTGGACAGTCAGGGCGAAGGCCTGATCGTCGGCGCTCCACTTCGGCATGCCGACCTTGACGATATTCGCATAGGCGGCTTCCGCCATCGGCTTGTTGCCGAAATTCGGCGCGGCATAACCCAGCACGTGCCGCTCGACCGTGGTGCCGGTCGCCTTGGCGGCTGCGTCGGCGATTTCGGTGCCGGTTTCATACAGCGCGCGAACCGACTTGAAATCATGGTCGCGGAAATAATACCAGACCGATGCCAGGTCCGGCACGACGTTGGGCTGCCCGCCGCCATTGGTGATCACGTAATGGGACCGCTGCGAAATCGGCAGATGCTCGCGCCGGAAATTCCAAGCCGTGTCCATGATCTCGACCGCATCCAGCGCACTGCGTCCATCCCATGGATCGCCGGCGGCATGCGCCGTCTTGCCGTGGAATGTATATTCGACCGACACCATGCCGTTGAGGCCGAGATCCCCATAAGCGGTGGTGAAGCCGGTATTGACGTGTCCGAAGATGCAGGCGTCGACGCCCTTGAACAGGCCCGCGCGCACATAATAAGCTTTCGTGGCGAGCAGTTCCTCGGCAACCCCCGGCCAGAGCATGAGGCGGCCGGGAATATGGTTCTTCTCCATCACCTGCTTTAGCGCGATCGCGGCCGCGATCATCATCGGCATGCCGGAATTATGCCCCTCGCCATGGCCCGGCGCGCCCGCCACCATCGGCATCTTCGTCGCGACGCCGGGATATTGCGAGACGCCGAGCAGATCGTCGATGTCCGAGCCGAGCGCGATCAGCGGACCGCCGGACCCCCAGGTCGCGGTGAAGGCGGTCGGGATGCCGGCAACCCCGCGCGTCACGGTGAAGCCGTTCTTCTCCAATATATCGGACAGATAAGCAGAGGTGCGCTTCTCCTGGAATCCGGGTTCGGCGAAGGAGAAGACCTGATCGACCATCACCTGTATCTGCTTGGCCTGCGCATCGATGCTGCTGGTCAATTCCGCCTTCAGCGCCGGGCTCGCCGCGGCCTGGACGGGCGAAGACTGCAGCGCGATTTCCACGAACAGCCCTGCCATCAATCGATACCGCATCCTGGTGATCCGCTTCATACCAGTCCCCTTTTCAAAATTTGCTTGAGATGACGCTTACGGGATTGGTTTTGTCGTCGGCCATTTGATGCCGAGTTGATCGAGGTAGGTCGGATATTTGCTCGGATCGTAGTAGAACTTCTCCATCTCGGGACGATATTCCTTCATCGTCTTCTCGTTGAGCCAGATGGCCGGGGGCGTGTCGCCAATCAGCGGTGCATAGGTGTCGGTCTTCAGCTGCACATCGTGGAAATAGGTCTTGGCGTCGGCCAGCAGCTTGGGCGTCGTCATCATGTCGAGCACCGTCATGGCGACCGCCTTCGCGCCGACCACCGCTCCCTTGTGCGCGATCGGCGTGGCCATCGCCATCGCCGCCAGCACATTATGTCCGATCATATTGGGGATGTTCGAGGGGTAACGGATGGTGATCGTCGGAACCGTCCACATGATGTCGCCGATATCGTCCGATCCCCCGCCCAGCGAACGCTCCCTGTTCTCCGGTGTGGACAGCGGTGAGGGCGTCGATCGCAGCGGCTCGACCTTGCGGTGGTTGGTTTCCTGCACCGCTTTCGCGAAAGCCTGATCGTCGGCGTCCCATTTGGGCATGCCGACCGTCTTGATATTGGCGTAAGCCGCCTCGGCGAGCGGCTTGTTACCAAAATTGGGCGCGGCATAGCCGAGGACATGCCGGTCGACGGTGGTGCCGGTCGCCTTGGCGGCGGCATCGGCAATCTCATTGCCCGTATTGTAGAGATCCTTGACCGCGCCGAACGTCCGGTCGCGGAAATAATACCAGACGGAGGCCTTGTCCGGGACCACGTTGGGCTGGCCCCCGCCGTTGGTGATCACATAATGCGAGCGTTGGGTGACGGGCAGATGCTCGCGCCGGAAGTTCCAGGCCGAGTCCATGATCTCGACCGCGTCGAGCGCGCTGCGGCCGTCCCAGGGGTCGGCGGCCGCGTGCGCGGTCTTGCCGTGAAACGTGTATTCCACAGAGACCATGCCGTTATTGCCCAGTTCGCCATAAGCCGTCGTGAAGTCGTTACTGACGTGGACGAAAATGCAGGCGTCCACGCCCTTGAACAGCCCCGCACGCACATAATAAGCCTTGGTCGCCAGCAGCTCTTCGGCAACCCCCGGCCAGATCATCAACCGGCCCGGAATATGGTTCTTTTCCATCACCGTCTTGGTGGCGATGGCCGCCGCGACGATCAGCGGCATGCCCGAATTATGCCCCTCGCCATGGCCGGGCGCGCCGGCCACCATCGGCTTGATGTTGGGAATACCGGGATATTGGGAAACCCCGAGTAGGTTATCGATATCGGAGCCGAGCGCGATCAGGGGGCCGCCCTCGCCCCAGGTGGCGGTAAAGGCGGTGGGGATGCCGGCCACACCCTTGGTGATCTTGAAACCCGCTTTCTCAAGCTGTTCCTGCAGGTAGGCCGACGTGCGCACCTCCTGAAAGCCGGGCTCGGCGAAGGAGAAGACCTGATCGACCATCACCTGTATCTGCTTGGCCTGGCCATCGACGCTGCTGGCGGCTTCCGCCTTTTCCTTGGCCGTCGCGGTCGCCTGGGCGACCGGCGCCCACAGGGTCGCCGCGAGCAGCGCGCCCAGCAGCTTGCGCTTCATCATCATGTCCGGTCTCCGGTCGTCAGAATTTGAAGGAGGCAGCGACGCGGAACACGCGCCCGACAACGTCGTAAAGCGTCCGGTTGGTCTGTGCGTACGCGGCGGTGTTGTTGCCGTCCGGCCCGTTGCCGACCGGCACCGGATCCTTGTTGAACAGGTTGCTGACGACCAGGCTGAGGTCGGCGTCATGACCGCCCGCCTTGATCTTCACGCTGACCGACGCATCGAAATAGGTCGCGCCGCGGATGTGATTGTCGTTGATCGTAAGGTTCTGCACGGTCGAAAGCGGGCAACCGGACGTACATTCGACATATTCGTTGCCGTACACGCCGGAGCCGAAGCCGCGGGCCACCAGGTTGAAGGTCCACGGATTGATGTTGTAGAAGGCGCTGACCCGGTAGACCCAACTCGGGGCACTATAGGTGCCCGACAGGCTGCCACCGTTCACGCCGGCATAATTGCGGACGACGATGCCGTTATCGATCACGTTCTGGATATAGTGCGTGATCTCCGTGTGGATGTTGAAGCTGCCTGGCAGGTTCGCCGAAATGGCGGACAGATCGGTGCGATAGCTCGCCTCGGTATCGAAGCCCTTCTCGCGCTGACTGGCGAAGTTGAACGGCTGCACCACGATCTGGCTCAGCGCGCCACCGCTATAGACGATGTTCGGGCAATAAGCGGTCGCGCCCGAATAGCAGAAATCGACCGTATTCTGGGATGTGATCGTGCCGATCGCGTCCTTGATCTTGATGTCGTAATAATCGAACGAAACGGAGAAGCCCGGTGCGAATCTCGGGCTCAGGACCACGCCCGCCGTCCACGTATTGGCCTTTTCCGGTTTCAAATTGGGATTGCCGATCGTGCTCTCGACGAACTGGAATGAACCAGCGCCCAACGGCGAGTTGCCGGGAAGGATGACGGAGTTCGTTCGCGCCGTGCCGGCGGCAAACAATTCCTGAAGATTGGGCGCGCGGATGTCGTGGCTATAGGTGCCGCGCAGCTTGATGTCCGGGATCGGCGTGTAGGTTCCGCCCGCTTTCCAGGTCTGGACTGAACCGGAGGTGGAATAATCGGTGTAACGCCCGGCGGCGTTGAGATCGACACCTTTCAGCACGGGCAGGTCGACTTCGACGAAGCCTTCCTTCACGTTATATTTGCCGAAATTGGGCAGGTAATTGCCGTAGAGCCAATTGTTGGTGGTGGTGCCGTTCGCATTATGCACCGGCTGGAAATCGGTCGGCACCGAACCGGCGATCTGCTCCTTGCGCCACTCGCCGCCCAGCGCGACCGCAACCGGTCCGCCCGGCAGGTCGAACACTTCGCCGGTCGTGCTGACGGAAGCGACGTCTTCCTTGATGGTCTCGTTACGATAAGGCTGCTGACCACCGTAGATGTAAGCGAGCGCAGCGGCCGACGGGCCGCCATGGAGCCCCAGCCGATCGATCGGAACGCATCCGTTGGTGGGATTGGCAAGTGTCGATCGGCAGATGATCGTACCGGGCGCAACGCCGGCGGCGTTGCCAGCGGCTGCGATCACCGCATCCTGCGCCAGCGCCATCCGTGCCGTATTCCAGGTGTTCGTCAGTTCCTGGTGCGATTTGGTGACGCCGTGCTGGTAATAAGCGTCCCATTTCCAGTTCTTGCCGAACAGCATGAATTTTCCGTCGGCGCCGCCGACCAGCCGCAGCACCTTGCGCGTATTGTTGCTGCCGGGCGCGGGATAGCCGTCATTGCTGGTGCCGATGGTGAAGGGTGCCTTCACCTGGGCCGCGATCGCCGGGTAATAGGTCCGCAGATAGGCGTTGTCGGGCTGGATCGTCACGCCGACGCTGGGCGTCTGCTGATAGAAGCTCTGCCCCTGGTACCGATTCCATGAGACCTGACCATAAATCTGGATGTCCGACGTCACGTCGAACGCGGTGCGATTGAACAGACCGATCCGCTTTTCGTGCGGCAACAGCGAATTGGTGCCCTGATGGCCCGCCATGGTCGTGCGGTAATCGCCGCCGATCATCCACGGCGCGGACGTCGGGTTGAAGGTCCCGAAGTTCAGCTTCGCGGTCTGGCCGTCGCCCAGGAAAAAGGTGCCGGCAAGCGGGCCGTATCGACCCCGTTCTGGCGGAAATACTCGCCGTCGAAGATCGCGTGCAGCCGTCCGTCGAGCGCGGTGAATCCGGCGATGACGCCGATGCGGTAATTGGCCCCGTCCCCATAGGTGCTGACGCCGGTCTGGGCTTTGACCTGGAAGCCCTTGAAATTCTTGTTGAGGATGAAATTGACCACACCGCCGACGGCGTCCGAGCCGTATTGTGCGGATGCGCCGCCCGTGACCACTTCGACCCGCTCGACCAGATCTTGCGGGATGGTGTTGATGTCCACCAGGCCGCCCACCGACGACGCCACGGAACGCTGGCCGTCGAGCAAAACCAGCGTGCGCCCCGCGCCCAGGCCGCGCAGACTGATCGAATTGATGCCGGCCACGCCGTTCGACAGGCCGCCCGAATTGGTGGCGGCGGTTCCACTGCCGGCGATGGAAGGCAGCGTATTTACGAAATCCGCGATATTGGCCGGAGCCTGCGCCGCGATCTCGGCAGCGCCCAGCACCGTAACCGGCGTCGGTGCCGCATAGCCGTCGCGAACGATCCGGCTACCGGTAATGACCACGTCACCGCCGGTGTCGGCGAGGCTGTCCGCGTCGGCAGCGGTAACCGCCCGTATGCTGTCCGTTTGCGCATTCGCGGCCGCGACACAGGCACATAGCGCAACAAGGCCGGCCGATGTGCGCATGGCCCGCCTGAACTGGCGGAGAGTTGAAACGCCCGGTGGCGCGATGGATACGGAAGCCTGAAAAATACGCGTCATGATCGCCCCTTTTTTGAGCCTCGGGCAATCCGCTCCTATTGAGATTTTATCGTATTTTCAGATGCTTATGCTTCACTACCGATGTCGTCGCCTTAAGTCGCGGCGACCTCCGCTTTCTTGCGTCATTGAAACGTAACAGAAGTCTGCAACCGGTTCCTCGCAAAAACTTACGCCCCAAGCGACAATTCCGCAGGAATCCTGCGTCGTATTGTCCGTCCGTGTTCGATTCCTGCGCCGACGCGACAATGACTGTAATTAGCGCGCGCCGGGAGAATCATTGCTGCCGATGGAACAGGGCTGGCGGCAGCTTGCGGCTGAGAACCTTCCGCATCACGAAGCTGGATCTGATCCGTGCGACGTGCGGCAGAGTTGAGAGCTCGCTACGATAAACACGATCATAATCTTCGAAGGATTCGACATGGATCATCATGAAGAAATCCGTGTCCCCCGACACGAATGCGCAGAATGACAAGGAGGGGCATTTAGCCACCGCCTCCTCGAATTCGTTCAGAGCTTTCACGGCTTGCGAACTCAACTCGATCGCGACGATCACCATGGTCCCGAACCCGAGCCGAACCATATCCAGATCGGCTGTGTAGCCAAGCAGCAGGCCATGCTCCTCAAGCAATTTGCGCCGCCGTGCTACCGCGGTGCTCGACAGGTGGATCCGTTCGCTGAGCGCCACATCCGACGCGCGGCCGTCATGCGACAATTCCTGTAGAATTCGATAATCAATCTGATCGACCGCCGCACCTTTGAAATCAGGCATTATTTCCCCCTTGTCTGATGAATATCCAACCAAATTTATCCGAAGTTGCGGATAATAAGCGGAAAACGCAACAGCGTTCATGCTACCCTCCGAAGCTGATCGAAAAGGGGCAAGACGATGAGGCTGAAGACTTTCGCAGCATGTGGATGTGCGCTCGTTTGGCTCCAGCTTCACACGATGCCTGCGGGGGCTGCCACGCCGAGCACACCGATCGACAGCACGGCAATGAGCGGACTGCTGCCGGTGCGCGTGCTGGCTGGCGACGGCAAAATTCTTCTTACATTGCCTGCGCCGGGCAAGGACGGTGTCGCCGGGCGGTTCCTTTACGCGACCTCTCTCAAGACGGGTTTCGGCTCGGCGCGCATCACGCTCGACCATGGCATGTTGGGAGAGACGCGGATCCTGGCCTTCCGCCGGCTGGGGAAGAAAATTGCCCTGACGTTCGAGAACCCCCGCTATTTCGCGACCGGGAGCGCTGAAATCGCCAAGGGCGCGCGAGAGAGTTTTCCGTTCAGCACGATCGGCATGGCCGATATCCAGTCGGTGAATGCTGACGGCGCGATCACAATCGACATCGCTCCGTTCCTTGTGCGGGATATAATGGACATTGCCGGGCGCCTTAACGGCCAGGGTGGCCAGCTCCCCGGTGCGCTGGATGCCGGTGCCAAGGGCTTCCATCTATCCGAAGCGCTCAGTGCGGCCGATCCCTCCTCGGTCAAGGTCTTTCCCGACAATATCGAGATGGAGGCGGTGCAAACCTACGTTTCGGATACACCCGGACGCGAGGTGGAGACGATCGCCCCGGACGGCCGCCAGGTCAGCCTCACCGTCCATCATTCGCTGATCCGCCTGCCGGCGCCGGGGTTCGTTGCCCGCAAGTTCGACATCCGATCGGGTACGCACGCGACGCAGGCCTATGATTTCGGCAGCCCGCTCGGCGAACCGGTGCTGGTGCAGCTCGCCAACCATTTTCGCCTCGACAAGATCGATCCGACCGCCGCGCGATCGGCGGTGCGGAAGCCGATCGTCTTCTACATCGACAATGCCGCGCCCGAGCCGGTCCGCACCGCGCTCGCGGAGGGCGTGCGCTGGTGGAACCAGGCCTTCGAAGCCGCCGGTTTCATCGACGCCTTCCAGGTCAAGATCCTGACCCCGGACATGGATCCGCAGGACATACGCTACAACATCGTCAACTGGGACGAGCGCCAGACGCGAGGCTGGTCCTACGGCGGTGGCATTATCGATCCCCGCACTGGTGAGATCGTGAAGGGCAATGTCGTTCTCGAAGGATTGCGGCTACGGCAGGACATCGTGCTCTTCGAGGGGCTGGTGGGCACCGCGCAGGAGAATACAGGCGGGCCCAACGATCCGGTGCGTGTCTCGCTCGCCCGGATCCGTCAGCTGGGCGCGCACGAAGTGGGGCATGCGATCGGCTTCGTGCACAATTTTGAGGGATCCACCCAGGATCGCACCTCCGTCATGGATTATCCCGGACCGCGCATCAGGCTTGCCGACGGCAAACTGGACCTGAGCGACGCTTATGCCGTGGATATCGGCGCCTGGGACAAGTTCACGGTCGACTGGCTTTACGGCCAGCCCAAGCCGGGCATGGATCCCGACGCCGATGCGGCCCGGAAGGCGGAAGCGATCGAAGCCGCCGGAATGCGTTATATGACCGACATCGACGGTCGCGACCCCGACCTTGCGGTGCCCGGCGACAACATGTGGACGGATGGCGACGACAAAGCCCCCGATCTTGCCCATATCATGGCGGTCCGCAGGGTCGCGCTCGCGAATTTCGGGCCCGGCGTGCTGCAGCGGGGCGAGCCCTTATCCAACCTGCGCCGCAAATTCGTGCCGATCTGGCTGCTCCATCGCTATGGGGTCGCCGCGGTCGCCAAACTGATCGGCGGTGTGGACTATCGCTACGCCGTCGCCGGAGGCGCGACCGCACGCCCCGGCTTCGCGGCGGCAAGCGACCAGCGAGCCGCCCTCGATGCGCTTCTCGAGACCTTGTCCGCGCGCGAGTTGACCGTGGCAGGCCCGGTCGCGCTGATGCTGTCGTCGGGGGTCAATGGCAACGCCGATCCGCAATTCGATATCGAGGTGTTCGAAAATGCCGGCGCATCGGTCTTCGATCCATTGGTCGCCGCCGACGTCGCGGCGCAGTTGACGCTGGACAGTCTCCTGGCGCCATCACGGCTCACCCGGGTCTATTTGCAGCATGCGCAGGATTCAGCATTGCCCGGACTTGACGAGCTGTTCGACAAAATGACGACGATGGTCGTCGATCAGCGGCGCAACGCCGTCGAACGCCGCATCGCGACGCGGACCATCCTTTCGCTGGCGAGGGCGCGAAGCGACGCGCGCACCAGCGTCGACGTGGCCGGCGTGCTCGATGGACGTCTTGCCGCGCTCACGGATCGTTTCGCCAAGGCGAAGGGTATCGACGAGGACGCCAGCTGGTGCCGCGGCATGGCCTCGCTGCTTCGGAACGATCGCGCGCTCGACCGCGAGATCAAGAAGATGGGCAGCGCCGGCGCGGCGATCGCCGCCGGCATGCCCATCGGTGGCGACACGGGCTGGCTATCCGACTGACGACGCTCCAGGCAGTCTTCCCTTTTGACCGGCCCCCGATCGAGAGGCTTGAACGGCCCTGATCACCGTGGGCGGACGCGCTTCGAACCGCCGGCCCTCAAGCCCGTGGATGTGCGTTGCGATAGACGTCGAGCAGGTGCGCGGTGTCGACTCCGGTATAGACCTGGGTCGACGACAGGCTGGCATGACCCAGCAATTCCTGGAGCGAGCGCAGGTCCGCGCCGCGCCCCAGCAAATGCGTCGCGAAACTGTGGCGCAACGCATACGGCGTGGTCCGCTCCCCCAGGCCCAGCCGCGCGCGTGCGGCGCGCACCGCACGGCGGACGAGATCGGCGGATAAGGGCCCACCCTTGGCGCCGCGAAAGATCGGCAGGTCGCGGCTCACCCGCCAAGGGCTCGCGTCGAGATAGAGCTGGATCGCCTCGCGCACCGGCGCGAGCAGGGGCACGACGCGCGTCTTGGCGCGCTTGCCGGTGACGATCAGAGTCTCCCCCAGCGGCAGCACCGCGCCGGTCAGCGCCATCGCCTCGCCCACGCGCAAGCCGGCGCCGTAGAGGAGCAGCAGCACCGCTTTGTCGCGCAGCCCGATCCAGGGCTCGGTGCCCTCATCCTCGGCATCGTCGGCGATTGCGATCGCGTCTGCGGGCGAAACCGGGCGCGGCACGCCTTTCTTGACTCGCGGCCCGCGCAGGCGCGGCGGCGTGACCGTCCCCTCCCCCTTCGCGACGAATGCCAGGAAGCCGCGCACCGCCGACAATTCGCGCGCGGCCGATGCATTGCCCAGCCCCTCGATCCGCCGCGCGGCGAGGAAGGCGCGCAGCTCCGCCGTCTCGATCGATGCGAGCGCGGATGCGGTGATGGAGGCGGCGCGATGCGCGCCAAGGAAATGGATCAGCCGGCGCGCGGTCGCGCCATAGGCCCGGATCGTATGTTCGGAGCGGCGCCGCCCGGAGCGCAGATGTTGTTCCCATGCGACCGCCTGTTCGAAGGCGGGATGCGTGTCGAGGGTCAGGGGGCGGGCCACCGTTCCAGCATATGCGAAACCGCCTGCCCCAGGAAGCGCAGCAGGCGCGCGCCATGGCGTCCTTCGATCGCGGATGTTTCGCCCTGGCCGAGCACGATCATGCCGCGGCCCGAGAAACCGTCGAGCCGGATCAGTGCCTCGCTGCGGATGCTCTCGCACGCCGCGCCGAACAGGGGGTGCCCCCGCCCGACGCTGCGCATCTCGACCGATCGCGTCATGTCGACCATCCGCTCGACCAGCCGCGGCTCGACATCGCGCATCCCGTCACGATTGGCGCGGAACGCCTCGCCGTTCCGGCTCCACGCGAACGCCACCTCGTCGACGCGCAGCAGCATCGGCCAGCGGCAGGTGATCGCGGTCGCCAGTTCCGCCGCGTCATCGCACGCGATCGCGGCGAGCACGGCCTCGTGAATCGACGACACAGCGCCCGCATGGCCGCGCGCGAAGGCGATCAGATCCTCGTTGATCTCCTCCACCTCGCTCACGCGCTTGCGCAAGGTCGCTACCGCACTGGCTTCGAAATCGATTCGCTGCATGACCCGGTTTCTAACCTGCGTCGGTTAAAGACCGGTTTTCCAAACCTGACTAAAAGCTAAAGACTTAGGCGTACCCGTCGCCCCAGCGAATGCTGGGGCCCATCTCCTGTCCGCCGAACATGCCGGACGGTGAGGAGGTGGATGCCAGCTTCCGCCGGCACGACGATTACAGCACGCGGTCGGCGGAGCTACCGCAGCAGCACCAGCTCCTCCGCCATCGTCGGATGCAGCGCGACCGTGTCGTCGAACGCCTGCTTGGTCAGCCCGGCGCGCACCGCCACCGCCGCCGCCTGCAATATCTCCGCCGAGTCCGGGCCGATCATGTGGATGCCCAGCACGACGTCGGTCTCGGGATGGACGATCATCTTGTAGAGCGCGCGCTCGTTCCGCCCCGCCAGCACGTTCTTCATCGGCCGGAAATCGGAGGTGAAGACCTTGATCGGGCCATATTTGAGCTTGGCCTGGCTCTCGGTGAGCCCCACCCCCGCCATCGGCGGATGGCTAAACACCGCCGAGGGCACGAACTGGTAATCGACGCGATGCGGCTTGTTGCCGAAGATCGTATCGGCGAACGCCTGCCCCTCGCGGATCGCCACCGGCGTCAACTGGATACGATCGGTCACGTCGCCCACCGCATAGATGCTGTCGCAGGTCGACTTGTTATCCGCATCGACCTTGATCGCGCCCTTGTCGGTGAGCTCCACCCCCGCATTTTCCAGCCCCAGCCCCTTGGTCAACGGCGTACGGCCAATCGCCCATAGCAGCATGTCGCAGCATATCGGATCCTGGCCCTCAAGATGCAGGCACAAGGATCCGTCGGGCTGCTGCTCGACCTTCTGGATTGCCGCATGGAATTTGAAGTCGATGCCCTTCGACATCGAAATCTGCAGCAGCCGGTCGCGGATCTGCTCGTCATAGCCGCGCAGGATGATGTTGCTGCGGTTGACCAGGGTCACGTGCGCGCCGAACTCATGGAAGATGCCGGCGAATTCGTTGGCGATATAGCCCGCGCCGACGATCACCGCGCGCTTGGGCGCTTCGTCGAGGTGGAAGACCTCGTTCGAGGTAATACCGAGCTCCGCGCCGGGAATGTTCGGGATTGCCGGCGTCGCCCCCGTCGCGATCAGGATATATTTGGCGCTGACCTTCCGCCCGCTCGCCAGCGTCACCTCATGCGGGCCCGTCACCGTGGCGCGCTCATGGATGATCTCGACCTGATTGTTGCCGAGGGTCTCTTCATAGATGCCCGAAATGCGCGAGACCTCGGCCTGGACATTGTCGCGCAACGTCTTCCAGTCGAACGTGCAATCGGGCACGTCGCAGCCGAAGCGGCGCGCATCGGCGAGATCCTCGGCGAAATGCGCCCCGTAGACGAGCATCTTCTTGGGCACGCAGCCACGGATCACGCACGTCCCGCCGACCCGATATTCCTCCGCGACCGCGACCTTGGCGCCATGCGCGGCGGCGATGCGCGAGGCGCGCACCCCTCCCGATCCCGCGCCGATCACGAACAGGTCTACGTCATAATCCGCCATCGAAGTGCCCCGGAAAGGAAATGTCAGCCCGCGATGTAGGAGCGCGGAGCCCCTGCTACAAACGCGAAACCGCGCTCAGTCTGATCGAATAGTCGCACCGAATCGCCTCGCCCTCGGCCTTCCGATCGGGCAGGAGCGCCCCCATGACCACGCCCGTCCCCGCCGATTTCTGGACGCAGCCGGTCCTCACGCTTGCGCGCGCGCTGATCGGCGTGACGTTGCTCGTCGACGGCGTCGGCGGGATCATCACCGAGACCGAGGCCTATGATATCGACGATCCCGCGTCGCATGCGTTCGGCGGTCCGCGCGGGCGCAATCAGGTGATGTTCGGCCCGGTCGGCCACGCTTACGTCTACAAAATCTACGGCATCCACTGGTGCCTCAACTTCGTCGGCGGCACGCACCCCGGCAGCGCGGTACTGATCCGCGCGCTCGAGCCGACGCAGGGGTTCGACCAGATGGTCGAAGGCGGTCGATCAACCCTGGCGTTTCGGCTTGCGCGGATCGCGATATTGGAGCCGCGCGTTTCCGAAAGCCTGATCGTCGTCGTTGGGAGCGCTTAGCGCTTCCGACGATGGCGTGAATCAGGCTTTGAACGGAATATGCATGGCTGACCCATACGATCTCGACCGCTTCCTTAAGGCACAGGAAGACAGTTACGACACCGCGCTGGATGAGCTCCGCACCGGTCGCAAGCGCAGCCACTGGATCTGGTTCATCTTCCCGCAGCTCGCGGGGCTCGGCCAGAGTCCCACCTCGCAATTTTACGGCATCAAATCCCTTGAGGAGGCCACCGCCTATCTGAGGCACCCGATCCTTGGCGGACGACTCCACGAATGCCTGAAAGTGTTGCAGCCACTCGAGCAGACCAGCGCGGACCAGGTGTTCGGCGAATTGGACGCGATGAAATTCCGGTCCTCGCTCACGCTCTTCGCCGAAGCCGACCCCGCCGACCCGATCGTCGAGGTCGCGCTCGACCGCTGGTTCGACGGCCGCAAGGACGAAAAGACGCTGCAGCTTCTCGGAACCTCCCCCCGTTCGCGCTGAGCTTGTCGAAGCGCTGCATTGTCCTCGGGCCGATGCAAGAAAGAGGAAGTACAGGGCTTCGACAAGCTCAGCCCGAACGGGTTGCTTCTACTCGACGCAGCCGCGCTCTAGGCTAGGGTCATGCTCCGTCGATTCGCTTTGGCCCTCGCCCTGATCGCCGCGCCGCTCTCGGCGCAGACGCAAACCCCTTCGCCCGCTCCGGAGGTGCCGGTGAGTCAGTCGCCCGGGTCGCCGCCCGCGCCGACCGTGGTCGCTCCGAAAACGGTCAAGGTTGCGGTCGAAACCAGCCTTGGCACGATCACCGTCGCGATCGAGGTCGAGCGCGCGCCGATCACTGCCGCCAACTTCCTGCGCTACGTCGACCAGAAGCGCTATGACGGCACCTTCTTCTACCGCGCGGATCCGGTGCAGAAGGATTTCGGCCTGATCCAGGCGGGTACGCGCGGCGATCCCAAGCGCACGCTCAAGCCCATCCCGCACGAACCCACCACGAAAACGGGCCTCAGCAATACCGATGGCGCGCTCTCGATGGCGCGCAACGCGCCCGGCAGCGCGACCAGCGACTTCTTCATCATCGTCGGCGACATGAGCGGGCTCGACGCCAAGCCCGGCGCGCCCGGCGACAATCAGGGTTTCGCGGTGTTCGGCCATGTGCTCGACGGCATGGATGTCGTCCACAAGATCCTGCTCTCCCCTACCGACCCCAATGCCGGAGAAGGCGTGATGAAAGGCCAGATGCTTGCCCCCAAGATCATGATCCTCCACACGGATATTGCTCCGCTCCAGCCGCGCGATTTCAACTGATGGGCACGCCCGCACCCGATCTCGACAGCCGCCGGGATCAGATGTTTCCTACCCTGACCGCCGCGCAGATCGAGGTTGCGCGCCGCTTCGCCGCGGGCGAGCCGCGCAGCTTCAAACCCGGCGAGACGATGTTCGCACTGGGGGAGCGCAACGTTCCCTCCTGGCTGGTGCTGGAGGGAGCGATCGACGTCGTCCGCCGTGACGGGCTCGGCCACGAAGCGCACATCGTCAGCCATCATGCTGGCCAGATTTCAGGCGAGATCAACCAGTTGGGCGGCCGCGCCACGCTCGCCGAAGGCGTCGCCAGCGAGCAAGGCTGCACCGCCATCCCCTTCGACGCGCCGCATCTGCGCGCGCTGTTGATCGGATCGGCGGACCTCGGCGAGCTGATCATGCGCGCTTTCATCCTGCGCCGGGTCGGGCTGATCAACGCCGATAACACCGGATCGGTGCTGGTCGGCCGCCCCGACGATCCCGATCTGGTGCGGCTTCAGGGTTTTCTCACCCGCAACGGTTATCCCAATTCGATCGTCGATACGGACACGCAGGAAGGCCGCGACCTGCTCGACAAGCTCGCCGTGCCGGTCAGCGACCTGCCGCTGATGATCTGTCCCAACGGGACCGTGCTCAAGCAGCCGAGCGATGCCGAAGCTGCGACCTGCCTAGGCATCACGCCCGAGCTCGACGCCAACAAGGTCTATGACGTGATCGTCACCGGCGCGGGCCCGGCGGGCCTCGCCACGGCGGTCTATGGCGCGTCCGAAGGGTTGTCCGTGCTCGTGCTCGACACGCGCGCCTTTGGCGGCCAGGCGGGCGCGTCGGCGCGGATCGAAAATTACCTGGGCTTCCCCACCGGCATTTCAGGCCAGGCGCTCGCCGGGCGCGCTTTCACTCAGGCGAGCAAGTTCGGCGCCGAGCTCGCCATCCCAATCACCGCCGACAAATTGCACTGTGACGAGACCGCCAAGGACGGCGGCTTTCGCGTCGACCTTTCCAACGGCATGAGCGTACGCGGCCGCACGATCGTGATCGCCTCGGGCGCGCGCTATCGCCGCCCCGACGTCGCCAAGCTCGAGGAACTGGAGGGCGCGGGTATCTCCTACTGGGCCTCCCCGATCGAGGCGAAGCTATGCGCGGGCGAGGAGATCGCGCTCGTCGGCGGCGGCAATTCAGCCGGCCAAGCCTGCGTCTTCCTCGCGCCCCAGGTCGAGAAACTCAACCTGATCGTGCGCCGTCCGCTCGAAGCGACGATGTCCAAATATCTGATCGACCGGATCAAGGCCCTGCCCAATGTCGCGCTCCATATCGGCAAGGAAGTCGTCGCGCTCGACGGCGACCGCGCCAAGGGCCTGCAAGGCGTGACCTTCCGCTGCCGCACCACGGGCAGCGAGCATCATTGCGATCTCAACCACCTGTTCCTGTTCATCGGCGCCGATCCCAACACCGATTGGCTCGACGGCTGCGTCGATCTCGACGCCAAGGGCTTCGTCGTCACCGGCCGGCAAGGCAGCGCCCCGCTCGAAACCAGCCGCCCAGGCATATTCGCTGCCGGCGACGTCCGCTGCGGCTCGACCAAGCGCGTCGCCGCCGCCGTCGGCGAAGGCGCGGCGGTCATCGCCCAGGTCCATGCCTATCTGGCGCAGGAGGTGACGGGCGCCTGATGGTCTTTTCCAAGCGTCTCCGCGATCGGGTGATGCTGGGCGAAATCACGTGCCGCGTGCGCATCTGGCAAAGTCCGCGGGTCAAGGTCGGCGGCCGCTATCCGCTGGGGCCAGGCGCGATCCACGTCACCTCGGTGTGCGAAATCGCGTTCGAGAGCATCACGCCGGAGCTGGCGCGGCACTCGGGCTTCGACGATATCGCCGACCTCCTGAGCGTTGCGCGACACGGCTCCGGTCAGAATGTCTATCTGGTGGAATTCGAATATCAGGAGTGATGGGCCGGAATTTCGGGCGGAATTTCGGGGACACAATACTAATTAGAAACGCTCCGTCGTCCCGCGGCTGGGAATCCTTGTCCCGAGAGCCAGCCTTTTCCCCGCGCGATCTCAGCCGCTGACGGTCAACGTCAGCCGGAAAGTGCGCGGGCGGAGCGGCGTATATTGCCGCGATATCGGCGTCTGGAATGGATTGCCGACCGCGAACCGGTCGCCCTGGCCGTTCGCGATATTCTCCAGCGCCGCGCCAATCCGGAACCGCCCGCGCACCAGGGTCGCCGACAGATCCGCATTGGTATAGCCACCCTGATCGATCCCGAACAGCGGACCGGCCCCGAACCGCGAACGGCTTTCGTGTTCGATCATGATCGAGGCCCGCAACCGCTTGGTCGCATCGATCGGCGGAAACCACGACACAGTGGTCGAATAGCCGGTCCGGGGCGTGTCGGGCAGGTCGTTGCCGTTTTCCCGTTCGTAGCCCGGCTCGGGATGGATCAGGTCGCTACGCGCGAACAGCCCTTCCGCCGCGAATTCGAGCCGCGAAACGGGCCGAAATCTCAGGCTCGTCTCCACCGCTGAAATGCG
>JAEKMC010000121.1 GCA_019508115.1 Sphingomonas sp.
CGCATCAGGCCGCGGCCTGTTCGGATTGAGGCTCGGGTTCGCCTTGTAGCGGCAGGCGGATGATCACGCTGGTGCCGCGCCCGACATCGGACAGCAGATCGAGGCTGCCGCCATGCGCCTCGACGAACTGGCGTGCGAGCGGCAGGCCGAAGCCGGCATTTTCCCCTTCACCCTCCCCCATTTCCTCACCGGTCTGCCCGATGCTGGACCGGCGGAAACGGTCGAAGATGCGCTCGCGCTGCTTGGGCGGGATGCCCGGCCCGTTATCCGAAACGACGATCTCGGCCATGCCCTCGACCACGCGGCTGCGGACCAGCACGCGCCCACCCGCTGGCGTATAGGTGATCGCGTTGCGCAGCAGGTGATCGAGCGCCTGGTTGAGCCTTTTGCGGTCGCCGGAAACGGTACCGCTCTCGGGCGAAAGATTGGCGACGAGTGTCAGGCCGGCGCTGCGCGCGGGCTCGCGCACCAGTTCGACCGCCTGGCGCACGAAATCGGCCACTTCCAACGGTTCGATCGCCATAGGCAATGTGCCCGCGGCGCTTTGCGTGAGATCGAGCACGTCGCCCATCAGCGCGGACAGGCGGCCGACAGCGGTCATGATCGCGCCGACATAATCCCGTGCGGTATCGCTCAACTCGCCCGCATAGCCTCCCGCCAACATCTCGGCGAAACCGGCGATCGAGGTCAAAGGCACACGCAGTTCGTAGCTCATGCTCGACACGAACGCGTTCTTGAGGCGATTGGCCTCTTCCAGCGCCTCGTTGCGGTCGCGCAGCGCTTCCTCGATCCCGCGGCTGGCGGTGATGTCGAGCAAGGTGAAGAGCGCATTGCCGTCGGGCAAAGGCACGGCGGCGAACTCGAAATGGCGCCCGTCGAGGGTCGAGATACGGCCCGAGCGGTGCTGACGATCGACCGTCGCGGTTCGCACCAGCTCGCGGATCAGGCCCGCGCGCGACGGGTCGAGCAATTTGGGCGCGATCGATTGGACGAGCAGATCAACGCGCGGATGCTGCGCCAATTCCTCTTCGGGCAGGTCCCATACGTCGCGGAAACGGCTGTTCCACAGATGCAGGCGCCCATCGGCCGCGAAGACGCCCACCGCCTCGAACAGATTGTCGAACGTCGCGGTACGCACCCGCACCAGGGTATCGCGCGCGCTGGCGAGCTGGAGATGCTCGGTCCGGTCCTCGAAGATCAAGAGCAACCCACGATCGGGCAGCGGCTGCGCGACGACGCGCAAATGCATGCCGCCGGGCAGCAGCCAATTCTCCTCGACGGGCTCGGTGGTGGAGAACCAGGCGCGGCGTTCGGTCTTCCAGCCGGGAAAGTCGCGGCTTTCGGGCGCGCGCTGCGCCTCGCGCATCCGTTCGAGCACGCGATCGAATTCGGGCCGGTCGGCAAGCCATTCGGGTTCGAGCGCGAACAGACGCACGAAATGGCGATTGTAGAAGACCAGATTATGATCGGCGCCGAATTGCGCCACGCCCGCCGACAGCCGATCGAGCATATCGCGCTGGGCGCGCATGAACAGGCTCAGATCGGCGCGCGCCTCTTCCAGCTCCTGCACGTCGATCGCATAGCCCGCGACGCCCGCTTCGCCGATCGGCACGTCGGTCACGCGCATCACGCGGCGCTCGCCCTGGATGATGGCGGGCGCGGTCCGGGTGAAGATCGCGCCGCGGTCGCGCGCCGCCGCAGCGCCCGCGCGACCACCCGGCAGCCCCTGCGATTCGATCAGCTCCAGTCCGCGCGACACGACCTGCTCGGCATTCTCCGCCTCGATCGCGCGGACATAAGCGCCGTTGACGAGCGCGAGGCTCAGGTCGGCGCCGCGATGCCACATCGGGAAAGGCGCCGCCTCGATCAGCGCCGAAAGGCCGTCGAGCGCGCGCCCCATGCGCACGCCTTGCTCGCGCAGCTTGATCACCTCGCGCTGACGCTCGCTGACATCCAGCATCCAGAGCAACACGGTACGATGATCCCCGCCGACGCTGTAGGGCTGGCCCCGCACGCTGAACACGCGCGAGCCGTCGGGAAGCGTTATCGTTCGTTGGATCGGATTGGCCGTGGCGCGGCAGTCGGCGATCTCCGCGCTGAGCGCCTCCAGCGCCTCAGGGCCAATGCCACTTTCGCCGTTGTCGAGATCCGCGAGCCTGGTCGGCACCCGATCGAGTCCGAGCCAAGCTGCGATGCGCGGATCGGCATCGACCGAATCGTCGGCATAGACCAGCAGCGGCACCGCCGGGGCGCCCGCGAGCAAATCGGAAACCGCCCGTGCATGGGCCACCGCCTGATCGGCTTTGACCGCCTTGCGCGCGCCGATCAACGTCGCGGCGACGGCCAACGCCAGCCAGACACCGGCGACGACGGCCAGGAGCGCCGTGTCGACAGTCACGCAGCGTTCCCTTGCATCATTTCAGAACGCAAAATGCGCAGCACCCCTCTCCGTTCGGCCTGAGCTTGTCGAAGGCCTGCCCTTCTCTCCTTCTCACCGGAGAGAAAGGCAAGACAACGCTTCGACAAGCTCAGCGCGAACGGGTGGGTCGGAACCGATGTCAGTAGCGATAATGGTCCGGCTTGAACGGGCCGTCGGGGCTGACGCCGATATAGGCCGCCTGCTTGCTCGTGAGCTTGGACAGCTTCACGCCCAGCTTTTCAAGGTGAAGGCGCGCGACCTTCTCGTCGAGGTGCTTGGGCAGGACATAGACCTGCTTGTCATATTGCTCGCCCTTCGCGAACAGCTCGATCTGCGCCAGTACCTGGTTGGTGAAGCTCGACGACATCACGAACGACGGATGGCCGGTGGCGCAGCCGAGATTGACGAGGCGGCCCTTGGCAAGAACGATGATCTCCTTGCCGTCAGGGAACTCGACCAGGTCGACCTGCGGCTTGATCTCGGTCCACTTGTAGTTGGACAAAGCCGAAATCTGGATCTCGCTGTCGAAGTGGCCGATGTTGCAGACGATCGCCATCGGCTTCATCTTCGCCATATGCTCGGCGGTGATGACGTCGGCATTGCCGGTCGCGGTGACGAAGATGTCCGAGCGGGTGACCGCTTCATCCATCGTCACGACCTCGAAACCCTCCATAGCGGCCTGCAACGCGCAGATCGGGTCGATCTCGGTCACGAGCACACGCGCGCCGCCGTTGCGGAGCGACTGGGCCGAGCCCTTGCCGACATCGCCGAAGCCCGCGACGGTCGCGACCTTGCCGGCCAGCATCACGTCGGTGGCGCGGCGGATCGCGTCGACCAGCGATTCCTTGCAGCCGTAGAGATTGTCGAACTTCGATTTGGTCACGCTGTCGTTGACGTTGATCGCGGGGAAGGGAAGCTCGCCCTTTTTGGCGATCTCGTACAGGCGATGGACACCGGTGGTGGTCTCTTCCGAGACGCCCTTGATCGCCTTGACGGTCGCGGTGAGGTAGCCCGGCTTGGCGGCGACGAACGCCTTCAGCGCACGCTGGAATTCGACTTCCTCGTCATTCTCGGGCTCGGGCAGGGTTGCGCCGGCCTCGATCTTCGCGCCCCACAGCGCGAACATGGTGGCGTCGCCGCCATCGTCGAGGATCATGTTGCAGGGCGTGTCGCCCCAATCGAAGATATTGCCGACATAATCCCAATATTCGGCCAACGTCTCACCCTTGACCGCGAAGACCGGGATACCCGCGGCGGCGATGGCGGCGGCGGCATGATCCTGGGTGGAGAAGATGTTGCACGACGCCCAGCGCACTTCAGCGCCGAGCTCGACCAAGGTCTCGATCAGCACCGCGGTCTGGATCGTCATGTGAAGCGAGCCGGTGATGCGCGCGCCCTTCAAGGGCTGCGATGCGCCATATTCCTCGCGCAATGCCATCAGGCCCGGCATCTCGGTCTCGGCGATCGTGATCTCTTTGCGACCCCAGCCGGCGAGCGCGATGTCATGGACCAGATAGTCGTTGAAGCTGTCGACAGCGGCGGTGGCCACGGGGAATCTCCTAGGCAAAAGAAAAGGCGGCCGCATCGAAGCGGCCGCCTCAGCGCCCTAGCCATTCAGGCCGGGCGAAGCAATATAAAGATATCTTTATATCGATGGCGCCGCTTAACGCTTCACCGTTTCCTGAGCACCGCCCGCCATTGCATAATTGGTGCGGACAGCGCCTTCGCACAGCCCTTCCGGCAGCTTGGCAACCAGCCCCTGCCGCTCCGCCAGCAGCATCAGGCCTTCGACCGAACCACGAAGCGCAGCGCCCTCACGCGCGAGGGTGTCGGCATCGCCACACACGTCCGCCCCGCTCGCCGCCGCGCCATAACCATTGGCCATCGAGGTGGTGAAACTGTCATATGCGCGCTGGCCGCCGACCGGGCCGAAGCTGTGAATGAAATGCGCCTTGAGGCGATCGTTCATCGCGCTGATCGCGCCGCGGTTAGACTGCACGAAGTCGTTATAGTCGCCCATCATCGGATGGCCCGCGACCTGACAGCGCAACGCCGCGACCATCAGCATGGATTGAAGCTCGCGTACGCCGGCTGCGGAGGCTTCGTCCGACTTCCAGCAAGCCGCCTGGATCGGCGCCGTGGCAACAGCGGCCGCCGTGGCCGCAAGCAAAATCTTCCTGAACATCCCACCCCCGCGAAACCGATACGATCACGCCATGCCGGCGCATCGGTCTTGTGTGGGCAAGAAATCATAAGATTTCGTATAAGTCGCTATAATGTTACCCAGACTTTTGCATCATCCGTAACGCCGGCGCAACGATATTCAGGCCAATATCTTTCACGGAAATAGGTCGACGACTTCGGCTTGCGGTGCAACCTTCTTGAGTAACAAGGTACGATGACATCCGGAAGGATCGCGTTCGAAGCATAGCAAGGCGGATGGCTTTTCCTCGGCCAGTTCCAGCATCTGCTGTGTCTGAACGATTGCCTCGGGCAATTCGAGCTGGCCCGAATAAACACGATCCAGCGTCTTCAGGTCATGCTTGCGCGCCGCCTCCCGTCCCTCGGGCGGCGTGCCCAAGGCCTTCAGCAAGACATAGTGGATGCCATGCTCGGCCAGGCCGTTAGCAAGCACATTCTTGGAAAAGCCGGGCCGCCGCGACAGCGGCACCGCACGCACGTCTATCACGCGCTTCACGCCGGCGGCTTCGAGCGCGGCGATCAGTTCGGCCTGCGTCGCCTTCTCATAGCCGATCGTGAAGATCCTCATTCAGGCGCCCTGCACACCGCCTCGACATTGATGCCATCCGGATCAAGCACGAAGGCGGCGTAATAAGTCGGGCTGTACCGCGTCCGCAGTCCCGGCGCGCCGTTGTCGCGCCCGCCCGCCGCCATCGCGGCAGCATGGAAGGCGTCCACCTCCGCACGCGTATCGACCGCGAAGGCGACGTGCGTCCCCTCCCCCACCTGTTCCTTGTCGCCGATCCAGAAGAATGGCTTGCCGTCACGCCCGAAGCCGTGCGCGGTGCCGCCCGCTTCGGTCTGCTCGGGTGTCGCCGTTCTCAACAAGGTGATTCCAAGCGGCGCAAGCGCGGCCTCATAGAAAAGGCGGGACCTCTGCGCATCGGCGACCGCAAACCCGACATGATCGATCATAGTCCGCTCCTCAAGCCATTCGACCCTCGAACATGCGCCGATCACGCTATCGGTTCCAACCAGGGCGCCTATCGGGGCTTCCCGGCCAGAAGCAGGGCTTTCATAGGCGCTACTTCTCCGCGAACTTCTTCGCCGCCTGGAGCAATTCGACCGGCATCATCGTGATGATCGTCGAATTATGCTCGCCGCCGATATCGGCCAGCGTCTGCAGGCGGCGCAATTCGAGCGCGCCTTCGGTGCTGCCGATGATCTGGGCGGCCTCTGCCAATTTCTGCGCGGCCTCCTGCTCGCCTTCCGCCTTGATGATGCGCGCGCGTTTCTCGCGCACAGCCTCGGCCTCGCGGCCGATCGCGCGCTGCATATTTTCGGGGATGTCGAGATCCTTCATCTCGATCGAATCGACGACCACGCCCCAGTGATCGCAGGCGCGGGCGAGCATGTCCTGCAACCGCTGGTTGATCAGCAGCCGGTCCTTGAGCATCTGGTCGAGGTCGCTCTGGCCGATCGCGTCGCGCATCGCTGTCTCGGCGGCCTGAATGACCGCGCCCTGCCAATTCTGGACGGTGGTGACGACCTGGGTCGCGTCCTTGGCGCGGAACCACAGCACCGCATTGACCTTCACCGGGACGCCATCGCGCGTCACCGTCTCCTGCGTTTCGAGCACGCTGGTGATGGTGCGCAGGTCGACGCGCACCACGCGGTCAATCCAGGGGACGAGCCAATACCAGCCTGGCCCCTTCGCCTCGCCCAGGCGCCCGAGCCGAAACAGGACGGCGCGTTCATATTCCTGGTTCACGCCGAACGACTTGAAGATGGTCGGCAGCGCGACGAGCAGAAGGACGAGAGCGGCGATCAATCCACCGGTTATCATCATCGGTATCACTCCCCCGGTTTGAATTACCGGTGCGCTAGACTACTCGCCTAAGCGATGACGTACCAGATTCACATTATCGGCGGCGGTTTGGCCGGTTCGGAAGCCGCCTGGCAGTTGGCGGAGGCGGGCTTCAAGGTCCGGCTGTCGGAAATGCGCGGCGTTGAGGGAACGCCCGCGCACCATACGGATGCGCTGGCGGAACTCGTCTGCTCCAACTCGTTCCGATCGGACGATGCCGAGCATAATGCGGTCGGCCTGCTTCATGCCGAGATGCGCGCGCTGGGGTCCATCATCCTGCGCGAGGCGGACAAGCATCGCGTGCCCGCGGGTTCGGCGCTCGCGGTGGACCGCGACGGTTTTGCCGATGGCGTGACCGCGGCGATCGCGGTCCATGCCAATATCGAGCTCGTACGCGAGCGCGTGGACGGGCTTCCCGAAGGGCCGGCGATCATCGCCACGGGGCCGCTGACCGCCGCGTCTTTGGCCGAAGCGGTGCGATCGGAGACGGGGGAAGACGCGCTCGCTTTCTTCGATGCGATCGCGCCGATCGTGCACCGCGACAGTATCGACATGGAAACCGCCTGGTTCCAGTCGCGCTGGAACAAGGGTGAAGGGCATGATTACATCAATTGCCCGATGAACAAGGACGAATATCTCGCCTTCCACGCGGCCCTGATCAGCGGCGAAAAGGGCGAATTCCGCGAATGGGAGAAGGACACGCCTTATTTCGAAGGCTGCATGCCGATCGAGGTGATGGCCGAACGCGGCGTCGATACGCTGCGTTACGGGCCGATGAAGCCGGTCGGGCTGGACGATCCACGCACCGGCCGCTGGCCTTATGCGGTGGTGCAATTGCGCCAGGACAATGCGCTGGGGACGCTGTGGAACATGGTCGGCTTCCAGACCAAGCTCAAACATGCCGAGCAGGTGCGCGTTTTCCGCACTATTCCGGGACTGCAAAATGCCGAATTCGCCCGGCTTGGCGGCCTGCATCGCAATACCTTTATCCAGAGTCCGAAGCTTCTGGACGATACTTTGCGGCTCAAATCGCGACCCAATATCCGCTTCGCCGGGCAGATTACGGGCTGCGAAGGCTATATCGAGAGCGCGTCGGTGGGATTACTGGCGGGGCGCTTCGCAGCCGCCGAGTTGGCCGGCAAGACGCTTGCTCCGCCCCCACCCGAAACCGCCTTGGGCGCGCTGTTGAGCCATATCACCGGCGGCGCGGACGCTGAGACCTATCAGCCGATGAACGTCAATTTTGGGCTGTTCCCGCCCCTGGAGGGCAAATCGAAGAAAGCGGACCGCAAGGCGATGATGGCGGCACGTGCGCGCGAGGCTTTACAAAGCTGGCAAGCGGCCTGCTAAGCAGCTGAATGAAAAGCGTCCTCCATGTCGGCTGCGGGTCGGCCACGATCGCCAAGATGCCCGCCGGTTTCCAGGACGGCGGCTGGCGTGAGCTCCGGCTCGATATCGATCCAGCTCATGCGGTCGATTTCGTCGGTACGATGCTCGACATGCACGCTGTCGCGACCGACAGCGTCGATGCACTCTATTCCTCGCACAATATCGAGCATGTCGATTCGCATGAAGTGGATGTCGCGCTCCGGGAGTTTCGCCGCGTGATCAAGCCGGATGGCTTCGTGGTCGTCACATGCCCCGATCTGGAGGCGGTAGCCAGGCATGTGGCAGAAGGGCGGCTGGAAGATCCGCTCTATACGTCGTCGTCGGGGCCGATCTCGGCACTCGACATTCTTTACGGACACGGTGCGGCGATCGCGCGGGGCCAAGTGTATATGGCACACCGCACCGGCTTCACCGCCAAGACGCTGGCGGCGCATGCGCAGGCGGCGGGATTCGCAACGCTTGGCGTGCGGCGGCGGCCGAAATATTTCGACCTCTGGATGATCTGCACCAAGCAAACCGCTTCAGCGGATCGAATTGGCGATCTGCTCGCTTCGTACGCGCGCGCCTGAACCAGTCTCAGGCGAGGAAAACATCGCCGGCGCGGATCGTGTCGATCGATCCATCGGCACGGCGAAGCAGTAGCGCGCCCTGCGCATCCAGCCCCTCGAACAGGCCTTCCGCGCCATTGGCGGCGAGCGCGCTTCCGATCGGGTGCGCGCGCTCCAGCCAGCGCGTGCGTACGGGTGCCAGACCCTCGCCTCGCCAGCGCGCGATCCAGCGCGCGAGCGCTTCGGCGAGATCGACCGCAAACCCGCCGGGATCAGGCGCAGCCAGTCCGAGGCTCGCAAAACTTGCGGTCGGCCGCTCGAGTGTCTCAGGATGGTGCGCCAGATTGACCCCGAAACCGATCACCACCGCATCGTCGGCGCGCTCGAGCAATATCCCCGCCAGCTTGGCGCTGCCCGTCATCAGATCATTGGGCCATTTGAGCCGGAGCCGCCCGGTGCCGGCATAAGCCGATGCGACCTCCTCCAGCGCGACGCCCGCGACCAAAGCCAGCGTGGCCGGTTCGGGCTCGCCCCGATGCAGTCGCACGATCGTGCTGGCGTAAAGATTACCCGGCGGCGAAAGCCAGGTTCGTCCCGCCCTGCCCCGCCCCCCGCTCTGCGCCTCGGCGCGCAGCCAGGTGCCTTCGACGGCACCGGCGCGCGCCTCAGCCAAAAGGTCTTCGTTGGTCGAGCGAGTTTCGAGGACGGTGCGGATCATAAAGATCCTCCCCGCTCGGGGGGAGTATCTTGCAGGTTCAGAACAGCGCCTTGGCCGCGCACATCGTCGCCGCGCCGAGAAGCGGAATCGCGAGATAGCCGAGCGGCGAGATCGCCACCGCGCTGAGCGCGATCAGTCCGCCTTCGACCTTGCTCTCGCTTGGGCCATAGGCCTCGGCAGGCTCGTCGAAATAGATGACCTTGACGATCTTCAGATAATAATAAGCGCCGATCACTGACAGCGCGATGCCGAAGGCGGCGAGCGGCCACCAGCCGATCTGCACCAAAGCCTGGAACACCACCAATTTCGGCCAGAAGCCGAGCAAGGGCGGAATGCCGGCGAGGCTGAACATGAACATCGCGAAGGCCGCGGCGAGACCGGGCCGCGTGCGCGACAGGCCCGCGAGCGAGGCGATCGTCTCGATCGGATTGCCATCCGCATCGCGCATTTGCAGCACGCATAGGAAGCTGCCGAGCGTCATGACGATATAGACCGCCATGTAGAACAGGACCGACGCCGCACCCGCCTGATTGCCCGGCACCAGGCCAAGCACCGCGAAGCCGACATTGTTGATCGACGAATAAGCGAGCAGGCGCTTGATGTTGGTCTGGCCGATCGCGGCGAGCGCACCCCACAGGATGGACGCAATTCCCACCACCGAGACGATCTGCTGCCAGGCATGGGTCGCGGGGCCGAGCGCCTCGATCGCGACGCGGACGAGCAACGCCACCGCCGCCACCTTGGGCGCGGACGCGAAGAAGGCAGTCACCGGCGTCGGTGCGCCTTCATAAACGTCGGGCGTCCACATGTGGAACGGCACAATCGATGCCTTGAAGAACAACCCCGACAGCACGAAGATCAGGCCCATCAGGCGCCCAATCTCGACCTCGCGCGGCGCGGTCTGACCGAACACCTGCGCGATGCCCTGGAACTGGGTCGTGCCAGAAAAACCATAGAGTAGGGATATGCCGTAAAGCAGGATGCCCGAGGCGAGCGCGCCGAGGATGAAATATTTGAGGCCCGCTTCGGCCGAGCGCGTGTCGCGCCGCATGAAACTCGCCAGCACATAAGCGGCAAGGCTCTGCAGCTCGAGCCCGACATAGAGCGTGAGCAAGTCGGCCGCCGACACCATCATCCCCATGCCTGCCGAGGACAACAGGATCAGAATCGGATATTCGGCGCGCAATGCCCCGCCGCGCGCGAACCAATTGGGCGCGATGACGATCGAAATGGCGGCACCGATATAGATCAGCACCTTGGCGAAGGCCGCAAAGCTGTCGGCATGGTAGAGGCCGCCGAACGCGAGCCCGCCATGCCCGGCCGGACCGGTCAGCGACAGGCCTGCGGCAAGCAGCAGCAGCACCGACATCCAGCTTATGCCGCGCGTCGCACCGTCACCGCGCCAGCCGGCCACGAGCAGGAGCAGCATCGCGCCGATCGACAGGATCAGCTCGGGCAAGGTTTCCCAGAGATAACCGGCGGTCATCAGTGCGACTCCCCGCCCACGGACGCGACCGCAACCGGTTTTCCGCCGGCCAGCTTCGAATCCCCGCCGTGCCAGGCGGGATCGACCCGGCTCAGCACCACACCCACGTCCTTGCGCATCGGCGCCATGAAACTCTCCGGATAGACGCCCATCCACAGCACCGCGAGCGCGAGCGGCACGAGGATCAGAAGCTCGCGCGCCGACAGGTCGGTCATCGCGGCGACATCGGGCTTGTCGAGCGGGCCCTGCACCACGCGGCGATAGAGATAGAGCATGTACGCCGCGCCGAGCACGATGCCCGTGGTCGCGACGAACGCCGCCCAGGTCGAAGCGCCATAAATCCCCATCATGCTCAGAAACTCGCCGACGAAGCCCGACGTGCCGGGCAGGCCGACCGAGGCCATGGTGAAGACCATGAACAGCAAGGCATAATGCGGCATGTTGTTGGCGACGCCGCCATAGCGGCTGATCTCACGCGTATGCAGACGGTCATAGACCACGCCCACGCACAGGAAGAGCGCGCCCGAGACGAGGCCGTGGCTCAGCATTACCAGCAACGAGCCTTCGAGACCCTGCCGGTTGAAGGCGAACAGGCCGAAGGTAACGAACGCCATGTGCGCGACCGACGAATAAGCGATCAGCTTCTTCATATCCTGCTGCACCAACGCGACGAGGCTGGTGTAGACGATCGCCACTCCCGAGAGCGTCGCGATCAACCAGAAGAGCTGCGCGCTCGCGACCGGGAACATCGGCAGCGAGAAACGGATGAAGCCGTACCCGCCCATCTTGAGCAGCACACCCGCCAGGATGACCGAGCCGGCGGTTGGCGCCTGGACGTGCGCATCGGGCAGCCAGGTATGAACCGGCCACATCGGCATCTTGACCGCGAACGAAGCGAAGAAAGCGAGGAACAGCCACGTCTGCGCATGCGGCGGGAAGTCGGTCTGCATCAGCACCGGGATGCTGGTGGTGTGGGCGTAATTCACCATCCACAGCATCGCGATCAGCATCAGCACCGATCCGAGCAAGGTGTAGAGGAAGAACTTATACGATGCGTAGATCCGCTCCGCCCCGCCCCAGATACCGATGATCAAATACATCGGGATCAGCCCTGCCTCGAAGAAGAGGTAGAATAGGAACAGGTCCTGCGCCTCGAACACGCCGAGCATGAGGGCTTCGGTGAGCAGCAAAGCCGCCATATATTCGGGAACGCGCTTCTCGATCGCCTTCCAGCTCGCGAGCACGCAGAGCGGCATCAGGAAGACAGAGAGCTCGACCAGCATCAAGGCGATGCCGTCGATCCCGACCGCCCAGCTGAACTGGCCGAACAAGGGCAGATTCTCGGTGAACTGCCACTGCGCACCGCCCGTCTGGTAGGCGGCCCACAGGACGATGCCGAGCACGAAATCGATCATCGTGGCGCCGAGCGCGATCCAGCGCGCCGCCGTCGCATCCGCGAACAGGCAAGCGATGGCCGCGAAGACGGGCAGCGCGATCAGCAGGGTGAGGATGGGGAAGCCGTTCATATTATCCCGTCACCCCAGCGAAAGCTGGGGTCTCATGCGAATTAGCGAGCACTTCATCTCCTGAGATCCCAGCCTTCGCTGGGATGACGAGTGCTGGAGGCACCCGCATCATGCTGCCATCACCCAGGTTGCCGCCGCGGCAAGGCCAAGCAGCATCACCAGAGCATAAGTATAGACATAGCCCGACTGCATCCTGCGGCTGACCGCGCCGGT
>JAEKMC010000122.1 GCA_019508115.1 Sphingomonas sp.
GCGCCTCGCTCAACTCGTATCGCTTGATCCCCATGACACCTCCGCATTTTGCGGAAACTCATGAATCAGACTTCGGCCCGATTTGGAATCCTGAATGTCGATACAACCTAGCGGCCGAGGTGCCAGACCCAGGCGATCAAAGGCGTGCCGACCAGGATGACCAGCACCGATAAAGGCAGGCCCAGTTTCCAGTAATCGCCGAAGCGATAGCCGCCGGGTCCGCGCACCAGCGTGTTGCATTGATGGCCGATCGGGGTGAGGAAATCGCAGCCCGCGCCGGTCGCGACCGCCATCAGGAAGGCGTCGGCACCCAGCCCCAGCCCCTTGGCGACCCCCACCGCGATCGGCCCCAGCACCAATACGGTCGGCGCATTGTGGAGAAAGGGTGAGCAGGCCATCGCCGCGACCAGCATTACCCCGAGCGCGAGCAGCGCGGGCATATCCTGTAGGAACGCGGCCAAGCCATGCGCGATAAGGTCGGTGCCGCCCGAATGCTGGACCGCCTCCGACAAAGGCGTGAGCGCGCCGATCAGCACCAGCACTTCGGGTTCAAGCGAGGCATAAGCTTCGCGCATCGAGAGCGACCCGGAAACGATCATCAGCAATGCCGCGCCGAAAAAGGCGCCCGCCACCGGCACGATATTGAGCGCGAGCAGGATCATCGCCGTCGCGAGGACCAGCACGGGCACGAAGCGCCGCCGCCCGCCGCCGATCTGCACGACGCGCTCCGCAAGCGGCAACAGGTAAAGGCTTTCAATGACTTCCGGAAAGGCTTTCTCACCTGCGCGCAACACGAGCAAATCGCCGGTCCGAAAAGTGACGTCGCGCAGCCGTTCGGTGATGCGCTCGTTGGAACGGCCGATTGCCAGCAATTGCACACCATAACGCTGCTGCAACCGCATCCGCTCTGCCGAATGGCCTATCAGCGGCGAACCGCTCTGCACGACCGCCTCGATCGTGCGTGTCTCCTCGCTTGGCTCGTCTTTTTTGACATCCTCTTTCTTGCGCGTTTCCTGAAGCGGCGTGCGCTGGAAAACCCGCGCGAGCGCTTCGGCGTCTCCTTCCAGCACCAGGCTCATCCCCGGCGATAGCCGCGTGCTCGCCAGAGCCTTGCGTGATTTGCCGGTCTTGCCCACGACGGCGCGCACCCGCACATCGTCCTTGGCCAGATCGAGATTGCCGATCGTCCGAAGGTCTTCGGGCAGTTTGTCCGGGACCTTGGCCTCAGTCGAATAAGCAGCCTCCGCAGCGGCCTCCGCCAACCCAGCGCGCCCCTTGCGATCGCGCGGCAGCAGCCGCCACGCGAAGCTTACGAAGATCAGGCCGAGCAGGGTCAGGACCAGACCGACCGGTGCGAAATCATACATCTTGAAAGGTTGGCCGAACGTCTGCTCGCGTACCTGGCTGACGATAATGTTGGTCGATGTGCCGACCAAAGTGACCAATCCGCCCAGGAGCGACATGAACGACATCGGCATCAGCAACGAGGAGGGCGAGCTCTCCGTATCGCGCGCCACCCGCAGCGCCACCGGCATCAGGATCGCGAGCGCGCCGACATTCTTGGTCAGCGTCGATAGGATCGCGGTCGCGCCCGCCAGCACGGGCACTTGGGTCGCCGTCGATTTGAGCCGATCGAGCAGTGGTCGCACCGCCCATTCGATCACGCCCGACTGCTGGATTGCGGCGCTCACGATCAATGCGCAGGCAATGATGATCACTACGTCGCTGGTGAAGCCGATGAAGGCGGCCTTGATCGGCACATCGCGGGTCGCCACGCCTGCGAACAAGGCCACCAACGCGATCACGTCATACCGGAATCGCCCCCATGCGAAGGCGAGAACCGCACCACCGATGATCGCGAAGGAAAGTGCCTGAGAACCCGTCAAGGAAGCCAAATTCCTATCAATGCGGCGAAGCTGACGATCAGCAGGAAGCCGTTCACCGCGACCAGCAGCGCGGCCGGGATGCGTGGCGTGTCGGGGCGGGGCGGGCGTACCTTGCTCATCTGCCGCCAGACCGCGGCGACAAAGCAAAAGCCCGAAAACAGAATCAGCACACTGCCCGTGATCCCGATAAGCCAATTGGGCACGATCTTGTCGAGCAGCGCGCGTGCGCCGATGCCGGAGGCGAGCGAGGCCAGACCGGTGCGCACCCAGGCCGCATAGGTCCGTTCCGCTGCCAGCACGGTCCGGTCGGCGGCCAGTTCGGTCCGGCGGTCGGCGCGGTCGGTCTGCTCTTCAGCGCTGTGTTCAAGATGCGCGGCACTGACGACAAGCTTGGCATGGGCTTTGTTGGCGGCAGCCCGATTTGCGGGAGACCGGTCGTCATTGGCCATGTCATCGTAACGCGTGGGAGATGATTTGTTCCCTCAGGTGACGGCGGCGCCTTCTGCCCCTATCTGGGGAAGATCATGGCCAACCGGTTCGACAATCTGCCCAATCGCCGCGCAATCATCGACCGGCGCGGGCTCGCGGACCTGTTGTCGCGGTTGGAGGGGAACAATCCCGCGACGCTCCGCGCCGCCGCTACGCCCGCGTTGCGTGAAGCGCTCGACCGCGGCCGTGCGGAGATTGCCCGCCGGCTTGCCGAAAAGCCCAGCCATGGCGCCGAAATCGCGTCATCCTATGCCTTCCTGACCGACCAGCTGCTGCGACTTTGCTTCGATTTCACGCTTCAGCGACTCTACCGCAACAATCACCCGACCGCCGGCGAGCGCATCACGCTGGTCGCGGTCGGCGGCTATGGCCGCGGCGAGATGGCGCTCCATTCGGATATCGACATCGCGTTCATCACGCCATGGAAGCAGACCGGCTGGGCCGAGCAGGTGATCGAATCGATCCTCTACATGCTGTGGGATCTGGGCCTGAAAGTCGGCCATTCGAGCCGCTCGCTCGACGACATGGTGCGCATGGCGAAGAGCGATCTGACCATCTGCACCGCTCTGCTGGAAGCGCGATATGTATGGGGCGATCAGGCGCTCTATGACGAGGCTGCCGCGCGCTTCGACCGCGATGTCCAGGCCGGCAATGCGCGCAGCTTCGTCGCCGCCAAGCTAGCCGAGCGCAATGAGCGCCACGCGCGGATGGGCGACAGCCGCTATGTCGTCGAGCCCAACCTCAAAGAGGGGAAGGGGGGCTTGCGCGACCTCCACACGCTCTTCTGGATCGGCAAATATGTCCATAAGGTCGATACCGTCGCCGAACTGGTCGAGAAGGGCCTGTTCACCGCGGACGAATATCGCCGTTTCCGCAGGGCCGAGAATTTCCTGTGGGCGGTGCGCTGCCACCTCCATATCTACGCCAAAAGGGCGGAGGACAGGCTGACCTTCGACGTCCAGTCGGAGATCGCGGCGCGCATGCATTATGCCGATCGGCCCGGGCGCAGCGCGGTCGAACGCTTCATGCGCCATTATTTCCTGACCGCGAAGGAGGTCGGCGACCTGACCGGCGTGTTCCTTGCGCATATCGACGAGGAATTTGCGGGGCGCGGCCGCCGTTTCGGCTTCCCCACGCTGCGCCGCAGACCGCGCAAGCTCGACGGCTTCATGCTCGACCGCGGCCGCCTCAAGGCGCCCGAGGACGATTTCTTCGCGCAGGACCCGGTCCGGTTGATCGAACTGTTCTGGCTGGCGGACAAACACGAACTGGAAATCCATCCGCTGACGATGCGGCAGGCGGGGCGCGATTGCCGGCTGATCGACGGCCGCGTGCGCGAGGATCGCCGCGCCAATACGCTGTTCCTGGATGTGCTGACCTCGCCCCGCAATCCCGAAATGGTGCTGCGCTGGATGAACGAGGCGGGCGTGTTCGGCCGCTTCATGCCCGATTTCGGCCGGGTGGTCGCGCAGATGCAGTTCGACATGTACCACCATTATACGGTGGACGAGCATTCGCTGCGTGCGATCGGCCTCTTGTCGCGGATCGAAAAAGGCGAGCTGGCCGAGGACCATCCGCTCGCCTCCAAGATTTTCAAGCAGATCGTGTCGCGCCGCGCGCTCTACGTCTCGGTGCTGCTCCACGATATCGCCAAGGGGCGTGGCGGCGATCATTCGGTGCTGGGGGCCGAGGTGGCGGAGCGGCTCTGTCCGCGTCTGGGCATGACCGCGGCCGAGACCGAGACCGTCGCCTGGTTGGTCCGCTACCATCTCATCATGTCGGCGACCGCGTTCAAGCGCGATCTGGCCGACTTCAAGACGATTCTCGATTTCGCCGCCGTGGTACAAAGCCCGGAGCGGCTGCGGTTGCTGCTGATGCTGACGATCGTCGACATCCGCGCGGTCGGTCCGGGCGTATGGAACGGCTGGAAGCGCCAGTTGCTGTCCGATCTCTACGATGCCGCCGAGGAAGTGCTGCGGCTTGGCCATAAGCAGCGCGGGCGCGGCGAGCGGATCGAGGTCAAGCGCGCCGAGCTGGGCGTAGCGCTCGGCTGGAGCCGTCACCGCTTCGACGAATATGCGCGGCGCTTCCCCGATTCCTATTGGGTCGCCGAGAGCGCCGACGTACTCGAACGCAACGCGCGCCAGATCGCGGCGGCGGATGCGGCCGAGAAGAACCTCTCGATCGTGGCGCAGGCCGATCCGCAGCGCGGCGCGACGCTCGTCACGATCTACGCCGGCGACCATCCCGGCCTGTTCTACCGCATTGCGGGTGCGATCCATCTTGCGGGCGGCAACATCATCGACGCGCGCATCTACACGACGCGCGACGGTATGGCGGTCGACAATTTCCTGGTGCAGGATCCCTTCGGCCAGGCGTTCGACGATCCGCACCGCCTCAAGCGGCTCGCCCAGTCGATCGAGGACGCGCTGATGGCGCGCAACCAGCTGGCGACCAAGCTCGCCGCCAAGCCCGCGCCACGCACCCGCGCCCACGCTTTCGATACCGTGCCCAACGTGCTGATCGATAACAATGCCTCGAACCGCTACACCGTGGTCGAGGTCAATGCCGGCGATCGGCCGGCTCTGCTTTATGCGCTCGCACGGGCCATGTTCCAGGCCAAGGTCACGATCCACTCCGCGCATATCGCCACCTATGGCGAACGCGCGATCGACGTTTTCTACATCACCGATCTGATCGGCGACAAGATCGAGACGCCGGTGCGAATGCGCACGCTCGAGCGGCTTCTGCTCCAAGCGGCAGGAGGCGAGTCCGATGAGGATGACGGCGGCAACAAGGGCAAGGACAAGAAGGCCGCGGCCTGACGCTCTAAAAATTTATCCCCGGCCGCAGCACTAATTGGAAGATCAGCAGAAGCGCGAGCACGCCGATCATCGGGATCGCCAGCCTCACCCGGATCGGAGCGTTCGATGTTTCGCTCGGCGCCAGCGCGAACCCCAGCCAGGGAAAATACGGGCAAGCGTCGCGCCGGAACCAGCCAGACCCGCCGCCGCGACGATCGCCAGCATGACGTGGCCGACCGGTCCTACATGTAGATACGCAAGCGCGCGGCCGACATCGTTGCCGGGCAAGATCAATCCCACGGCGAGCTGAACCAGCGACTGGTTCAGTCCCTGGAAGGCCATCCAAAAGCAGAAGAGGCGAATCGTATCGCCCAGCCCAGGTCGCAGCGTGAGCAATGCCGCGAAAACCAGGCCGATCACCAATGTGGCTACGGCGCCGCTTCCCTGCAGTAATTCGGCAATCGGCGCATTACCCGTCCATTGGTGATAGTTATGGAACAGCGTGGGATGCAGGCCCGGCGTCAGCGCCTTCGGAATCACCAGCCACAATTCCTGCCAGAAAAAGACCAGGTTGAACGCGAGCGCGCAGAAAAGAATTGAGCCGAGAAGAGCTGGGTAGGGAATGGCTATCGGTCGCCGCGTTGCCAGCATCAGCCCTAGCCCGAGCGATAGCGGCGCCACACCCATTGCGACGAACAGCAGAAGGAACAAGGTCATCGCTTCGCGCCTGCCTACCGTCCCTGCATATCCCGTGCCTCCGCGGGAATCCGCACGGTCAGGCTTTCCCAGCTCTCATCCAGCCAGATCTGGCAGGAGAGGCGGCTGGTGCGTGTCACCGAGCTGGCAAGGTCGAGCAGATCGTCCTCATCCGCGCTCGCCGGTGGCAATTTGTCGAAATCCTTGGGATCGACGATGACGTGGCAGGTCGAACAGGCCATCTGGCCTTCGCATGTGCCCTCCAGCGGCTGGCCATTCGCCTGGCCGAGTTCGAGCAGCCGGTCGCCGGCCTTGCCCTCGACCTCGCGCACGCTGTCGCCGTCGGCAGAAACGAAACAGACCCTCATGCCCACTCCAATTGCCGCGCGGCCGCCTGGTTGATCAGCGCTGCGGCCTCGCGCAACTCCTCTTGGGTCGTGTAGCGTCCGAAGCCAAGCCGGATCGACCCGCGCGCCTGCCCCTCGCTCAATCCCAGCGCGCGCAGCACATGGCTCGGCCGCCCCGAACCGCTCGCACAGGCCGATCCCGCTGAGAAAGCAATGTCGCGCAGTTCGGAGATCAGGCGAGCCGCATCCACGCCGTCGCGGCGCAGGTTGCGGTTGCCGACGTAACGCCGAATGCGGTCGCCGTTTAAAGTCCAATCTTCGAATAAATTATCAGCAAGGTCGGATAGGCTATTGATATGTAGATTATCCTTTGCGCGTCTTTGATCCGCGAGAGCGGCCGCGGCGCCAAAGCCCGTGGCCAGCATCGGACTCAATGTGCCCGAACGCAGGCCCTGCTGTTGGCCGCCGCCGTGGATCATCGCCGGCCAATCGAACCCATTGCGCAGCCAGAGCGCGCCAATCCCCTTGGGCCCGTGAATCTTGTGCGCGGAAATGGCGACCAGATCGCAGCCGTCGAGCGGCAGATCGACCCGGCCGAAGCCCTGCACCGCATCGCAGAAGAAAAGCGCGCCCGCCTGATGCGCCAGGTGCGCCAGTTCGGCGATCGGCTGGATCACGCCGATCTCGTTATTGACGAGCATTGCGGCCACCAGGGCCGTCCGTTCGTCGATCGCGCGATTGGCCGCATCCATATCGACCAAACCGTTCGGCAGCACGGGCAGGACCACCAATTCGACGTTGCGGTGTGTCAGCCACTCCGCCGTATCCAGCACGCAGGCATGTTCGGTAGCGATCGTCACGATCTTGCGGCGCGTGCCCGCCACCGCGCCGTGCAGCGCCCAATTGGCGGCCTCGGTCGCCCCCGAGGTGAGGATCAGCCGGCCTTTGCCATCCGAGTCGCCCAGTGCACCGGCAATTTGCGCGGTCGCGCTCTCGATCGCGGCACCGGCTTCGCGGCCTGGCCGATGCGGGGAGTGCGGATTGCCGAATTTATCGAGCCAGGGCAGCATCGCCTCGCGCGCCTCGGGAGCGAGCGGCGTGGTCGCCTGATAATCGAGATAGATCATGCGGCGCGCCTCCGCGCGGCAAAGCGGGTCCAGACTTCCAGGAAACGTTCCACCTCGTGGACTGTGCTCGAGGAGGCCAGGCTGACCCGGATCACCTCGCGCGCATCTTCCTCGTTCCAGCCCATCGCGGTCAGCACCGCGCTCGGCTTCAACGTGCCGGACGAGCAGGCACTGCCCGCCGAAACCGCGATCCCGGCCATGTCGAGCTCGATCAATTGCGCGGCCGCCGCCGTGCCGGGCAAGCGATAGGAGGCGATCTCGGGCAGGCGCCTGCCGTTTTCGGCAATGATCTGCCCTCCGGCCGCGCGCACGCCTTCGTCCAGCCGCCACCTCAGATCCGAGAGATGCTCGCGCGAGCCCCGCGCCTCCAGCGCAGCCGCGAAGCCGATCGCGCCGGGTAGGTTTTCGGTGCCGCCGCGATAGCCTTTTTCTTGGGCTCCGCTGGGAGAAAGCACCGCCAAGTCCTTGACAAGCAAGGCACCGATCCCCGGAGGTCCGCCCAGTTTATGCGCCGATACGATAATCAGGTCGGCGTCGGGCAAAGGCAGTTTGGCCGCGGTCTGCGCCGCATCCGCCAGCCACAGCCCACCTTGGTCGCGGATCGCGGCGCTGATTCCCTCGAACGGCTGGATCACTCCGGTTTCACTATTGGCGGTCTGGATCGCGATCAGCGATTCCTTGGGGATCGCCGCGAGGTCGACCAAGCCCTCGGCATCGACGCATATCGTCATGGCGCTCGGCGCGGCGCGGCGGACGGAATCATGCTCGACCGCCGAAATCGCACGACCGCCGATCCGCGCATGGGCAAGCGCCAGGGTGGCGGCCTCGGTGGCCCCGCTGGTCAGGATCAGCTCATGATCCCAGCCCAGGGCCGCCTTGATCCGTCCGCGTGCGTCTTCCAGCGCCGCCTTAGCCGCGCGGCCTTCGGCATGGGGGGAGGAGGGGTTCGCCCAGCGCGCATAGGCCGCCGCCACCGCCGCGCGCGCTTCGGGCAGCACCGGCGTGGTCGCGGCATGGTCGAGATAGATTCGATCGGGCACGAGGCGGTAGAGTCTCCGTGATTGCACCTTGGCGGACCTTTTCTATATAGGCGCGGCCTGCGCTGGCGCCCAAGCCCGCTCTATCAGATCAAGCGAGACCGATGCCCGACGTCATTTTCCCCGGCCCCGAAGGCCGCCTCGAAGGCCGTTTCAGCCCGCCGCCGCGTCCGCGCGCACCGGTCGCGATGATCCTGCACCCGCATCCGCAAGCCGGCGGCACGATGAACAATCGTATCGTGCAGGCGTTGTACCAGACCTTCGTCCGGCGCGGCTTCGCGACCTTACGCTTCAATTTCCGCGGCGTCGGCAAGAGCCAGGGCGTGTTCGACAACGGCATCGGCGAATTGTCCGATGCCGCGAGCGCGCTCGATTGGGTCCAGTCGATCCATCCCGAGGCGCAAACCACCTGGATCGCGGGCGTCAGCTTCGGCGCCTGGATCGGCATGCAGCTGCTGATGCGCCGACCCGAGATCAAGGGTTTCATCTCGGTCGCGCCGCCGGCCAACCTTTACGATTTCACCTTCCTCGCGCCGTGCCCATCCTCGGGCATCATCATCCAGGGTGAGAATGACGAGGTGGCGACGCCGGGCGCGACCCAGAAGCTGGTCGACAAGCTGCGGACCCAGCGCCACATCACGATCCATCACGATACGATCCCGGGCGCGAACCACTTCTTCGAGCATGAAATGCCCCAGCTGATGAAGTCGGTGGACGATTATCTGGATATGCGGCTCAAAGCCTAAATCGCACGAGCGGGCATCAAAGGCTCGCTTTCCGGGGAACCGGTGGTTAGGGACGCGCCAAGTCCGTCCGACGAAGCGAGAGGTATCTTTGACCAAATTTGCGCCGCGTAGCCGTAAGGTCCGGGTCCTGGCCACGCTGGGCCCCGCGTCCAGCTCGCCGGAGATGATCCGCAAGTTGTTCATGGTGGGTGCGGACGCGTTCCGCATCAACATGAGCCACGGCGCGCATGCGGACAAAATCCCCTTGGTCAAGGCGATCCGCGCGCTCGAAAAGGAGCTGAATCGCCCGACCACGATCCTGTTCGACCTGCAGGGGCCCAAATTGCGTGTCGGCAAGTTCGCCGAGGGCAAGGTTCTGCTCGAAACCGGCCAGACCTTCATCCTCGATCGCGACAAGGCGCCCGGCGATGCCGACCGCGTCGAGCTGCCGCACAAGGAAATTTTCGCCGCGCTCGAAGTCGGCGCGCGTCTTCTGCTCGACGACGGCAAGCTGGTCTTGCGCGTGTCGGGCGTCGAGCCTGACCGGATCGAAACCCTGGTTGAGGTCGGCGGGCCGCTTTCCAACTCGAAGGGCTTGAACGTCCCCGACGTGGTCGTGCCGATGGCGGCGCTGACCGAGAAAGATCGCGCCGATCTTGCTTTCGCGGTCGAGCAGGGGGCCGACTGGATAGCGCTTTCCTTCGTGCAGCGACCCGAGGACGTGGCGGAGGCCCGCCGGCTGATCGGCGGCAAGGCTTCGGTGCTCGCCAAGATCGAGAAACCTACCGCGGTCGACCGCCTCGAGGAGATACTCGAGCTTGCCGACGCGGTGATGGTGGCGCGCGGCGATCTCGGCGTCGAACTGCCGCCGGAGCGCGTCCCGCTCGTCCAGAAGCATATCGTCGCCACCGCGCGCCGGATGGGACGGCCGGTGGTCGTCGCGACGCAGATGCTCGAATCGATGATCGTGTCGCCGTCGCCGACGCGCGCCGAGGTCTCCGACGTCGCGACCGCCATCTATGACGGCGCGGATGCGATCATGCTTTCGGCCGAAAGCGCCGCCGGTGCCTGGCCCGAGGAATCGGTGTCGATGATGGATCGCATCGCGATCGCGGTCGAGAACGACCCCGGATACAAAGCGCGTCTCCATTTCACCGAGACCTTTCCCGATCCCACCACCGCCGACGCCTTGTCAGAAGCGGCAAAGGAGATTGCCGAGACGATCTCCGCGTCGGCGATCATCTGCTTCACCAATTCGGGCGCGTCCGCGCGCCGCATCGCACGCGATCGCCCCTCGGTGCCGATGCTGGTGCTCACCCCGAACGAGGCCACCGCGCGTCGCGTCGGCCTGCTGTGGGGCGCGCATGCGGTGATCACGAAGGACGTATCCAATTTCGAGGAGATGGTCGCCAAGTCCAAGCGCATGGCGATGCGCCATGGGCTTGCCGGTTCGGGCGACAAGATCATCATCATGGCCGGCGTCCCCTTCGGCACGCCGGGCTCGACCAACATGCTCCACGTGCAGCGGCTGACCGGCAAGGAGCTTGAGGGCTTCGACGATTGACATGTTTCCGTCGCCCCGGCGGAGGCCGGGGCCGCAGGCAGCTGGGCACATTTCCCGAGATGCCAGCTTGCGCTGGCATGACGGAAAGGTGGCTCAATCCGCCGGATACACCGTGAACTGCTCGATCCGTCCCTTCGCACCAGGCTCGGCGCGCAATATGATCGTCAGCTTCTTCGTTCCATAATCCACCGTATAGGATTCGGCGGTGAAGCCGCCGCGCAGGCTCGACGAGCGGCGCTCGAAACTCTTCGGTTCGCCCAGTGCGGCGAGACTGGTGCGATAATCGGCGATCGCTTGCGGCGTGAAATAATGATTGCCGTTGGCGGTGAACTGGGCACGGTCGATCCTGCCTGCCCGCAAATCCTCGAAAACCGCTTTGGCGCGGCCGACGTCGCCCGCATCCGCAAAGAGGATCTTCTCGATCGAATCCGCAATGCTCGTCTGCGCGTTTCCGAAGTCGGCATTGTCGAGCACCACGATCGCGGCGCGATCGTCAGGGTAAATGCGGTTCTCCGACAGATAGCCTACCGCTTCGCCGCCATGGCTGATGCGGCGATGGCCCTTCGTTATGTCCACCTCGACGCCCAGGCCGTAGTTGGTGCCCGCGCCGCTGGTCAGCAGCACCTCGGTTTGCTGCTCGCGATAGCTGGCGGGCTTCATCACGCTCTGGTCGATCACGGAGATATCCCAGCGCGCAAGATCGGACGCGCTCATCGCGAGCTCGCCCGCGGCGTAGAGCCAGCCGGGCGCGGGCTGCTGCTCCACCCGCACCGGCCCGGCCGCATAGCGATGATAGCCGAGCGGGTCGGCATCGGTCAGGCCGGTATCGAGATCCACCGGATGCATTCCCAATCGGTCGAAGATTCGGCTCTTGAGGAAATCGAGCAATGTCATGCCCGAGACCTGCTCGACGATCCGACCCGCCGCGACATAGCCTGTATTCGAATATTGCCAGCGCGTGCCGGGATCGAAGTCGAGCGGCGTCTTCGCCCATTTGTCGAGGATATGTTCGGGCGTGGTCGGCGTCTCCATGTCGATGAAGGAGAAGTCCTGCGGCCAGTAATCGCGATAACCCGACGTGTGCGACAGCAATTGCCGCACCTTCACCTCGTTGGCGCGCGTCAGGTCGGGCAGATATTTGGAAACCGGATCGTCGAGGGAGATCTTGCCGTCCTCGGCCAGCAGCAGCAGCGCCGCTGCCGTGAACTGCTTGGAAATCGACGCAATCTTATAGCGCGCCTCGGCCCGCGCGGGCACACCTTCGCGCTGAAGCCCGTAGGCATGCGCGTAAACGATCTTGCCGTCCTGCACGACCGCGACGGACGCCGCGGGCACGCCGGTCGTGGCGAGCGCCTTGGTCGCGGCGGCATCGATCGCATTGATCTGGGTGGGGGTGAGCGGAGCGGCGAGCGCACCGGTCGAGAGGAAGGTGGCGGCGCACAGGATGGCGAGGCGCATCGGAATCTCCTTTGACGGAGACGTGGCGCAGCCGAATCATGCGCGCAAACAAAAACCCTCCAACGTCACCCCAGCGAACGCTGGGGCCCATCGCCCGTTCATGCGCCAAGCACCGAGGTCAGGAAACGGATGCCAGCATTCGCTGGCATGACGGGAACGGCGACAAACGAAAAAGGGCCGCGCTTTCGCGCGGCCCTCCGAAAGGTCCACCAGGGGAGGAGATTAACCCTGGCGGGCCTTGAACCGCCGGTTGGTCTTGTTGATGACATAGGTGCGCCCGCGACGGCGGATCACGCGGTTGTCCCGATGACGGTCCTTGAGCGACTTCAAAGAATTACGGATCTTCACGGGGAAACCCTGCCTATCTATCCAAAAGCTGCGGAAAAGTTGGCGCTCCCTATGGTGCGAGGCGTTCCAAGTCAACCCATAGGGTGCGTTCAGCCCTTATGCAGCGAAATCGTTGCTCTAGCGTTGCGATATTACGGATTTCGGAGGGAGATGAAGATGCGCAAGCTGGTCGTCGCGACGCTGGGCACGCTGGCGCTCGCGGGCTGCAGCACGGGGCCGGGCGTGCAGGTCACGCGCTTCCATTTGAACCAGCCGATCGCCACGGGTCAGATCAGCGTCGAGCCGATGATGGCGGCGGATCATGGCAGCCCCGAATTCCAGACCTATGCCAATATCGTCGGATCCGAGCTTGCCCGGATCGGCTTCACCGAGGCGCCGGGGCTCGCCAAGTCGGAACAGGTTGCGGTGATCCAGGTCGATCGCATGTTTTTCGACGGGCCGCCGCGCTCGTCCTTCTCGATCGGCATCGGCGGCGGCAATTACGGCTGGCATGGCGGCGCGGGCGGCAGCGTCGGCACCACCTTCGCCGGCAAGCCCACCCAGAATGTCGCGACGCGGCTGATCGTGCAGATCAAGCGACGCTCCGACGGTACCACCATCTGGGAGGGGCGCGCCGAGACGCATGCGCGCTTCGGCACGCCCGAGTCGCAGCCCGCCGCCGCGGTCCAGCACCTCGCATCCGCTGTTTTCCAGGGCTTCCCCGGGGTTTCCGGTCGCACTATCAGCGTGAAATGACTGCCCATATTTCGGCCGCTTTCGACAGCGGCAACATCCGCGTCCTCAAACAGGACGGCGACCGTTTCGATCTGGAGATCGTGCGCGATCACCAATCGGATTTCTATCAATGGTTTCATTTCCGGCTGCTGGGGGCGAAGGGGCGCGAGGTCGAACTTCGCATCCTCAACGCCGCAGGCTCGGCCTATCCGATGGGTTGGCCAGGCTACAAGGCGCGCTGGTCGGAGGACCGCGAGGACTGGCGGCTGGCGGAGACCAGCTATGATGGCAGGGTGCTCACGATCCGCCACGCGGCCGAGAGCGATAGCCTGTGGTTCGCCTATTTCGCGCCTTATTCGATGGAGCGGCACCATGATCTTGTCGCGGCGATTGCGACGCTGCCTGGCGTGACCTACGAATCGCTCGGCCAAACGCTCGACGGGCAGGAGATGGACTGCCTGCATATCGGCGATGGCCCGCTTCAGGTCTGGCTCTATGCGCGCCAGCATCCGGGCGAGAGCATGGCCGAATGGTGGATGGAAGGCGCATTGGACCGCCTGACCGATCCTTCCGATCCGGTCGCGCGCGTGCTGCGGCGCGAGGCAAGCTTCCACATCGTTCCCAACATGAATCCCGACGGCTCCCGTCGCGGTCATCTGCGCACCAATGCGGCCGGCGTGAACCTCAACCGCGAATGGCACGAGCCTTCGGCCGAGCGCAGCCCGGAAGTGTTGTGCGTGCGCAAGCGGATGGACCAGACCGGCGTCGATTTCGCGATGGACGTGCATGGCGACGAGGCCATCCCTTACGTCTTCCTTGCGGGCTTTGAGGGCATACCCAATTGGACCGACCGCCAGGGCGAGCTCTATGCCCGCTTCCGCGAGACGCTCGCGCGCCGCTCGCCCGATTTCCAGGTCGAACATGGTTATGCGGTTGCAGGCCCGGGCAGCGCCAACCTCACCATGTCCACGAACCAGCTCGCCAATCGCTATGGCGCGGTCGCGATGACGCTCGAAATGCCCTTCAAGGACAATGAGTCGCTTCCCGACCCGGATTATGGCTGGTCGCCTGAGCGCTGCATGCGGATGGGCGAGGATTGCCTGGGCGCGCTCCACGAAATGCTGGGTGAACTCAAGGCGGCAAAAGCCGCTAAATAAGGCTGACGGGAGGGGGAGCATCAATGCCCTGGTTCAACCGCAAGGCTCCTTCGCTCAGCGCCGCAGCGCAGGCGCGCGACCGCGATTGGGAAAGCGCGCTTGAGCAGGGCACGTTGCCGCAGCCGGTGCTCGAACGCCTCGCCGACGCACGGGCGGGGCGCGCACCCTGGGTCGCGACCATGACGCCCGCCGAATTGCTCACCGTGCGCAGCCATGGCTGCCGTCCGATCGCGACCGTTTCGGGCACCTGCTGGTATAATTTTGGCTTCAGCTGGACCGAGGGCCACGCCGAAGGCTGGGCCTATGCGCTCGACCGGATACGGCAGGAGGCGTTCGCGGCGGGCGCCAATGCGGTGGTCGACGTGCAGATGCGCACTATCCGCCACCGGATCGGCCAGAGCATGGATTTCACCTTGCTCGGCACCGCTATCCGCGTCGATGGGCTGCCCCCGAGCCGCGATCCCGTCGTGGCCACCGTCCCCGCGCTCGAATTCGTGCAATTGCTCGAAATGGGGATCGTGCCGACCGGCATCGCGGTCGGTGCGCGTTACGAATGGCTCGGCGGCAATCCATGGGGCTATGGCGGCAATCGCTGGGGCGGCCGGATGACCCAGATGCAATCGAGCGTCTTCGCCGGCAACCAGCCGCTGACCGAGCTCGGACAATTTTGGGAAGGCATCCGCCGCGACGCGCACGCCGATCTGCGCAACCATGCCGCAACGATGGGCAATGGCGTGCTCGCCCACACCCAGTTCGGCCAGATCATCCGCCGTGAGCGCGACAAGCAGCCGCCCGCTTATCTGGGCCGCCATATCGTAATCGGCACGGTGGTCGATACGCCATTCGGCGCGGATATTCCGCATGCGATCGAGCCGGTGATCGACATGCGCGATGATGCGACTTTGAGCGCGTCGCGCGGCCACCGGCACAGCGTCTATTCGCACCAAATTGGGGAAGGGGAGGGCCCGATCTGATGGCCGAACAACAGATACCGCAACATGCGCTCGAGCGGCTCAAGGGCTTGCGCAGCCAGGGTCATGCCGGGGGCGTCTTCACCTCCGATTTCTCGGTCAACGAATTCCTGCTCGTCAGGAAAGCGGGGTTCGAGCCCGTCGGCCTGTGCGTCGGCTCATGCATCTACCATCTCGGCTTCCAGCTCGCGGGCTGGGGATCGAATGTCGAACTCGAACAGCTCAGCCTCGCCATGTACGAGGCGCGTGCGCTGGCGATGGAGCGGATGCGGCTCGAAGCGCAGAATATGGGCGCGGACGGGATCGTCGGCGTGCGCCTGACCGTCAAGCGGCTCGAATGGGACAAGAATATCCTCGAATTCGTGGCGATCGGCACGGGCATCGTCCACGCCAAGGGGCATCCGGGCTTCAAGGGGCCCAACGGCGAGCCCTTCACCTCGGCGCTTTCGGGCCAGGATTTCTGGACCTTGCTGTCGGCCGGCTATCGCCCGCTCGAAATGGTGATGGGGAGCTGCGTCTATCATGTCGCGCGGCGCGGGCCCTTCGCGACTTTGGGTTCGATCGGCCAGAATGTGGAGCTCGGCAATTTCAGCCTCGCTTTGTACGAAGCGCGGGAGATCGCGATGGAGCGGATGCAGCTCGAGGCGAGCAAGGCCGGCGCCGAAGGCGTGGTCGGCGCCGATCTGCACGAAGGCAGCCACAATTGGTCGACCCACGTGATCGAATTCTTCGCAATCGGCACCGCGGTCCTGCCGATCGAAGGCCACCAGGCGGATGATATTCCCGATCCGACGCTGGTTTTGTCGGTCAACAGCTAGGCGTGTTCCTTCGTCACCCCGGGCTTGTCCCGGGGTCCACCACGAGGCAAGGGGATCGCGCGCGGCCCGGTGGATGCCGGAACGGGTCCGGCCTGACGGGAAGTGAATTGATGCGCCTGGTTTCGTTCGCCACCCTGATCGCCTTAGCGGTCCCAGTTGTAGCCCAGCCTTTACCTGCGCCGCCGGAACATGCCCGCTTGTTCGCGTTGTTCCAGGCGAGCGACGAGGCCGAACTCAGGCGCAACCCGATCGAGGCGCTCAGCCGTGGGGATCTGCGCTATGCCGACAAGCTCGGCGATCCGTTCAGCGACGCGCATTACGACGCCGAGCGCGCGGCAGCGGCGAGCGATCTGGTCGCATTGCGTGCGATCGATCGATCCCGGCTCGATGCGGTCGACCAGCTCGCTTATGACAGTTTCGAATGGCAGACGCGTGCGAGCCTGCGCCTGCTGACGGACAGACCGCTCCTGCTCTCGCTCGCGGTGCGCCCGATCGACCATTTTTCGGGCATCCATCTTTGGTACCCCGATATTGCTTCGGGCAAGGGCGCCGCGCCGTTCAACACGCTTGCGGACTACGAGAACAACCTCAAACGCAACGCGCAATATGCCGCCCTGCTCGACGAAAGCATCGCCCGCTTCCGCCAAGGCATGCGCGAGAAGATCGTCCAGTCACGCCTCACGATCCGCAACGTCATCGATCAACTGAATGCGCAGATCGGGCAGGGGATCGAGAATTCGACCTTCTACGGTCCCGTCCGCCAATTTCCCGGGGGCATTTCCGCCAAGGATCAACAGCGTTTGCGCGCGGCCTATGCGGCGCAGATCAGGACCGTCCTGATCCCCGCCGAAACGCGGCTGATGAATTTCCTCAAATCCGAGTATCTGCCCGCCGCGCGTCCGACGATCGGCCTTTCAAAGATGAAAGGCGGTATGAGGATGTACGACTATCTCATTGAAGCTAATACGACATTGCCCCTCACCGCCGACGAGGTGCACCAGCTTGGCCTGCGCGAGGTGGACCGCATCAAGCGCGAACTTGCCGAGCAGCAGAAGATCGTCGGCTTCAATGGTGCGCCTAAGCAATTCTACGCCTTCCTGCGTTCCAGCCCGCGTTTCCAGCCCAAGAGCGCGGTCGCGTTGCGCGACGGCTATCTGGCGATCAAGGCCAAGGTCGAGCAACGCATAACCGAGCAATTCGCGCTTTTACCCCGCACCCCGCTCGAAATCCGCCCTGTGCCCGCATATCAGGAGAAAACCGCGGCCGGCGGCTCCTACAATCCCGGCACCGCCGACGGCACGCGGCCGGGCGTCTTCTATTATAACAGCTACGACCTTCCCTCGCGCCTCACCTGGGAGATCTGTGGCGCCAATTGGGCATGGAGACCGACCCTTGGCAGCGGATCGGCGGGTTGAATGACGAGATGCTGCGCGCGATGCGCCTCGTCGTCGACAGCGGCATCCATGCCTATGGCTGGAGCCGCGAGAAGGCGATCCAGTATATGCTCGACAATTCGCCCGAAAGCGTGACCGACGCCACCGCCGAGATCGACCGCTATATCGCGATCCCCGGCCAGGCGCTGGCTTACAAGGTCGGCCAGATCACGATCACCAACTGCAAGATTCGCGCGATGCAGGCGCTCGGGCCCAAATTCGACCCCAAGGCCTTCCACGCGCAGGTGCTGAACACGGGCGCGCTGCCGATGACCGTATTGGAAAGGAAGATCGACGCCTGGATCGCCAGCCAGAAGGCCGCGGTAGAGGGTTAGGCGACGAGGTCGTCAGGCGCGTTCGGCCTGGATTGCCGCCCCACGGTACGGCGTGCGCCGCACCGGATCGGAATCAGATCGAATCCGGTGACGGTATCAGCACACAGATCGCGCTGCCTTCGCCGTTCGGCAGGACGATCGGCTCGCCTTGTTTCATCGTGGTGATCTCGCGCACCAGCCGCGCGGGCGCGCTGGTCAGCGTGAGCACGCGCTGGCCGCGTTCAAACTTGACGCCGTGGCGGTGGAGCACCGTCGCCGCCTCGTCGAGCGAATGGGCCGGCCCCAGATCGCGACGCGTCGCGCCGTCGAGCGGCGAATCGATCTGAAGCGCATCGCAGTCGAACTGCGCGGACATGGTGCCAGGCAGCTTCGGCTGGCGCGCGGCGACGGGCAGGGCGAGGCCAGCCAGGAGAAGCGCAAGGGTGAAGCGTCCGACCATCCCGCTATAACTCCCGATGCTGCTTTATTTTCCCCGATTCTTGCGGTGCTCGGCCATGTCGAGCACGATCGTGTCGCCTTCGGGCAAAAGACCGAGCCGGCGGGCGATCTCCTGATAGGCTTCGGCCTCGCCGCCCAGATCCTGGCGGAAGCGATCCTTGTCGAGCTTCTCACCCGTGGTCATGTCCCACAGGCGGCAGCCGTCGGGGCTGATCTCGTCGGCCAGGATGATACGGGCATAGTCATTGTCCCATACCCGTCCGAATTCGAGCTTGAAATCGACCAGCCGGATGCCGACGCCCGCGAACAGGCCGGTCATGAAGTCGTTCACGCGGATCGCCATGTCGGCGATGTCGTGCATCTCCTCCTGGCTCGCCCAGCCGAAGCAGGCGATATGCTCCTCGCTCACCAGCGGATCGCCGAGCGCGTCGTCCTTGTAATAATATTCGATGATCGTGCGCGGCAGCTGCGTGCCTTCCTCGATCCCCAGCCGCTTGGCGAGGCTGCCCGCGGCGACGTTGCGGATCACCACCTCGATCGGCACGATCTCGACCTGCCGGATCAATTGCTCGCGCATGTTGAGCCGGCGGATGAAGTGCGTCGGCACCCCGATGTTCGCGAGCAATGTGAAGACATGCTCGGAAATGCGGTTGTTCAGCACACCCTTGCCGCTGATCGTGCCGCGCTTCTGCGCGTTGAACGCGGTGGCGTCATCCTTGAAATATTGGATGAGCGTGCCGGGTTCGGGACCCTCATAGAGGATCTTGGCTTTGCCTTCGTAAATCTGACGGCGGCGGGACATGCAGTCTCCCAAAGACCAAAACGAGAAGCGCCCCGGACGCGGCCGGAGAGTCGGCGCGGGCGGGGCGGGTGCGAGCGATATAACGCAGGTCACCTGTAACCGCAACGCGAAGGGCGTTAACGATCACATTTCTCCAAGGTCGAGCAGGCGAGCCCTTATCGGCAGCGGCCAAGCTTGGGTGGCTCATTGGCGGGCCAGGCGCGGTGTGCGCCCCACCAGGTGACGAAACGGTCGGTGGCAGCGAGCATTTCAGCCATGCGCGCGATGAAGCTCGGCGTGGGGTGCTGAGACGTGTCGACCTGGGGCATGACGAACCTCCTTTCGTGGTTGAACGGCGTTTCCGTCGCCTTACTCATTTGGCGGAAAGGGCGGCTCCGGGCCAATCGAAGCTTGCGTCCAACCCATAAGTTGGGCTTATGATACGAGGCCATGCGCCGCATTCCGCCTCTCTCGGCTGTCCGTGTCTTCGAAGCGGCTTCGCGGCACATGAACTTCACCGCCGCCGCGAATGAGTTGGGCATGACCCAGGCGGCGGTGAGCTATCAGGTCAAGTTATTGGAAGAGAAGCTCGGAATCGCTTTGTTCCGGCGTGACGGGCGCGGCGTGCAATTGACGCCTGCGGGCGAGCGGATCCAGCCGCAACTCGAACGCGCGTTCGATGCGCTGGACGGCGCCTTTGCGCGGCTGCGCGCCGAGAGCGAATCCACCATGACCGTCTCGACGACCCAAACCTTCGCCAACACCTGGCTCGCCTGGAAGCTGGGCGGATTCCAGATGGAAAATCCGGGCATGGCCGTGCGGCTGATCGCGATCGACACCATCACCGATTTTGCCAAGGATGAGGTCGATGTCGCGATCCGCGCGGGGCGCGGGCCCTGGCCGGGATTGGCGCGGCATCTGCTGTTCCAGGTCTATTTCACGCCGATGTGCAGTCCCGAATTTCTCGCGCGCCACGGGGGACAGATCGCGCCCGAGGATATCCTCAAATTACCGATGATCAGCCCCAACGACGTCTGGTGGCCGCATTGGCTGCGCGAAGCAGGGGTCGAGATGGACGAGAGCGAGATCCGTCCCGGCGTGCGGCTCGACGTCCAGGCGCATGAAGGGCATGCGGCGATGGCGGGGCAGGGGGTGGCGATGCTTACGCCATTCCTGTGGCGCAACGATATCGCGCGCGGCCGGCTGGTGTACCTGTCGGATCGGCTTTCGACGCGCGGCTATGGCTATTGGCTGGTCTATCCCGAGGAACGGCGCTCGGTCCCCAAGATCAAGCGCTTCCGCGAATGGCTGTTGCAGGCGATCGGCAGCGAGCATTCGGACGGGCCGCGCACGATCGCGCCGGATTGAGTCGGCCCCTTTGCGCAGGCGCGTTGCTCGGCTAGTCCGGATGCGATGACCACCGATACCACCGATCCGTTCAACCAGATCCTCGATGCCCCGTTCGATAGCGCGCTCAGCGAGCGCTATCTGGTCTATGCGCTCTCGACCATCACCGCGCGTTCGCTGCCCGACGTGCGCGATGGCTTGAAGCCGGTCCACCGCCGCCTGCTGTGGGCGATGCGGCTGCTCAAGATGGATCCCGCTGCCGCCTACAAGAAATCGGCGCGCGTGGTTGGCGACGTAATCGGCAAATACCACCCGCATGGCGACCAATCGGTCTATGACGCGATGGTGCGCCTCGCCCAGAGTTTCGCGCTCCGATACCCCTTGGTCGATGGGCAGGGGAATTTCGGCAATATCGATGGCGATAATGCCGCCGCTTATCGCTACACCGAAGCGCGCCTGACCCAGGTCGCGATCGATCTGATGAGCGGCCTCGACGAGGATGCGGTCGGCTTTCGCCCCACGTACAATAACGAGGATGAAGAGCCCGAGCTGATGCCCGGGCTGTTCCCCAACCTGCTCGCGAACGGCGCTTCGGGCATCGCGGTCGGCATGGCCACCTCGATCCCGCCGCACAACGCCGCCGAGCTGATCGATGCCGCGGTCCATCTGATCGATCAGCCCGAAGGCGATCCGCGCGAGCTGATGCGCTTCGTGAAAGGCCCCGATTTCCCGACGGGCGGCATCGTGATCGATAGCGAGACCGCGATCGCCGAAGCTTATGCGACCGGCCGGGGCGGCTTCCGCGTCCGCGCCAAATGGGCGATCGAGGATCAGGGGCGCGGCACCTGGGTCGCGGTCGTGAGCGAGATTCCGTATCAGGTGCCCAAGGGCAAGCTGATCGAGCAGATCGCGGCGCTGATCAACGACAAGAAGCTTCCCATCCTCGCCGACGTTCGCGACGAGAGCGACGAGAAGATCCGCATCGTGATCGAGCCGCGCGCGCGCACGGTCGATCCGCAGACCTTGATGGACAGCCTGTTCCGCCTGACCGACCTCGAAACCCGCATTCCGCTCAACCTCAATGTGCTCGATCGCGAGCGGACGCCGCGCGTAATGTCGCTGAAACAGGCGCTTGCGGCCTGGATTGACCATCAGTTCGAGGTTCTGGTCCGCCGGTCCAACCATCGGCTCGCCAAGATCGCCGACCGGATCGAGCTGCTCGACGGCTATCTCGTCACCTATCTCAATCTCGATCGCGTGATCCAGATCATCCGCCAGGAGGACGAACCCAAGCCGGTGCTGATGGCCGAGTTCGGGCTGACCGATCGCCAGGCGGAAGCCATCCTCAACATGCGCCTGCGGTCCTTGCGCAAGCTCGAGGAGATGGAGCTTCGCAAGGAGCGCGAGGCGCTCGACAAGGAAGCGCAGGATTTGACCGCCCTGGTCGAAAGCCCGGCGCGCCAGCGCACGCGGCTCAAGCGCGACCTCGCCAAGCTGCGTGAGCGTTATTCCGAGGAAACCGACCTCGGCCGTCGCCGCACCTTGATCGAGGAGCAGGGGCCGGCGCGCGAAATCCCGTTGGAGGCGATGATCGAGCGCGAGCCGATCTCGGTCATTCTGTCGCAGCGCGGCTGGGTGCGCGCGATGAAGGGGCATATCGACCTTGCCTCGGCCGAGGCGCTCAAGTTCAAGGAGGGCGATGGGCCGGCTTTCGCCTTTCACGCCCAGACGACCGACAAATTGCTGCTCGTGGCGGCGACGGGCCGCGTCTACACGCTCGCTGCGGATAAATTGCCGGGCGGGCGCGGCTTCGGCGAGCCGGTGCGGCTGATGATCGATCTCGAAGGTGAAGCCGGTATCACCGCGCTCTTCCCTTACCGCGCCAACGAGAAGCTCCTCTTCGTCGCCAGCGATGGCAAGGGCTTCGTCGCCAAAACCGAGGATGCGATCGGGGAGACGCGCAAGGGGCGCCAGGTGGTCAATATCCGCGCCGGTGCGACGCTCCGGATCGCGCGCCCGATCGGGGCGGAGGACGATTATGTCGCGGCGATCGGCGACAATCGCAAACTGGTCGTCTTTCCCTTGAACGAGGTGCCCGAACTGGCGCGCGGGCAGGGCGCGCAGCTTCAGCGTTACCGCGATGGCGGATTGTCGGACGCCATCACCTTCCGCTTCGAGGAGGGCCTGTCCTGGCCGATGGGCGGGGAAAGCGGCCGCTATCGGACGGAAATCGATCTTGCGCCGTGGCGCGCGGCACGCGGCGCTGCCGGGCGCATGCCGCCGACCGGTTTCCCGCGTGATAATCGTTTTGGCACCGGCCCTTCCAAAATACAGTCGACGAAATCTTAACGCTTTTTCGCTTATTCGCGTGGTGATGCAGGTTGCGAGTATCAGCCGCGGCAAGAGGCGCCCCGCAACCCCTGGGAATGCGGGCGGGCTCGCGTCGGTCGAAATGCCGGATACGGACCCGGTCTTCGCGGATGCGCGACAGCTCTATCTCGATGCGATCCATATCCCTGCGGCTTTGATCGTGCTCGAAGGGGGGCAGCCCCGAATCGCCGCCTGCAACACGCCTTTCCAGCGGATTGGCGGCAAGGACGCCGACGGCGACAAGGCCCATGGTCTGGTGGCGGCGGTCCAGGCTTTCCTCGAAGGCGTCGAGGCGCGCCATGATCTCGACTGGCACCAGCCCGGCATTGGCGGACGCACCTTCCGCCTGCATCTCTCGCGCATGCCGCTCCAGGGCGAACACGAGCAGCGCGCGCTCGTTACCCTGGTCGATCGCACGGCCGAGGTCGAAACCGCGCGATCGCTTCGCGCCGAGATGCTGCACGACAGCCTGACCGGCCTGCCCAACCGCCTCGCGTTCGGCGAAGCGATCGAGGAATCGATCGAGACCGAGAATTCGGACGACAGCTTCGCGATTCTCGCGGTCGATCTGAGCCGTTTCAGCCGCATCAACGAATGCGTCGGCGCGCTCGCCGGCGACGAATTGATCATCACTGTCGCGCGGCGCCTGGTCTCGGCCTTGCGCCACGGCGACATGCTGGCCCGCATGGCGGGCGACGAATTCGGCGTGCTGATGCGCGGAACCGAGGGCGGCGAAGATGTGGTTGCCGCCGCGGCGCGGTTGCAGGCCGCCTTGTCGACCCCCATCCGCCTGTCCGAGCTCGAGATACGCGTCGATTGCTCGATCGGCGGCGCAATGTGGGACAAGCGCATCAACACGTCAGGCGACCTGCTGCGCAACGCCCAGGTCGCGCTCAAGCGTGCCAAATATTCGGGCCAGATCGAACTTTACCAACAGGGCGAGGCCAATCATGCGCGCCGTCGGTTCAGCCTCGAAACCGAGCTTCGGCGCGCGATCGAACAGGATCGGTTGAGCCTCGCTTTTCAGCCGTTGATCCATCTCCAGACCGGCACCGTGTCGGGGTTCGAGGCGCTCGCGCGCTGGGATCATCCCGACCAGGGCCAGATCTCCCCCACCGAATTCATCTCGGTCGCCGAGGAATCGGGGCTGATCGTCCCGCTCGGCCGATGGGCGCTCGACGCAACCGCGCGCACGCTCGCCGAATGGGATCGCGAACATGGCGGGCAGCTCCCGCTCAAGCTCTGCGTCAACGTGTCGCCGGTGCAGCTTGCCCGCGACACGGTGGTCACGGCGGTCAAGTCCGCGCTCGATCATAACCATATCGGCGGTCAGCGCTTGACGCTCGAGCTGACCGAAAGCACGATCGTCGCCGATCCTGAACGCGCCAATCATGTGCTGAACGCGATCCACGACCTCGGCTGCCGCGTGGCGATGGACGATTTCGGCACGGGCTATTCGAGCCTGGCCTATCTGCAGAAATTGCCGATCGATATCCTCAAGATCGATCGCAGCTTCGTCACCAACATGCACGAGAATGGCGATTCGGTTGCGATCATCCGCGCTATCCTCAGCCTCGCGCGCACGCTCGGCATGTCGACCGTGGCCGAGGGCATCGAAACCGCCGAAGCCGAGCGCACGCTCGCCAATCTCGGCTGCGATACCGGCCAGGGCTATTATTTCGCGCGGCCGTTGCTCGCCTGCGACGCGCTTGACTTCTACCGCGCGCGTAAGGCCTGAGCGACCAGTTCTTTCGCGATCTCGCGCACGCGATCTTCGCCGGGAAAGCTTTCGCTCACCCATTGACGTTCCACCGCCTGCATCGTCGCCGCGACGATCGGCCCGGCGCTCAGCCCCATTTTCACCAGCTCGCCGCCGGTAAGCGGGAAGCGGGGGACATTCCAATCAGCTAGGGCCGCCATTCCTTCGTTCGGGTCGGCGGCGTGCAGCAGCAAGCGATCACGCGCGCCTTCCAGCCCGATTGCATGCG
>JAEKMC010000123.1 GCA_019508115.1 Sphingomonas sp.
GGTACTTCCGATCCGCAGCCGGTGCGCAGCGCGACCGGTGCCGGCGCCTCGTTCGGCACGCCTGCGGACTACAAGGCGAACTTCAAGAGCAAGAAGGACGTCAATTTCGAGCATACGTTCACCACCCGCAACTCGTTGCTGCTGGAATATAATCCCAATTTGAAGCTGTACCTGACCTACGCGCATCAGCAGACCAAGACGGATGGGCGCCAGGCGAATGGTGCCGGGGTGATGGGCACGGGGAAATATGAAGGGCCGTGGCGCTATCTCGAGCCTTCCAACCGCAAGTCGGACCTCTTCTCGGCTGAGTTCAACCTCAACCTGTTCGACATCGCGCAGCTGGTCAGCACGACGGCCTATACGAAGCAGCATTTGACCGGCCAGTCCGACAATACCGACCTGCTGCTCGACCTCAATTACGGCTATGAAGCCTTCCCCCAATTCTCCTCGTTCAACGAACGCACGGCGGAATATAAGCAGGTCAACCAGGAGGTGCGCCTGGTTTCGAGCCATGGCGGGCCGTTCAACTGGGTGATCGGCGGCTTCTACAACGACCTGAAATATAAGAGCTTCTATGAGGAGTTCACGCCCGGTTATGCGAAATTCATCGGGGTCAACCGGCCCGATGACCTGGAATATCTGTCGTTCGTGAACACCGAGACCAAGGAGAAGGCCGCCTATGGCGAGGGTACCTTCCACATCACCAAGGCGTGGCAGGTCACCGGCGGTATCCGCTACTTCAAATATGACGCGTCCGCGAAGGGCGGCACCGAGACGCCGCTGACCGGCGGCGGCCTCAAGCGCACGCCCTATCCGCTCGTCCAATTCGCCCCCAGCCGCGTCAAATCCGGCGCGACGGGGTCCGACGGCGTCGTGTGGAAGGCCAACACGTCGTACAAGTTCAGCAACGACCTGATGGCCTATTTCACCTACAGCACCGGGTATCGGACGGGTAACGTCAACCGCGTCGCGCCGTGCATTCTCCCGCTCCCGCCCGGCCAGAATGTCTGCGCGCTTCCCAACGAGCTTGCCTACGGCCCGGACAAGACGCGCAACATGGAACTCGGCCTGCGTGCGTCGCTGCTCGAAAGGCGGCTGCAGTTCAGCGTGGACGCGTTCCATGTCGGCTGGAACGGGATCCAGGTTCCAAGCGAGACGATCAATGGCGCGACCGGGATCATCAAGAATGGCGGCAAGGCGATCTCGAAGGGCTTCGAGTTCAGCGGGTCATTCAAGATCATTCCCGAACTCACGGTGCAGGCGACTTATTCCTATGTCGATGCGCATCTGACCGAGGACGTGGCCGCTTTGGTGGTCAGCCAGGGCGTGGGTTACGATGCCAAGGCCGGCGACCGCATGCCGGGCTCGGCCAAGAATTCGGGCGCGGTCCAGGCGACCTATACCTATCCGCTCAGCGGCGGCCGCGATATCGAGTTCAGCTGGGCCTCGACCTATGAAGGCAATATCTATTCCCGCGTCGGACTTCGTGGTTCCGGCGAGATCATGCCGTCTTATACGACCCACCGGGCTGCGCTGACCTACCACGACAAGGCGTTCGAGGTCGGCCTGTTCATGGACAACATCTTCGACAAATATGCGGTCACGGCCGTCGCCAACGATGTGAGCTCGTTCAATCAGGTCCGCACCGACGTGGTCGAACGTTATTATGCGCACGGCGTGCTGACGCCGCGACGTGCCGGCGTGGAATTCCGCTTCCATTATTGAGTATGAAGTTGGAATGTTTGGGGGCGCTGCCGGCTTTCGGTGGCGCCCTCATTCCATTCACCGTTCAGGGTTCCGATGGGCGAAGGTAGCGTTTCAGCGCCCCGAAACAGCTAGAGTGCGCGGTCGAGCGTGATGTGGCCGTCTTTCCTGAGCGCCTCGATCGCGCGCTTGACCTCCTGGCTGGCGCCGCGGGGCATGATCAGGACCGCGTCGGGGGTGGCGATCACGATCAGGTCCTTGACCCCGACCGCGGCCACGACCGGGCCCTCGCCGCGGATCATGCAGCGCTTGGTGTCGATCGCGAAGACCTCGCCATGGCTGGTGTTGCCAAGATCGTCCTGGTCGGAAATTGCGTGGAGCGCGTCCCAGCTTCCGACGTCGGACCAGCCCATCTCGACCGGCACGACCGCGACCCTGTCCGCTTTCTCCATCACCGCATAATCGACCGCCTGGCCCGGCGAGGCGGCGAAAGCGTGGCGTTCGGGGAAGATGCGATTGCCCTCGCGCGTCGCGGTCTCCATCGCTTTCCTGACCGTGGCGAGCATGTCGGAGGCGTGGCGTTCGAGCGCGTCGAGATAGGCGCCCGCGCCGAACAGGAAGATGCCGCCGTTCCAGCTGTAGCGGCCGGTGGCGAGATAGGCCTCGGCCGTGTCGCGGTCGGGCTTCTCGACGAAGCTTTCGACGCGCGCGACGCCGGGCGCGAGCGTCTCGCCACGTTCGATATAGCCATAGCCCGTCTCAGGACCATCGGGGGTGATGCCGAAGGTGGCGAGCCAGCCTTGCTCGACCAAAGGTGTCGCCGCGGCGATCGCCTGGCGGAAGGCGGACACGTCCTGGATCACATGGTCACTCGGCATCACCAGCATGAGCGCGTCGCGGGGCAGCGCGAGCGCGGCGAGCGCGATCGCGGGCGCGGTGTTGCGGCCGACAGGCTCGAGGATCAGCGTGGCGTCATCGATCCCGGCCTGTTCGAGCTGCTGCTCAATCATGTCGGCATGCGCGGCGTTGGCGACCACGATCGGCGGGGCGAAGCCCTCGCTTGCCGGCACGCGGCGCGCGGTCAGTTGCAGCATCGTTTCGGCGGCGGTGAGACTCAGCAACTGCTTGGGCCGCCCGGTGCGGGACAGCGGCCACAACCGTGTGCCCGAACCTCCGGACAGGATGACCGGCGTGATCTGGCTCATCCGCGCCTCGCGGCGTGCGTACGCAACTTCTGAAACAAGGGTCAGGCTTTCGCTGGAGTGAAACTGAGCGCCACGCCATTCATGCAATAGCGCAATCCGGTGGGTTTGGGACCATCGTCGAAGACGTGGCCGAGATGGCCGCCGCAACGCCGGCAATGGACCTCGGTCCGGTCCATGCCCAGCGAATTGTCGGCGCTCTGCAGGACGGCATGTGCGAGCGGCGCCCAGAAGCTCGGCCAGCCGGTGCCGCTTTCGAACTTGGTGTTCGACGAGAAGAGCGGCAACGCGCAGCCCGCGCAGGCGAAGACGCCCTTGCGATGCTCGTTGAGCAAGGGGCTGGTGAAAGGCCGCTCGGTGGCCGCGTGGCGAAGCACGTCATAGGCGGCGGGCGAAAGCTTCGCGCGCCATTGGGCGTCGCTCAGCGTCACCTTATAGGCAGGCGGCGTGCTGCCGCCGCCCGAGGGCCAGAGCCAGGTCCCGGCGATAGCGCCGGTACCGGCGCCAAGCAGCGCCCGCCGTGAGATCTTGCCGGATCGCGCGCGCGGATGCCGCGCCGGAGGCGGCGGCGCGCCTGCGCGAATGGCTGGACGCGGGATCGCATGGCGACATGCTGTGGATGGAAGAGCGCGCGCATCAGCGCGGCAGCCCGGCGTCGCTATGGCCCGAGGTGAAATCGGTGATCATGCTGGGCATGAGCTATGCGCCGCCGCACGATCCGCTGGCGCTGGCGGACGCGCCGGGCGTGGGGCGGATATCGGTCTATGCGCAGGGGCAGGACTATCATGACATCGTCAAGAAGGGGCTGAAGGCGCTCGCGCGATGGCTGGTCGCGCGGGTGCCGGACACGGACCTCAAGGTGTTCGTCGACACCGCGCCGGTGATGGAAAAACCGCTCGCCGAAGCCGCGGGGCTGGGCTGGCAGGGCAAGCATACCAACCTCGTCAGCCGCGAGGAGGGGAGTTGGCTGCTGCTCGGCGCGATCATGACGACGCTGGAGCTGGAGCCGGATTCCCCCGGTGAGATGAAATGCGGATCGTGCCGCGCCTGCCTCGCCGCATGCCCGACCGACGCCTTTCCCGCGCCCTACAAGCTCGATGCGCGGCGTTGCATTTCCTACCTCACGATCGAGCATAAGGGGCCGATCCCGCACGAATTCAGGGAGGCGATCGGTAACCGCATCTATGGCTGCGATGATTGCCTCGCGGTCTGCCCGTGGAACAAGTTCGCCGATGCAGCGGCGGCGAATCGCGCGTTCGCGGCGCGGGCGGAGCTGGCGGTGCCCGAATTGGGCGACCTGCTGCAGCTCGACGATGCAAGCTTTCGCCAGATCTTCTCGGGTTCGCCGATCAAGCGGATCGGGCGCGACCGCATGATGCGCAACGCACTGATCGCGGCAGGGAACAGCGGCCTGCCCGAATTGCTGCCGCGGGTGACGGCGTTGCTGGACGATCCCACGCCTGTGGTGCGCGGCGCGGCGGCGTGGGCCTTGGCGCGGCTCGATCCGACGCGATTTGCGAAAGAAGCAGCCCGGCGGCGCGCTTCGGAGCAAGACCCCGATGCGCGGATCGAATGGGGCGATGATGGAGGCGCGTCGCTCGCACGCGGCCGGGCCGCATCGCAATGAAATTGAATGGAGACGAAGACGCTTAGCCAATATGGAAGCCGGATGGCCGATCGTATCACGGTGAATGACGGGATCGACTGGGACGCGGCGTCGCATCGTTTTGCCGCTACCAAACGCGTCCAGATTCCAAACTTCCTTTCCACCGAATCCGCCAGCGCGCTGCATGCCGCGTTGATTGATCGGCGGGATTGGCGCCACGTGATTAGCGCTGGGCCCAAGGTATTCGAGACCGCGTGCGACGAGCTCGATCGCATGCCTCGCGCGCAAAAGACGATGCTGGATCAGGCGCTTCATTCCGAGGCCACGCGCGGCTTCCGGTTTCGGTACGATCTGATCCGGGTGCCGGACCAGCTTCAGCCGGCGGCGGAGGATGAGGATCCGCTGTTCGGCTTTGCCCGATTGATGAACGCCCCCGCGACGATTGCCCGCTTCCGTGAAGTCGCGCCGGGGCTCGCGTTCGACTTCGCGGATGCGCAGGCGACCCGCTATACCAGTGGCGATTTCCTCACGCGTCACGATGACGATGCCGCCGGCAAGGGCCGTGCGCTGGCTTATGTGCTGAGCCTGACGCCCGACTGGCTGCCCGAATGGGGTGGGCTTCTGCTCTTCAACGGACCGGATGGGGGAATCGTCGATACGTTCGTGCCGCGCTTCAACACGCTGAGCCTCTTTGCCGTCGGCCAGCCGCACAGCGTGAGTTATGTCGCGCCTTATGCCGGGGCCGCGCGGATTTCGGTTACGGGCTGGCTGCGAACGGCTGCGTGACGCTGGCGAGCCCGAAGGGCCGTTCGGCGGTCACGCCGCGACGATGCCGTCGATCCAGGCCAAAGCGCGGGTAATGCGGGCGCCATGCGCGGCTTCGACCGCCGCGTCCTGCTCGGCTTCGGCAGCGGCGGAATAAGCGGTGCCCGGCTGCTTGGCATGCTCCGTCAGGACATGGCCAGGAGGCGGATCGATATCGAGCGCCAGCGCCGCTGCGTGGAGCGCGCCTGCGGGATCGGCGCGCAGCTCTTCGAGCGTGAGCCAGTGCGCGGACGACCAGCCCCGCGCATGCGCCGCGGCGGAGAAACGCGCGAGCTGAAAGTCGTAGAGCAAGACCGCGAGCGTCAAGAGGCGGGCATCATCATCGACGGGGCGCGCAAGCGCTTTCGCCACCAGCTCCGCATTCGCTTCGTCCATATGGGATATGTGGACGGCCGCGCGCGCGGCGAACGCGATCCGGGCGCCGCCGCCGCGCAGGATCGCGCGGACGAAGGCACGCCGCTCCATCGTCAGGAACAGGGCCCGCGTGGAGGGAAGGCCGACCAGGTCCGGGAGCAGGACATTGACCCAGTTCGACGGCTTGACCACCACCCGTTCATCGGGCCGCCACGGCCGATGGAGGGATGCGGCCACCGTCGCGAGCAGCGGCAACAGATTGGGATCATGCAGGCCTTCGCGGGCCAATGCCGATCGATATGCCGCGAGGTCCGTCAGGCTCTGCGGCTCGCGCAAGACCAAGGTTCGCCCGGGCTGGTCGAGCAACCGCGACAACAGGGTCGATCCGCAGAAGCCGACGTGAAAGATGTAGCGATTGAAGGAGGCAGGCTGCTCTGCGGTGGGCTTGATGTCCCGCTCGGCTGGCGCACCTTTCCAATAGCATGTGCGTCCATCGAGGAAGGGCGCGGCGCGCAGGGCGGCCGCGGAGGTGCGCACGAATGTTCCGATGTGCCTGGCAGCGTCGACCTTGTGCAGGAACAGTCTCGTTCCGGTGACCAACCACGCCTCCGAGAGCGTCTGCCGGGCGGCAAGCCGCCCGGCAGAACCGATTTTTAGAACTTCGCGCTAAATCCGGCGAAGAAGGTACGACCGATCACGTCATAGGTGATCGGGAAGGTGCTGCCAGCTATGAAATCATTACCGACCGTATCCCCTACGATCGGCGACTTCTTGTTGAAGATGTTCTGGATGCCGAAACGCAGGGTGAATTGCTTGCCGACATCGACGCCGACAGTCTCGTCGAAATAACTGAAGCTTGGAATACGCGACTTCAGGATGTCGGTGCCGGCGTCCTCGCGGACCGCGCCGATATAGCGCCAGCGGGTCTGCAGATCGACGCCGTTCCAACCCAGATTGACCGAAGCCGTGTGCTTCCAGTGCGGGATCGGCTCGATATTGCAGGAACTGCCGAAGCGGCCTGCGCACTGTACCCCCGACTGCTTGAAGTTGAACGTGTAGGTGCCCGCGAACGAAAGCGCATAGTGGAACTGGCTGGGAATGCCGCCATTGTAGCTTACGCTCGCATCGATGCCGTCGGTCTTCTTCTTGGCGATGTTGCCCAGCAGCTGCGGGACGCCGTAGATCAGGTTGCCGCTCAGTGAACCGTTGAGCGGGTTGCGCTTGATGCTCTGGCAGACGGCGCTGGTGGCGCTCTGCGAGACGTTGAAACATTGATCGATCGTGATCTGCGGCGGGGTCTTGTCGATCGCATTGGCGATATTGATGTTGTAATAATCAATCGAGAAGGAAAGCGCGCGGAGTTGCGGCGGATTGACAACCACGCCGAACGTATAGGTGTCGGACTTCTCTGCTTTAAGATTGGGATTGCCGCCGGCGAAGACGTTGATCTGTCCGGAAATCGGCTCAGGGATGTTGCCGACCGAAGGCGCACCCTGCGCGATGCAGATGGCCGCGATCGTGGCGGGCACGTTGGCGCCGGCGCACGGATCGTGCGACAGGCTGCCGGTGGTACCGACGACCGGCGAGAACAATTCGAAGACATTGGGCGCGCGCACCGCGCGCTGGTAGATGCCACGGAAGCGAACGCCCTCGACGGGCGTCCAGTCCGCACCGCCCTTGTAGGTGTGGACGCCACCTACGGTCGAGTAATCGGAGTAACGGTAGCCCGCCTCGATATTGAAGGAGCGGATAAAGGGCCGGTCCTGGATCAGCGGCATCTTAAGCTCGATATAGGCTTCCTTGGTGTTGTAGCTGCCCGTGATGCTCTGCCCCTGGCCGTAATAGATGAGGTCACCCGACGCATAAGCCGGGTCGGCGATGTTGCTGGCCTTTTCGCGCCGATATTCGACGCCGATCGAGACCGCCGCCGGCAGGTCGGCGAAGGGGCTCTTGAGGAAGGGAACGTCGCCCGACACATCCGCGCCAAGCACGAGCTGCGTCGTCTTGGTGTCGACCGCGCCGTTGCGCAGCACGAAGCCGAGCTGGTTGGCGGGAATGGTTCCGGTGTCGAAGACGTTGATCGGCACGCAACCGTTCGATGGATCGCGGCATACCGGGCCGTTCGGGCCCTGAACCGCATCGATCGCCTGCGTAAGCGCATTGTAGGACAGGTCGTTGAGCAGATCCTGATGGCGCTTGGTTTGGCCATATTGACCAAACACTTCCCACTTATAGCCGCCGATGTCGCCGCGCAGGCCGCCGAGGAATTGATAATTCTTGCTGATGAAATTCTGGATGCGGCCGCCCGTTTCGGTCATGCGGCGGCGAATGCCTACCGAGGTGGTGACGCCATCGTCGTTGAGCACCGCGCCCGGGCCGAAGAAGGCCTCGCGCTCGCCGGCGGTCAGAAACGGATTATCGGGCGAGATATCAAATGCGTAACCTGCGGTTGCGGTTGGTGCGAGCGTGGCCCTGACCTTCAGGTGGACATAATTGGCACGGCCAAAGAATTCGATGCCGTCCGTCAGATCATAGCGGGCCAGCGCCATGACATTGTAGCGCTCGAACGGCGTCTGCGCGTAATTCACCGGGGTGAAGTTATAGAGATTGTAGATCGGGACAAGCGCGCCACTGCTATTGACCTGCAACTGGTCACCGTTCGGCATATCGAACACAGTCGGGTTGGTATTGGAAGAGCCCGCACTGGAAACGAGATCGCTCGAATCGAGCGCATTGGCGTTGTGCGGCCGTGCGCTATATTTAACGCCTTCGCGCTTGGACCAGCCCCCCGACACGACGAGGTTGCCGCGCTCGCCGAGCTTGATGCCGCCGGTAAGGCTGCCGTCATATTGGGCGCCGTCGCCATAGGTTGTGATCTGGGAGCTGCCGTCCGCGCGCAGACCGGTGAAGCGATCGTCGAGGACGAAGTTGACCACGCCCGCGATCGCGTCCGAACCATAGACTGCCGATGCGCCTCCGGTGAGCACGTCGACGCGCTTGATGAGCGCGGTCGGAATCGTGTTCACGTCGACTTTGCCTTCCGGGTCGAACGAGGGCGCGCGCTTGCCGTCGATCAGGACGAGCGTGCGCTGCGAACCGAGGCCGCGCAGGTCGAGCGTCGCGGTGCCGTCGCTCGGATTATTGCTGGCGGAGTTGGTCGAGGGAACGAACTGAGGATTCTGGTTGAGGATCTCCTCGACCGTGACCGTATTGTTCGTCTTGAGCGCGGCCGCGCTGAGCGAGGCGACCGGGCTGCTCGAGGTGAGGTCGGGGCGCTCGATGCGCGTGCCGGTGATCACCACTTCGCCTCCGGCATCGGCGCCCGTCACGTCCGGCGTCGCCGGAACGGTGGCGGCGCCACCTTGCGATGCGGAATTCGGGCTTGCCGCGGTCTGCGCCGCACCGGGAGCGGCGAGCAGCAGGCCGATCGCCAAGGAGGTGAAGCCGCCCGCCAGCGCGGAGGTGGCGCGTAGGAAGTTGCGATGTGCCAATTTTTTCCCCTTTCCGGCCGCCAGCAAGAGAAGGCGCTGGCAATGGCCGCTATGCAGCGCGTTAATCACGCTGCAACAAAGGCGAGAAGGCCCAGTGCCATGTCACGTGCCGAATCAATACGGGCTGTAGCCGCGCTGCAACATTATGCGGTAAGTCGATAGACTGCGGCGACGGATCGTTGCGTGCTCAAGCATGCGGGATTGATTGCGGCACGATTGTCCGGGCGTGCCAACTCCCGGATGGCCCTTTGGTTCCTTGTTTCGTTTGGCCCAGCCATTTGCATCGAGAATGGCCCAGCCACCACGGGCGTTGCGAGCGGTCGGCCCAACCGTCTCCCCGTTCGTCGGAGTCGTTGCGTCGACCCTGATTCACGGCGACAACGGAAACGCGCAGCGGGTTCGCATCGACAAGGACCGCATTGACCGCGGTCAAATTACGCAATTCTACGGAGGGACCGGCGGCGGTTGCGATGGCATGCAGGCGGCATGGAGGAAGCCAGGCCCTGCGCGGAATGTTCGGTCCGCGATCATGCGCTCTGCGGAACGCTTTCGGATGCGGAGCTGGTTGGGCTGAACCGCATCGGCCGCAGGCGGCGGCTCGCGGCGGGCGAGACGCTGGCTTTGGCGGGCGAGCCTGCCGAAGCGTGCGGTAACGTGCTGCGCGGTGCGCTCAAGCTCACCGCCGCCACCACGGACGGCCGCGAGCAGATCGTCGGCACGCTCTATCCGGCCGATTTCATCGGGCGGCCTTATGCCGAGCGGGTCGAGTTCACCGTCACCGCGCTGGCGGCAAGCGAGATCTGCGTCTTCCCGCGTGGGCCGTTCGAACGGCTGATGGAGGATCATGCCGCGCTCGAACGCGAATTGCTCAATCATGCGTTCGCGGTCCTCGCGACCGCACGGACGCAGATGCTGACGCTCGCCCGCCGGAGCGCGCGCGAAAAGGTGGCCGGCTTCCTGCTCGACATGGCGAGCCGCGGCGACGCGCATGCCAGCCGTGGGACGTCCGATGGCCCGATCAGCTTCAGCTTGCCGCTCAATCGCAGCCAGATCGCCGACCTGCTCGGCCTGACCATCGAGACGGTCAGCCGGCAGCTGACGAAGCTCAAGGCGGCTGGCCTGATCGCGCTGCCCAGCGCGCGCGGGGTCACGATACGCGACCAAGCCGGCTTGCGCATGCTCGCCGGTTAGGCCGGCGCACCGTTCCCTGAACCGATCAGGCTCCAGCGGGGATCGGCGCTCATCGAATAGCGGATATAAAAAGTCCTCCCCGGCCTTTGCCGGGGAGGATCTTGAATGAATGTCGATCCAACCTAGAAGCGTGTGCCGATCCCGATACCGAGCACGAGCGGGTCGAGATGGACGCGCTCGCGGTTGACGAGCGCTCCGGTCGTCAGCGTGGCATGCGTGCGGATGCGGATATATTTGGCGTCGAGATTGACGAACATCTTCTTCGTCACGTCGATGTCGACACCCATCTGACCCGCCCAGCCGACGCTGTCCGACAGGCCGACCTTGGTCTTGCCGATCGCGCTGTCGAGCGCGCTCGTCGATTTGGTCTTGTAGAAGATCGTGTAGTTGATGCCCGCGCCCACGTAGGGCCGCACCGTGCCGTCGGGCAGGAAATGATATTGCGCGGTCAGCGTGGGCGGCAGCACCCAGGTGCCGGCCAGACGGCCGACCCCGGCCAGCGCGCCTTCGCCCGTAACATGATGCTTGGTGGTGGCCAGGATCAGCTCGGCACCAAAATATTTGGTCGCCATATAGGTGAAGTCGAGCTCCGGCGTGACGGCATTGTCGACCGAACTGTGGCCGGTCGGAAAGGTCGGCTGGACCGGACCGGTCTTCTCGTTCGGGGCGACCAGGATGGCGCGTGCGCGAACGATCCACTGGCCGGTTTCGGCGGCGGCGGGGGCGCCCACCAGCGCCGCGGCGGCGAGGACGGGCACGGCAACGAACAAGCGACGCATTATCTACTCCCTGGTGCGAGACGGCGCCGAACTAGGGGTGTTGTGCAGGTGCAACATTGACCGTGGTCAAAAGAGTGCGTCGCACGACGCGTCGCAACAATCCTCGCTTCGCGCGCAGGCGAGACGTGACCGCTTCCACCCGACGCGATCCGGTTCTATGCGCTCATCCCATGAGCGATGCGGCGATCAGTCTTCGGGGCCTCACCAAGATCTATAAGGGCGGCAAGCAGGCGTTGACCGATGTCACGCTCGACGTGCCGCAAGGCCAGATTTTCGGGCTGCTCGGGCCCAATGGCGCGGGCAAATCGACCACGATCAACATCCTCGCGGGGCTGGTCACGAAGACGTCGGGCAAGGCCTCGATCTGGGGCTTCGACATTGACGAGCATCCACGCAACGCCAAGCGCTCGATCGGGATCGTGCCGCAGGAGATCGTGTTCGATCCCTTCTTCACGCCGTTCGAGATGCTGGAGCTTTATGCTGGCCTCTACGGCGTGCCCAAGGCCGAGCGGCGATCGATGGAATTGCTGCGTGCGGTCTATCTCGACGACAAGGCCAATGCTTATGCTCGGTCGTTGTCCGGGGGGATGAAACGGCGACTACTCGTGGCGAAGGCGCTGGTGCACAATCCGCCGGTGCTGGTGCTCGACGAGCCGACCGCGGGCGTCGACGTCGAACTGCGCCAGCAGCTCTGGGAATATGTGCGCGAGTTGAATGCGCGCGGCACGACGGTGGTGCTGACGACGCATTATCTGGAGGAAGCCGAGGAGCTTTGTGACCGGATCGCGATCATCAATCATGGCCAGGTGATCGCCAATCGCCCGACGCGCGAATTGCTGGCGATGGCGCAGGAGAAAGCCGTTACGGTGACGGTCGACCGCGACCTTTCCGCCGCGCCGCAGGCACCCTGCTTCGAGAAGATCGAGCTCAAGAATGAGCGATCGGTGGTGATCACTTACTCCAAGGACAAGGTGAATGCGGGCGAGGTGCTGGCGGCGCTGCAGGAGGCGGGGCTGGGCATCGTCGACGTCTCGACGCACGAGGCCGATCTGGAGGATGTGTTCCTCAACCTAACACGGGCGCCGGCGACAACCGATGGCCACGCATAATTACGATGTCCTGATCATCGGGTCGGGCGCGGCGGGGCTGACCGCTGCGCTCAACCTGGCGGATCATCTCAAGGTGGCAGTGCTGGCCAAGGCCGGGCTGTCCGAGGGCTCGACCGCGCATGCGCAGGGCGGGATCGCGGCGGTGCTGGAGCCGGGCGACACGTTCGAGAGCCATATCGAGGATACGATGGTGGCGGGGGCGGGGCTCAACGACCGCAAGACCGTCGAATTCGTGGTCGAGCATGCGCCTGCCGCGATCGAGCGGCTGGCCGAGCTGGGCGTGCCGTTCAACCCGACAGAAGGGGAAGGGCATGACCGCTGGCACCTGACGCGCGAGGGGGGGCACAGTCATCGCCGCATCGTGCATGTCGACGACGCTACCGGCCGCGCGGTGCAACTCGCGCTGGAGAAAGCCGCGCACGCGCACCCCAATATCAGCCTGATCACCGACATGGTCGCGATCGACCTCGTCACGGGGCGCCATGCGGTCCGCTATTCGGGCGATGGACGGGTGCGCGGGGTCTATGCGTTGCATCGCGAGACCGGGCATGTCGCACTGTTCACCGCGCGCGCGACGATATTGGCGACGGGCGGGGCGGGGCGCGTCTATCAATATTCGACCGCGCCGCGCGGCGCATCGGGCGACGGGATCGCGATGGCGTGGCGCGCGGGCTGCCGCGTGTCGAACATGGAATTCAACCAATTCCACCCGACCTGCCTCTACAATCTGGAGGTCAAGAATTTCCTGATCACCGAGGCGATGCGGGGCGAGGGCGGCATTTTGAAGCTGCCGACGAATGGCCACCGCTTCATGCCCGATTTCGACCCGCGCGCCGAGCTCGCGCCGCGCGACATCGTGGCGCGCGCGATCGACCATGAGATCAAGCGGCTGGGCCTCGATTATGTCCACCTGGATATCAGCCACAAGCCGCCCGAATTCATCGAGCAGCATTTCCCGACGATCCGCACGAAACTCGCCGGGCTGGGCATCGACATCACCAAGGAGCCGATCCCGGTCGTGCCCGCGATGCATTATACGTGCGGCGGGGTGGTGATCGATCTCGACGGGCGCACCGACCTGCCCGGGCTTTATGCCGCGGGCGAGGTGACGCAGTCGGGGCTGCATGGCGCCAACCGGCTCGCGTCCAATTCGCTGCTCGAATGCTTCGTGTTTGGCGAGGCGGCGGCGAAGCATATTCTTGCTAACTTCGACGATCTGCCGCCGGCCGACGCGATCCGGCCCTGGGACGAAAGCCGCGTGCGCGATTCGGACGAGGACATCGTCGTCCAGCACAATTGGCGCGAAATCCGCCGGTTCATGTGGGATTATGTCGGCATCGTCCGCACCACCAAAAGGCTGGAGCGCGCGCTGCATCGTGCGGCGCTGCTCGCGCAGGAGGTCGAGGACTATTACGGCAATTACCGCATCACGACGGACCTGATCGAGTTGAGAAACCTGATCGTCGTCGCGACCTTGATCGTGAAGTCGGCGCTGCGCCGCAAGGAGAGCCGCGGACTTCACTACACGCTGGATTATCCCGAGACCAAGACGCGGGCGGTCGATACGGTGCTGATGCCGTAGCGCGTTCCCCTCCCGCTTGCGGGAGGGGTTAGGGGAGGGGCTGCTCCTACGAGAACGTCGACCAGCTGGGAGGATTCCCCTCCCCCGACCCCTCCCGCAAGCGGGAGGGGAGAAGAAGGTCAGCGCGGCTTGATGAACTTGAGCGTCATGCGGTCGCTTTCGCCGATCGTGAGATATTTGGCGCGGTTCTGGTCTTTCTGCGACAGTGTCGGCGGCAGCGTCCAGACGCCATTGGGCCAATCGGCCGTATCCTTGGGATTGGCATTGACCTCGCTCTCGCCCGCCAGCTTGAAACCCGCCTCGGTCGCGAGCCGGATCACGGTCGAGCGCTTGACGTAGCCGCTGGTCTGCTCGCGCGTGACATCCGCTTTCTCGGGCAGGCGATGATCGACGATCCCCAGCACGCCGCCCGGCTTCAAAGCCTTGAAAGCGGCGCGGAAGAAGGCACGCGCGACCGAGCCGTCCTTGGCGCCGCCATCCTCAGGCATCAGCAGATTGTGAATGTTGCGGAAGGTGAGCACGCGATCGACGCTGTTCGGCTTCGCCATGGTCGCGGCGGCAATGTCGAAGCCGTTCACGTCGGCACGGGCGGCGCCGGGAAGCGGCGCGATCAGCTTGCGTGCGCCCTCGATCGCGCGGGGATTGTTGCCGACGACGGCGATATAGTGGCCGTGGACGAGCAAAGGCATGAGGATGCGCGTGTACCAGCCGCCGCCCGGACTATATTCGATCACCGTCTGATTGGGCTCGATGCCGAAGAAGCCGAGCGTCTCGGCCGGATGGCGATATCTGTCGCGGGGTTTGTCCGAATCGAGCCGGGCGGGGTTGGCGACCGTGGCTTTGATCGCAGCGCCAAGCGCGGCTTCGGCCGGCGCGGCGATCAGGATCGAGAGGGCAAACAGGGCGAAGCTGGCGGAGCGCATCGGGCTTCCTTCATTGGTTTCGGTCCCCGAGCCTATCCTTTCGGTGCCCGCGCCCGAAGCGAAAAAGCGGGCGCTTCCACGATCGGCGAACAGGCTCTAGAACGGCGCTCGCATGGCTTCCAATCACCTCTATCTGGTCGACGGTTCGGGCTATATTTTCCGGGCTTATCATCGACTTCCGCCGCTCACCAACAAGCATGGCCAGCCCGCGGGCGCGGTCTATGGCTTCACCACCATGATGTGGAAGCTCGTCGAGGAGTTGAACCAGGCCGATGGTCCGACCCATCTGGCGGTGATCTTCGACGCCTCGTCCAAGACGTTCCGCAACGACATGTACGACCAGTATAAGGCGCACCGTCCGCCGCCGCCCGAAGACCTGGTCCCGCAATTCCCGATGATTCGCGACGCGACGCGCGCTTTCTCGCTGCCGTGCATCGAAGAGGAAGGCCTCGAGGCGGACGACATCATCGCCTGTTATGCCAAGGCCGCGCTGGAGGTGGACTGGAAGGTCACGATCGTCAGTTCCGACAAGGATCTGATGCAGCTGATCGAGCCGGGAAGACTCGACCTGCTGGATACGATGAATAATCGGCGCCTCGGGCGCGAACATGTGTTGGAGAAATTCGGCGTTGAACCGGAGCAATTGGGTGACGTGCTCGCGCTGATGGGAGATTCGGTCGATAACGTCCCCGGCGTGCCCGGGGTCGGCCCCAAGACCGCGAGCGAGCTGATCCAGACCTATGGCGACCTGGAAGGCGTGCTCGCCGCCGCGCCGAGCATCAAGAAGCCC
>JAEKMC010000072.1 GCA_019508115.1 Sphingomonas sp.
ATTTCGATCGCGATTCGAATACGATCGAGGTCTTCGTCACGCGCATCCGCAAGAAATTGGGCGCCGACGTGATCACCACCATCCGCGGGCTCGGCTACAGCCTCGAGGAACCGGCCTGACATGCGTATGCCAGCGCTGAAGCGCTGGCTGGAGCTGCCGGCTAATTGGGGACGGCTGCTTATCGGCCGGCCCTTGCGCATATCGGCGATTGAGGGCGGCCGTCCGCATGTGACGCGCGAGACGACGGGCTCGCTCACGCGGCGCATGCTCGGCATCGCCGCCTTGTGGATCGGGCTGCTGCTCGCGGGCGGCGGGCTCGCGCTCGACCGCGTGCTCGACGACGCGATCACGAACAATTTCGATTCGCAGCTGAAATATGTGCTGTCGGCGATGATCTCTTCGGCCGAGCTGGACGATGAGGGGGAAATCCGATTCAACCGTCCGCTCGGCGACCAGCGTTTCCTCGAACCCAATTCGGGCCTTTATTGGCAGGTGTCCGCGCCTGGCCACGATCCCTTCCCGTCGCGATCGCTGTGGGACCGCCGTCTCCAGGTTCAGGGCAGCCATCGCGACGAACGCATGCACATTTACGACAGCCAGGAGTTCGGCGCGGACGAGGGGCTGCGCATCCTGGAACGCGACGTCCGCTTGCCGGGATCGAACGTCACCTGGCGCTTCCAGGTCGCGCAGGACCGAAGCGGCCTCGATGCGCAGAAAACGGTGTTGCGCAAGACGCTGATCCGCTCGTTCGCGATCCTCGGCTTCGGCCTGATCATCATGTCGGCGTTGCAGGCGACCTTCGGGTTATGGCCATTGCGCAAAGTACGCCGCCAGATCGCGGCGGTGCGTGCGGGGCGCATGGCGCGGGTCGACACGCGGCTGCCGGTCGAGATCGCGCCGATGGTCGAGGAATTGAACGACCTGCTCGCGCATAACGAACGTCAGGCGGAGGAGGCGCGCACACATGCGGGCAACCTCGCGCATGCGCTCAAGACGCCGCTGACGGTGATCATGAACGAGGCGAGCGCGGACAGCCCCGAATTGTGCAGGACCGTGATCCGCGAGGCGACGACGATGCGCCGTCAGGTCGACCATCATCTTGCGCGGGCGCGCGCGGTCGGGCGGCGGGCGTCGGGGCAGAGCGTGTCGCCGGTCTGGCCGAGCCTGGAATCGGTCGAGCGCGCGGTCAGCCGGCTTTATCCCAGGACCACGATCGATCTTGCGGGCGACCGCATGGCACGCGTCCATGTAGAACGGCAGGATCTGGACGAACTGCTCGGCAATTTGATCGAGAATGCCGCCAAATATGGTGGTGGCCGCGTGTTCGTGACGGTCGAGAGCGGCCCGCAATATATCGAGATCCAGGTGGAGGACGATGGCGCCGGCATCCCCGAGGCCCAGCGCGGCTCGATCTTCGAGCGCGGCGCGCGGCTCGATACCGAGAAGCCCGGCACGGGCCTAGGCCTCGCGATCGTGCGCGACGTCGCGCAAATCTATGGCGGATCGGTGATGCTGGACGAAAGCGAGGATCTAGGCGGATTGCTCGTTCGGCTGCGGTTGCCGGCGGTGAAATAAAGCGCCTCACTCCAGCGAAAGCTGGGATGACGGATGGGTCAGACGAGGTTCAATCCACGCACTGATGCGATGCCGCTCCGCGCGACCGGGACGACCAGGCCGTTGCTCAGTACCAGGCGCCAATTGCGGCCGTCCTGCTCGACCGCGCGGATCGCGGCGTGCGCGACCCACCAGCTGCGGTGCACGCGGAGTCCGTCGGGGCGGCCGTAGCGCGCGATCGCGGCCTTCATCGGCATCAGCTCGATCGTCGATCCGCCCGGGCGATGGATGCGGACATAATGGTCCTCCATCTGCAGGCAGAGCACATCGCTCGCCACCGGCAGGGAAACCGCGATGCCCAGGCTGCGCGCGCGACGCACCTGTTCGAGCATCGTCCAGCCCGCGACGATGAAGGCTTCGACCAGCAAGGTGCGGATATACCAATCGGCGGCCGACATCTTGCCGACTTCCTTCGGCCACGCCCAGGCGCTGAACAAAGCCGCCGCGCCCGCGATCGGGATTGCGGTCAGCGCGACCGCGAGCGCCGCCGCCGCGCCCAATGGCAGCCCCAGCCTGCGCCCGACGCGGATCATGCCGGGAAGCAGACCAGCGGCAAGCCCGGTGCCGATCACGATCATGCCGGTCCAGTCGAACAGGCAGATCAGCAGGTCGCCGCTCAGGAAGCCGATCAGGCCGATCGTGCCGCCCGCCGCCGCCGCGAACAGCAGCAACCGCATCCACCAGCCAAGCTGACCCAGATCGGGCTCCCAGCTTTCGACGACGCCATCAAGTTCGTTTCCGCGCAAAAAACCAATTCCCGAACCCGTCTGCCCATTCGCGAATGACCGCTGGCGGCGGCCGATCGCGCTCTTCAGCTTCCGGCATATCACGCACCCACAGAGCGAGAAAGGTGAGGAATGGGCCAGGAATTGACGATTGGACGGCGCCAGTTGGGCGGGCTGCTGGCGCTTGGCACGCTGGCGTTGGCGAGCGGGGCGAAGGCCGCGGACGGTCCGGTCGCGCCGACCGGAGACATCCACGATTTCGACTATCAAGTCGGAACCTTGGAGGCGGTGCAGCGCAAGCTGAAGAAGCGCTGGACGGCCAATCCCGAATGGGAAGAATTCCCCAGCCGGTCGACCTACGTCCAATATCTGGGCGGCGCGGTCAGCCTGGATCAGACCGATTTCCCCACGCGCGGCACGTCCGGCATGACCGTGCGCGTGTTCAACGCCGAGAAGCGCCAGTGGCTGATCTATTGGGTCACGCGCAAATCGCCCGAAATGGGAACGCCGGTGGTCGGCGGCTATCAGGGTAATCGCGGGCTCTTCTACGGCGACGACCAGGAGGATGACGGCCGTCCGATCAAGGTGCGCTTCATCCGCACCAAGAGCCCGCCCGACAAGGAGCGTTGGGAGCAGGCCTTCTCGCTCGACAATGGGCTGACCTGGGAAACCAACTGGACCGCCGATTTCACGCGCGTCCGTACCTGACCGGGGCATCGCCGTTCGCCTCGCTCTTTTCGGTTGAACCGGAACCCCGATCGCATCAGCTTGGCGCGGGATTCCGGTTCGAGGGGAAGGGCGATGCGCTACGACATTTCCGGCACGGTGATGCAGACGGTCTCGATCGATCTCGATCGAGGCGAGCGGATCGTCAGCCAGACGCACCAGATGGCGTGGATGAGCGACGGCATCGCGATGGACACGCATACCGGCGGCGGGCTGTTCGCGGGCCTCAAGCGCGCGATGAGCGGCGGCAGCCTGTTCATCACCGAATATATCGCGGAGGCGCCCGGCCATGTCGCCTTCGCGCCGCGCTTTCCCGGCACGATCATGCCGGTCGCGCTTCGCCCCGGCCAGTCGCTGATCTGCCGCAAGGAGACGTTCCTGTGCGCCGAATATTCGGTGACGCTCGACATCGCGTTCCAGCAGAGGTTCGGCGCCGGCTTGTTCGCGGGCGAGGGCTTCATCCTGCAGCGCGTGACCGGGCCGGGCACGGTCTTCCTCGACCTCTCGGGCGAGGTGGTCGAGAAGACGCTGGCGCCGGGCGAGCGGCTGCGCGTCCATGCCGGGCATATCGGCGTGCAGGAGCCGACGGTGGAGACCGATATCCAGATGGTGCGAGGTTTCCGCAACGTCCTGTTCGGCGGCGAGGGCCTGTTCCTCGCGACGCTGACCGGCCCGGGCAAGATCTGGCTGCAATCGATGCCGATCCTGAACCTTGCCGAAGAGATTGCGCGTCACCTGCCCGGTAATGAGCAAGCGCGCGGTGGCGGCATCGGCGGGGCCATCGGCGGCGGCGCGGCAGGCGTCGCGCTGGGCGGCATACTCGGCGGCATATTGGGCAACGAGTGACGCGGGACACGCGTTTCACGATCGGCGGCTTTCGGGTCGATCCGGCCCGCAATGTCGTTGCGGGCCCGGATGGCGAGGTGCCGATCGAGCCCAAGATCATGGATGTGCTGTGCCTGCTCGCCGAACATCCGGGCGAGGTGCTGACGCGCGAGACGATCATCGATCGCGTCTGGGGGCACGCCTTCGGCGCCGACGAGAGCCTCACGCGCGCCATATCGCGGCTGCGCAAATTGTTCGGCGATGCACGCACGCCCGCGCAGGTGATCGAGACCATCTCGAAGCGCGGCTATCGGCTGATCGCTCCCGTTTCCTTCACCTCGCCCCTGATGGCGAACGAACCCGCGACGCTCAAGCGCGCCGGAACCCGGTGGTGGCTGCTGCTATTGGTACCGGTCCTGCTGGCATTCGCCGCCGGTGCTTTCCTCTATCTGCACAGGCCAAATGCCGCCGGCGCGGAAGGGTTGAGCGTGCTCGTGCGGCCGTTCGAGACGCTCGGCCCGAACAATGGCGTCGCGGCCCGCACGCTGACCGATCAGGTCGCGGTCGCGTTATCGCGCGCGAGCCTGCTTCATGTGCGCAAGGGCGGCGCCGACGAGGCGGGCGAGGGCCTGGCCTATGCAATAAGGGGCAGCGTCCAACCGCTCGGCAGCGGCATTCGCGTCACGGTCGAAATCACCGATCCACGCACCGGCGAGAGCCTGTGGGGCGGCAATTTCGACCGACCGCAGGGCCTCGACCCGGCCGCCGAGGACGAACTCGTCAGCGCGATCGCAGGCGAGGTCGACAATCGGCTGCTCGGCTTCGCTAAGACTGCCATCAAGCGCAAATCGCTCTTCGCGATGCGGCCGTGGGAGCTGACCTTGCTCGCCACCTGGGTGCCGGGAAGCGACGAGGTGTTCCTTCGTCCGCACACGGCGGACGCAACCTGGCCACAGCGCCGCGCGCTCACGCTCGACCCCGATTATGCCCCCGCGCACGCCTCGCTGGCGCAGGCACTGGCTTATTATGCTTTGTTCACGCGCGATGCGCCGGTCGAGCAAATGCGGCGCGAGGCCGCCTACCACGCGCGCCTTGCCAAGGCACTCGCGCCCCATGACGCGGGGGTCCTGTATGCGCTTTCGAGCTATTATCGCATGGTCGGCGATCGGCCCGCTGCGGAAGCGATGCTGCATCGCGTGCTTGCAGTGCAGCCCGATCATCCGGTCGCGCGGCTCGACCTCATATTCGTCGACGGGCTTTGCTCGGTGCATGGCGCGGCCGCGGCGGACGCACTCAGGAAGACGGTGGACCGGCTTTCACCCGACAATCCGGTGCGCCCCGTAGCCTTGTCGCACCTTGCCGACATCGAACTCGGACGCGGCGACTTTGCAGGGGCGGCGGACGCGGCAGCACGCTCGCACGACATCGTGCACCAGACCTGGTCGGGCATGACGCTCGCCGCCGCGCTGGCCGAGCAGGGCAGGGATGCGGATGCGCGACGCATATCGCGGCAGACGAAGGCGGAATGGCCCGGGCTCGACTGGACGCGCTTCGCGATCACCATGGTTCCGGCCTGGTGCCTGGGTGGCCCGGATCAGGCGCGTGTCGCCACCGCCTTTCGGAAGCTGGGCGCGATCGAAACCCAACAGATGCGATAGACTTCACAAAGACCTCGGGAAAACATCACCTCTCCTTCGGGACGCCGGGACGAGCGCCGAACTAGCCGAGAGCCTGTCTTCCACAGGTTCGAGGCCTATCATGCGACATAAGAATTGGACCGGGGCGCTGGCGCTCGCATTGCTGATCGAGGGCTTCCCGCTGAGAGCGGCGACTGCGCCGGACGAAAGCTATCCGGCACGCTTCTTCGCGGGCTTCCATCCCAGCAATGCGCTGGACATGGTCGAGCATGTCCCCGGTTTCACCTTCCAGCCCGGGGATGCGACGCTGCGCGGGATGGCGGAGGCGGCCGGCAATGTCGTGATCGACGGCAAGCGGATCGCGGACAAGAATTTCACGCTCGACCAGGTACTGGAACGCATTCCGGCGACGCAAGTCGACCACATCGCGCTCATCCGCGGCAGCACACCGGGCGTCGATATGCTGGGCCAGCCGGTGGTCGCCAATGTCGTGCGCAAGGCGGTGGCGGGTGCGACGGGGGCGCTGACGGTTTCGAACGGAACCTATGCGGACGGGCGCATGATTCCGGGCCTCACGTTCGAACGTTCGCGCAGTTTCGGTCCGGGCCGCAGCCTTTCGTTCAGCGCCTCGCTATCGCGCTATGTCGAGGCCAAATTGGGCGACGGGAGCAGGCTGCGCACCGACGATGCGGGCCGGCCGATCGAGCGAGCGTGGATCGATGCGGCTTCCGGCGGCGTCACCGGTTTCGCGCAGGGTACGGCCGAGCTTCCCGGACTGGGAGGACAGCTCCGCTTCAATGGCACGCTGACCTGGACCAATTATCAGAAGCACCTGACCGATCATGTGTTTGCACCCGCGCCTAGCGTCTCGACGCTTCACGAGACGCTCGGGGGGCTGGCGCACGGCCAGGCGGGCGGTGAGATCAGCGGCCATCTCGATCGGAAGTTCGGCGATGAGGTCGACAGCGAGACCAGTGCGCTGCTGCGGCTCGGGCGCAAGAGCTATCGTTCGCAACTCGATGCACCTGGCGCCGTGACGCTCTTCACGGAGCATGAGCGTTCCGGCGAGGCGCTCATGCGTTCGCGACTGCATTATGCCGCGAGCCCGAAGCTATCGGCCGCCCTGACGCTGGAAGGCGCCTATAACTGGCTGGATACACGCAGCGGCGTTCGCTTCAATGAATTCACGATCCCGCTTCCCAATGGGGTGGCGCGGGTGACCGAGGCACGTGGTGAAATCGGTGCGGAGGCGGTTTGGCAAGCGGCCAACGCACTGACGGCCGAAGGCGGCGCGCATGTCGAGCTGTCGCGGATACACGCCGTCGCCGATACACGGCAGGCGCGCCATTACATCTACCCCAAACCTTATCTTCGCCTGACGCTGGCGCCGAGCAAGCGGCAGCAAGTGCGGCTGCGCGTCGCGCGCGAGGTCGGGCAGCTCGATTTCACGAACTTCGTCGCAGCGGCTTCGCTCGACAAAGGATCGATCTCGTCGGGCAATGCCGCGATCCGTCCCAACAGCGCGTGGATCGCCGAGGCGAGTTACGAATGGCATTCCGGCGGGGCCGCGGTAGCGCTCACCGCGCGCCATTCGTGGCTGAAGGATGTAATCGATCGTGTGCCCGTTACGCCTGCGGGCGGCGGCGCCTCATTCGACGCGCCCGGCAATATCGGTGGCGGTCACGAGGACGATCTGATCGGCGATTTGACGCTGCCGCTGGGCGGGCTCGGCGTGCCGCACGCCGAACTCAAGCTGGACGCCACCTGGCGCCACGCCCGCGTCACCGACCCCACGACCGGCGACAAACGGCCAATCTCCAATCAGAAACCCGTCGAGTTCACCGCCAATTTCCACCAGGATCTGCCGCGCTGGAGGGCGGCTTGGGGCGCCAAGCTCGACACCGGCTGGAAGACCTCGACCTATTTGTTCGACGAGGTGGACTGGAACCGGACGAGCGCGTCGCTGACCTTGTTCGCGGATTATGTTCCACGACCGAACCTGTCCTTTCATCTCGAGATGGGGCAAGTGTTCGGGCAGCGCTACCGGCGCGTGATCGCCTCTTACGGCGGGCTGCGCGGCGCCGATCCACTGGCCTATCATGACGATCGCCGGCTCAGGCTGGGCCAGGTCTTGAGCCTGCGTGTGCGCCGCGCATTTTAGGCGGCCTTCGAAGCGACCGGCCGGATCAGCCCTTCCTGCGCGACGCTCGCGATGTGGCGGCCGTCCTGCGTGTGGAACGTGCCGCGGGCGAGGCCGCGCCCGCCGCCGGCCCATGGGCTTTCCATCGTGAAAAGCATCCATTGATCGAACGCAGGCGGCGCGTGCAACCACACACTATGGTCGAGGCTCGCGACCTGGAGCTTGCCGCTGAACAGAGGCACGCCATGCGGCAGGACGGTTGTGGTCAGCAGCCCGAAATCGCTGAGATACGCGAGCATGGCGCTTCGCATCGCCGGATCGGCGGGCGCGGGGCCGGCGAGACGGAACCAGAGATAGGATGGGCCCGGCTGCGCGGCCGGCGCGAGCTCGCCGAACGGCGGGACGGGACGGAATTCGAAGGCGCGGAAACGCTTGAGGAAGTGCGCCATCAAGGGCGATCCGCCGCCGCTCTCGTCGCTTCGTTCCAATGTGTCGGGCGAAGGCACGCCGGGGAGGGCGACGCCATGTTCCAGCCCGGCCTCCGGTCGCTGGAAGGAGGCTGTCATGGTGAGGATCGGAGTCTCGCCCTGGAGCGCGACGATCCGCCGCGTGGCAAAACTGCGGCCGTCGAAGTCGTGTAGCACGCGGTAATCGATCGGCTGCTCCTCGTCGCCGGGGCGCATGAAATAAGCGTGGAGCGAATGGGCTTGCTGTCTCTCCGCAACCGAACGGCTGGCAGCGACCAGTGCCTGCCCGATCACCTGCCCGCCGAACACGCGCCCGCGCCCGCGATGATAGCGTCCGCCGCGCCACAGATCCGGCTCGGCCTGCTCGACGTCGAGCAGCGCAATCAGGGCCTCTACTTCATCGTCCACGCCACACTCCGATAGTCGGCGATCAGATCCTCGCAGATCGCACGGGCGGGCCGTATCGCCTTGATTGCGCCGACGCCATGGCCGGCCGACCAGATCGTCTTCCAGGCACGCGCCTCGCCCTCCAGGTCGAGCGCGCCGACATGGCCGGGCGCGTCGAGCAGGCCGTTGGCGGCGAGGCTCGCTCTCATGAAATTGGCATGGATGCCGGTGACCTTGTCGGTGTGGACGATGTCGGCGGCGTGTGCCTCGACCATCATCCGTTTTTGCTCGGGCGAGGCGAGGCTTTCGGCGGCGGGGATGAAGTGGCTGCCGAAATAGCCATAATCCGCGCCCATCAGTTCGGCCGCGGCGATATGGCGCCCGCGCGACAAAGCGCCCGCGAGCACCAGCGCACCGTCGAAGATGCCGCGTATCTCGTCGATCAGCGCGAAGGGGCTGATCGTGCCGGCATGACCGCCCGCACCGGCGGAGACCGCGATCAGCCCGTCGGCGCCGGCCTTGGTGGCTTTTTCGGCATGGCGTGCGCTGATGACGTCATGGAAGACGAGGCCGCCATAAGAATGGACCGCATCGACCACCTCGCGGACGGTGCCGAGCGAGGTGATGACGAGCGGCACCTTGCGCTTCACGATCATTTCGAGATCGGCCTGCAACCGGCTGTTGGTGCGGTGGACGATTAGATTGACGCCATAAGGCGCGGCATCGCCATCCAACCGTGCCTCTATGTCATCCAGCCATTCGACGAAGCCGTCGGTGGTGCGCTGGTTCAGCGCCGGAAAGGTGCCGAGCAGGCCCGCCTTGCAGCATTCCACCACCAGGTCAGGCCCCGAGATCAGGAACATCGGGGCGACGATCGCGGGGATGGCGAGCCGGCCGGCAAGCTGGCTGGGGATGGTCACCTCAGAAGGCGTCCTCATCGAGCGCCATCATCGACCCCTTGCCCGACTTGATCGCGAGGAAGCACGCGGTTGCCTGCGGCAATATCCGATCGAAGAAGAAGGAGGCGGTGGCGATCTTGGCCTTGTAGAAAGCTGCCTCTTCACTGCCCTCAGCGAGGCGCGCATTGGCGATCTTCGTCGCCTGGGCGAAGCAATAGCCCATCGCGACAAGGCCGAGCAGACGTAGATAGTCGGTCGCCGCCGCACCGGCTTCTTCGGGATCCCTGAGCCCCTTTTGCGCGATCGTGCCGGTCGAGAGTTGGAGCGCGCCGAAGGCTTGCGCCAGACCCGGGATGATCGCGGCAAGGCTTTCATCCTCGGCATGATCTTCCAGGAAATTGGATACGGGGTGGAAGAAGGAGCGCAGGTAACGGCCCATATGCGCGCCGAGCTTGCGCCCGACCAAGTCGAGCGCCTGGATGCCGTTGGTGCCTTCGTAGATCATCGCAATCCGGGCATCGCGGACATATTGCTCTACGCCGCTCTCGGCGATGTAGCCGTGACCGCCATAGACCTGGACCGCGAGATTGGCGGATTCATAGCCCATGTCGGTGAAGAGCGCCTTCACGACCGGGGTCATCAGAGCGACGAAATCGCCCGCGCGCTGCTTGACCTCGGGATCGTTGGAGTAACGCTCGGCATCGAGCGCACGGCTGACCCAAGCGCAGATCGCGCGGCAGCCTTCATTGTAGGCGCGCGCGGTCATCAGCATGCGGCGCACGTCGGGGTGAACGATGATCGGATCGGCGGGCTTGTCGGGAAATTTTGGCCCCGAGAGCGCGCGACCCTGGAGCCGGTCCTTCGCGTAATAGACCGCCGACTGGTACGCCGCCTCGCCGACGCCGAGCCCCTGGACGCCGACCGAGACGCGCTCGGTGTTCATCATCTTGAACATGGCTTCCATGCCCTTGTGGGGCTTGCCGACGAGCCAGCCGGTCGAATCCTCGAACTGGAGCTGGCAGGTGGCCGAACCCTTGAGACCCATCTTGTGCTCGATCGCGGCGCAATGGACGCCGTTCGAGGGGCCGACCGAGCCGTCCGCCTTGGGCAGATATTTGGGTACGAGGAACAGGCTGATGCCCTTCACGCCCGCAGGCGCATCGGGGAGCCGTGCCAGCACGAGATGGATGATGTTGTCGGTCAGGTCATGCTCGCCTGCCGAGATGAAGATCTTGGCGCCGGTGATCTTGTAGCTGCCATCGCCCTGCGGGACCGCCTTGGTGCGGAGCATGCCGAGGTCGGTGCCGCAATGCGCCTCGGTCAGGCACATCGTACACGACCATTCGCCCGAGACGAGTTTCGGCAAATAACGCTTCTTGAGCTCCTCGGTGGCGAAGCCCTCGATCGCTGTGGTCGCGCCATGGGTCAGGCCGGGGTAGAGACTGAAGGCGAGATTGGCGGCGCAGATCATCTCCTCGGTCATCTTGTTGACCGTCTCGGGCAGGCCCTGGCCACCCCATTCGGGATCGGACGCGAGCGCGCACCAGCCGCCGTCGCGGAACTGCGCGTAGGCCTCCTTGAAGCCGGCAGGCGTGCGGACGACGCCGTTTTCGAGATGGCAACCTTCGATATCGCCGGTGCGGTTGAGCGGCAGCAGGATTTCCTGCGCGACGCGGGCGGCTTCCTCAAGGATGGCGTCCGTCAAATCGGGCGTGAATTCGCTCAGCGCGTCGAGCCCGCCGAAGCCGTCATCCTGGTGGAGTTCGTGCAGCACGAACTTCATGTCGCGCAATGGCGCTTCGTAGACCTGCATTCATACTCTCCCTCGGTGTCATCCCAGCGAAAGCTGGGATCTCGGGAGGCGATTCCGTGACCTCCTGAGGCCCCAGCTTTCGCTGGGGCGACGGATTATGTTCAGTTCCTCAACGGCTTGCCCGTCTCCAGCATATGCTCGACCCGCGCGATCGTGCGGACGTCGCGGACGCGCAGCATGAAGGCGTCGCGCTCCAGCTTGAGCATGTCCTGCTCGCTCACCGTGTCGACGAGGTCGGCCGGGCCGCCGGTCAGTACGCCCGCGAGTGCGTCGGACACGACCATGTCGTAATCGGTCGCGAGCCCGCGCTTGCGGAAGGACTGCGCCGCCATGTTGAGCCCGACATGCCCGCTTTCGCCCGGCAACCTGAATTCGGGCGGGGCGGGGGGCTGATAGCCTTCGGCCAGCGCGAGTGCTTTCGCCTTGGCGTCGCTCAGCAACCGGTCGCGGTTCATTGTGATGCCGTCATCGGGGCGCAGGAACATGAGTTCCTTGGCCTGGGCGGCGGATTTGGACACGGTCGCGGTCGAGACGGTCTCGAACACCTTGGCGACGGCGGGCATCGGCCCCTTCGGCATGGCAGGCGCATCCCGCCAGCGCTGGATCATCTCCCCGCAACCGCCCCAGCCCGGGATCAGCCCGACGCCGCATTCGACCAGCCCCATATAGAGCTCGGCATGCGACTGGATCGCGTCGCAATGGAGCAGGATTTCGCAGCCGCCGCCCAACGCCATGCCGGCGGGCGCGCCGACCACGGGGAAGGGAGCATATTTGAGCGCTTTGTAGGCTTTCTGGCCGCCCGCGACGAGCTTCTCGACCTCGCTCCAGGCCGCGATGTTGAGCGCGAACAGGGCCAGGCCGAGATTGGCGCCGGCGGAGAAATTGCTGCCGTCATTATAGACGATCAAAGCCTTGAAGCTCTTCTGGACGAGCGGGATCGCCTGGCCGATCAGCTTCATCACGTCGCCGTCGAGCGCATTCATTTTGCCGGTGAATTCGAGGGCTGCAACGCCGTCGCCTACGTCCCACAGAGCAGCGGAAGCGTTCTTGAGCAAAGGCTGGCTCGCGAGCTTGATATCTTCGAGCCGGAGCACGCCTTCGGGGCGGACGATGTCGTGATATTCGCCATCCAATCCAAGATATTGGCGCTTACCGTTCTCGACCCGGTAGAAGCTGCGCTCGCCCGCCAGCTTGAGCAGATCGGGAACGGGCTTGCCCTCGGTTTCGAGCCGCTGGGCGAGATTGGCGGCGCCGATCCTGTCGATCATCTCGAACGGGCCGGCTTTCCAATTATAGCCGAGCTTCATCGCGTCATCGATCGCGACGACATCGTCCGCCGCCTGGGGGACCAGGCTCGCGGCATAGGAAAGCGTGCCGCCGAGGATCGCCCAGGCATAGTCGCCGATCTTCCCCTCGGTCGCGATCAGCGCGTTCAGATCGCCTTTGGCGGCGGGGCCGGAGGGGCCGACCGGCTTTTCCTTCTCGCGATAGTCTCCGCTAACCAGATCAATGGCTTCGCGGCGCTTGTTCATGTCCGGATTAAGGCGATAGAAGCCGCCTTTGCCCTTTCGGCCGATCGAGCCCTCGGCGATCATCCGCTCGATCAGCGGGATCGAGCGCGCGATCGCCTGATAGGGATCGCCCTTGGGCAAGGTCTCGGTCAGACTTTTCTGGAGGTGCGGCATCAGGTCGATGCCGACCAAGTCCATCAGCCCGAAAATACCGGTTTTGGGCACGCCCATCGGCTTGCCCGCGATGGCATCGGCTTCCTCGACCGTGAGGCCGAGATCGAAGGCCGCGTTGAGCGCGAGTTGGATCCAGAGCGTACCGATCCGGTTGGCGATGAAGCCCGGCGTGTCCTTGGCATGGACGATGGTCTTACCCATGGCGCGATCGGCAAAAGCCTCGACCCGCGCCGCGATGGCGGGATCGGTTGCCGCGCCGGTCACGATCTCCAGCAGCCGCATGTAGCGCGGCGGGTTGAAGAAATGCGTGATCAGGAAGTCGCGCTTGAAGGCATCACTGCGCCCCTCGACCAATTGACCGAGCGGGATGGTCGAGGTGTTGGAGGAGATGGCGGTGCCGGGCCGGCGCACCGCCTCCAGCCTTGAGTAGAGATCGCGCTTGATATCGAGCCGCTCAATCACCGCCTCGATAATCCAGTCGCACTCCGCCACCTTGGCGAGATCGTCCTCGATATTGCCCGTTTCGATCAGCCTGGCAGCCTTGGGCGACATGAAGGGAGCCGGATCGGTCTTGAGCATCTTCGCGACCGCACCCTCCGCAACTGCGTTGCGATTGGCGGGATCCCGCACGATGTCGAGCAATAGCACCGGCACGCCGGCGTTGGCGGCTTGCGCGGCGATGCCGGCGCCCATCACGCCCGCCCCGATCACGCAGACCTTCTTGATCGCGTCGGTCATTCGGCCGCCTCCAAGACGGTGGCGATGCCCTGGCCGCCGCCGATGCACTGGGTGGCGAGCGCATAATGGCCGCCCTGGCGCTTGAGCAGGGACGCAGCCTTGCCGACAATGCGCGCCCCGGTCGCGCCGAGCGGGTGGCCGATCGCGATCGCGCCGCCGTCGATATTCACCGTATCGGGCTTCAGGCCCAGGTCGCGCATGCAAGCGAGCGCCTGGCTGGCGAAGGCTTCGTTCAGCTCGACCACGTCGAGGTCGCCGACCGAAATTCCGGCGCGTTCCAGTGCCTTGGTCGAGGCGCCGACCGGGCCGATGCCCATGATCTCGGGCGCGCAGCCGGCGATGCCGACCGATTTGATCCGGGCGAGGATCTGCAGTCCGTGCTCGCGCGCATAATCTTCGCTCGTCACCAGCACCGCGCTGGCGCCGTCGGTGAGCGGCGAGGCGGTGCCCGCGGTCACCGACCCGTTGGCGTCGAAGGCGGGTTTCAGCCCGGCCAGGGCCTCAGCATTGGTGTCGGCGCGGATCGTGCCGTCCTCGCTCACCACGCCTTTCTTTGTCTGGATGGGCACGATCTCGTCACTGAGCTTGCCATCGTCGCGTGCCGCCGCAGCCTTGTGCTGGCTCCGGACCGCGAAAGCCTCCTGCTCGGCGCGCGTGATCTGATATTTGGTCGCGACGTTCTCGGCGGTCTCGCCCATGCCCATATAGGCGGCGCTCTTGGCCGCGAGCGCGGGGTTGGGGAGGGGGTTGAATCCCATCATCGGCACGCGGCTCATCGACTCGACGCCCGCGCAGATGAAGACCTCGCCCGCGCCCAATTGAATCTGACCCATCGCGATATGGATCGCGCTCATCGACGATCCGCAGAAGCGGTTGACCGTCATCCCGCCTACCGAAAGCGGCAGGCCCGCCAGCAGGCCGATGAGCCGCGCAACGTTGAGGCCCTGCTCGCCTTCAGGGAAAGCGCAGCCGAGGATGATGTCCTCGATATCCGCGACGGCGACCCCGGTCCGCTCGATCAGCCCGCGAATCACCTGCGCCGCGAGATCGTCGGGGCGGACGCGCGCCAGCTCCCCTTTCGTGGCGAAGTGGAAGGGCGAGCGGACATAGCCCGCGATCACGGTGTTGCGCATCGGTCACTCTCCGGCAGGCACTTGACGATAGCGTGCCTTGTCGCCCTAAAGGTGCGATACTTTCCCTATACGTCAAGTAATTTTTCGTGCACAAACATTGAACGTCGGGCGCGAGCCCGGGTTCGGATCACACGCCAAAGAGCGCGGATCTGGAGAAGGATGAAGGAGAGCTATGATCGGCTTGAGCATGCTCGCGGCGGCAGCCGCGATGAGCCCCGATGCCGCCATCGGACGGTGGCGCACGGAAACGCGAAACGGCATCGTCGAGGTCGAGCGCTGCGGCGCCTCGATCTGCGGAAGGCTGGTCAGCTCCGACGGGCTCCGCACCAATCCCAATATGTTGGACATCAACAACAAGGATGCGGCCTTGCGCGGCCGTCGCCTGATGAACCTGCAGGTCTTGGGCGGATTCACGCGGAGTGATGGCGGGTGGAGCGGCGGCACCATCTATAATGGCGAGGATGGCGGCACCTACCGCGCCACCGTCACGCCGATCGATGCCGATCACCTCAAGGTGAAAGGATGCATCATCTGGCCGCTCTGCAAGAGCCAGACCTGGACGCGCTTCCGCTGATGCGCCCCCAATTCAACAAAACGAAAAGCATGAGGGAGTTTAGGATGACCAAGGTTTCCAGGCGCGCGCTTTTCGCCGCGAGCATCTCCGTCCTCGCGGGCGGGATCGCCACGTCGGCCGACGCGGCCGCTTTCTACCTGCAGGAACAGTCGGTGCGTGGCGCAGGCCGCGCTTATTCGGGCGAGGTCGCCGATCAGGGTGCGGCATCGTTGTGGTGGAATCCCGCCGCAAGCGGCGGCATGACCGGCGGCGATGCGGTGATCGGCGTGAGCGAGATCATGCCGCGCGGAAACGTGCACAATAATGGCACATTGATCATCCGTCCGGGCCAGGCGCCCGCGCCGGTTGGCGGCGATGCCGATTCACGCAACCCGATCAAGGACGGGACTTTGCCGTCGGGCGCCGTCGCCTACGGTATCACGCCGCGCCTGTCGTTCGGGCTGGCCGTGACCTCGCCCTTCAGCTTCACGACCAATTATGAATCGACCAGTTGGGCACGGTATACTGCCGACAAGACCAACCTTCGCATGGTCGACATTCAGCCGTCCTTGGCCTTCGCGATCACGCCCGAAATCAGCATCGGCGCCGGCGTCAATGCCGAATATGTGAAGGCGAGCCTCTCCAATTCCCTGCCCAATCTCTCGCCCTTGCTGCCCGATGGACATCAAACACTGAAGGGCAATGGCTGGAATTGGGGCTGGACCGTGGGCGCGCAATTCCATGCGGGCAATGCCGTCACCGTCGGACTCAGCTACAAATCGAGCATCAAGCACAAGCTCGACGGCAATGTCATCACGGCGGGCCTGGCGGGCCCCATTGCCGGACTGAACGGCACGATTCCCACCTCGGCCGAATTCCGCACGCCGTGGCAGGCGATGGTCGGCATCCGCGCCAAGGTGACGCCCACGCTGACGCTCAACGCGGAGATCAATCGCTTCGGCTGGAACAAGTTCGACACGATCGACCTGGGCGCGCCGCTCAACGTCGCGATCCCCGAAAATTACGGCAATAGCTGGAGCTATGCCGGGGGTCTCGATTATGCGCTCTCGCCGGGCGTGACGCTCCGTGCGGGCATCCAGCGCGACCAATCGCCGACCCGTGACACGCATCGCGACGCGCGCGTGCCCGACAGCAACCGCTGGAACTTCGCCGCGGGTGGCAGCGTCGACGTGACCAAAGGTGTCGGGATCGATGCCGCGGTGAACTATATCAAATTCAAGGACGCCAGCATCGACCGCACCACCGCCGCCTATGCGGGCTCGCCGGTGCAAACCCCGATCCTGGTCAACGGCAGGATCGAGAATGCGCATGCGCTGGTCCTATCGATCGGGGCGCATGTGAAGTTCTGATGCAAAAAGCGGCGGACATGATGCGTGACAATGCTCCGGCGGCGGCGGCGGCGCCGGAGGCGATGCCGCCGATCGCGCCGCGCTTGCTGACGGACTTGCTCGACAAGGCAGTCGCGCAGCACGGAGGCCGGCCGGCGATCGATTTCCTCGGTCGCCGCTGGACCTATCGGGAGCTGGGCGAGCTCGTTCGCCGGGCCGCGCGCGGCTTGCAGGATCTGGGCGTCAAACCGGGGACGCGCGTCGGCCTGTGCCTTCCCAACACGCCGTATTTCGTGATCTTCTATTTCGCGGTGCTTCGCGTTGGCGGGGTAGTGGTCAATTTCAACCCGCTTTATGTCGAGCGGGAGCTGAAGCATCAAATCGTGGATTCGGGCACGACGATCATGATCGTGCCCGATCTCGAGATGATCCATTCCAAGGTCGCCCGGATCGCGGAGGAGACCGGGCTCGCCAACATCGTCGTCTGTCCGTTCGGGGCGGTGCTGCCGCCTATGAAACGCGCCGCCTTCGCGCTCTTCAAGCGACGCGACATAGCCCGGATTCCCAGGGATTCACGGCATGTCCGCTTCGCCGACCTGATCGCCGATCATGCCGATCCCGAGCCGGTCGCGCAGTCGCCGCACGATCTGGCCGTGCTCCAATATACCGGCGGCACGACCGGCCAACCCAAGGGCGCGCGACTGTCCCACGCCAATCTCGCCGCCAACAGCGCACAGATGATCCGGCATGTCGGTCATCTGCCCGACCGACAGGAGCGCACGCTTGGCGTGCTGCCGCTGTTCCACGTCTTCGCGCTGACGACGGTGCTCGATTATTCGGTCGATACCGCCGCCGAGATGGTGCTGCTGCCGCGCTTCGAGATGAAGCAATTCCTCGCCACGATCCGCCGGACGCGGCCAACTCAGTTCTTCGGCGTGCCGACCATCTACGCGGCGATGGATGCGCTCCCCGACGGGAAAGCGCCGAACCTGAGCACGATGAAGACCTGTATTTCGGGCGGCGCGCCTTTGCCGTTCGAGGTGCGCGACCAGTTCGAGCGCCGCTATGGCTGCCGGTTGGTCGAGGGATATGGCCTGTCGGAGGCGAGCCCGATCATCGCCTGCAATCCCTGCGAGGGAGTGGTCAAGAACAATAGTTGCGGCCCCGCTTTCCCGGAAACCGTGCTGGAGATACGCGACCTCGACGATCCGCATCGCGTGCTGGGCAGAGGCGAGCGTGGCGAGGTGTGCGCGCGCGGTCCGCAGGTGATGCAGGGTTATTGGAATCGCCCTGACGATAATGAGACGGTCTTCGTCGATGGCGCGCTACGCACCGGCGACGTGGGATATCTCGATGAAGACGGCTATCTTTTTCTGGTGGATCGCATCAAGGACCTGATCCTGTGCGGGGGGTATAACGTCTATCCGCGGATCATCGAGGATGCACTTTACGAGCATCCCGCGGTGGCGGAGGCGGTGGTGATCGGGGTGCCGGATGCGTATCGCGGTCAATCGCCCAAGGCATTTGTGGCGCTCCACGCCGGCATGCATGCCGACGAGGACGAATTGTGCGCGTTTCTGCAGGAAAGGCTAAGCAAGATCGAGATGCCGTCCAGTATCGAGCTTCGCGACAGCCTGCCCAAGACGATGATCGGCAAGCTTTCCAAGAAAGCATTGGCCGACGAGGAAGCGGCGAGGCGTGCGGCATGACCGCCCGCCACAAGCCGTCCGACGACCACGCCGCTTTGAAGGGCATTCAGGAGGTCGCGAAGGAGCTTGGCCTCACGATGCGTGCGCTGCGCTTCTATGAGGACAAGGGCCTGATCGCGCCGCAGCGCGTCGGCACCACGCGCATCTACGGCAAACGCGAAGTGGCGCGCGTGCGCCTCGTCCAGCGCGGCCGGCGGCTGGGCTTCACGGTGCGCGAGATCCAGGAATTCCTCGATCTCTACGATGCCGACCCCGAGCATGTGGAGCAGATGCGCCTGCTGATCGTGCGCGTGCGCGAGCGGCTGGCCGAGCTGGAGCAGCGTCGTGCGGGGATCGAGGAGGCGATCGCCGAACTGCGCGAGATGGAACGCGAGACGCTCGAGAGCCTCGAAAAAGCCGGCAAGTCCGCCTAGTCGGCCTTCGTCGGCGGCGCGCACAATTCCGCCTGCTTGGCGCGGTCGCGCAGGATCTTGTCGATATAATAATCCAGATAATCCTGGCTTTGCCGGCGTTCCTGCGCGGATTTTATCAGCGGCCCGGCACCCCTGATCCATCCGTCGATACAGGCCTGTTTGGGCGCCGATCCGGCTGCACAATCGAGCAAATCGTCGAAAGCCAACCGGTAGAGGTGGAAATCGGCGTGACTGAGGGGCTGGCCATGGCCTGGGTAAAGGATCGCGAAATCGGCGCGGTCGATCACGTCCAGCGCATGCCGCCAGCCATCCGGACAGGCGGTGTCGAAGAAGGGCAGGGGCAGCACGACCAAATCACCGGCCGCTATGATCCGGGCTTTCGGATCATAGACCCAGGTGTCGCCTTCCGTGGCGGCGAAGGGCGCGAGCCGTAATTCCAGCGTGCGACCCGCGTAAGGAAGCCTCGTGGTGCCGGTGACCGGGACATCGGGCAGCAGGTCGCGGCGATCGGAAATCGCCTCGTAGCCCAAGCGGATATCGGCCTTGTCCGCCTCGGAGACGGACGGGTCGGCCAGCGTCTTCCGGGCATTGTCGAGCGAATGCGCGAGGAAGTGGTCCAGCGCGCCATAGATTGCTTCACTCGTGTAGAGCTTGGCATTCGGATAGACCGCGCGCAGTTCCTGATTCCCACCGCTGTGATCGAGATGCCAATGCGTGTTCACGATCGCGACGATCGGCTTGTGGCGCGCCCGGGCATATTCGAGGATCGCCTGCTGATGCTCCTTGTGGCGCCCCGTATCCACGACGATCAGGCCGCGTGCATCCTCGAAGATGATCGTATTGCCGTCGGGCTGGCGGTCGGCTGGAAAAGCCCCCGGAATCAACTTGATCGGGAAAGCCCCCGGTGCCGGCGTCGCCCCGAGCAGCGCCAGACCGAGAAACGCGCCGACCAGGCCTTTCCTCATTTGGACGGTTTGCGGAACTTCAGCGCGAACTGGCTGGTATGGCCGCGGATCGTCTTGTCGAACACGGGGATGGTGAGCGGATCCTTGGAATTGAGCAGGACGTCGCTCTTGCCCGCATAGTCGAACCCGGCCGCTTTCGCTTCCTTGATCACCGTGTCGGGATCGATCCGGTGGAGCGTATCGGTGTCGGCGGTGCCGTGGCCGGCGGCGCTCTTATGATCGATCACGATGAAGATGCCACCGGGCTTGAGCGCGCGATAGGCCATCTTGGCGAAGGCCGCCGTGCCGGGCTTGCCCATGAACGGGTCGCCATAATCATGGTAATTTTGCGAGGTCCAGATCAGGTCGAGCGGCTCCGGCGCGGTCAGTTCGGCCGAGGGCTGCACCTGAACCACGACGTTGGGATAATGCGGATCGGCGGCGATCTGGCGTAATTTGGCGACGTCGCCCGACGCCTCCTTGGCATATGGCGCGGGCCAGACCGCATAGACCTTGCCTTTGGGGCCGACGATCGTGCTGAAGATGCGCGTCCAATAGCCATTGCCCGGGATCAGATCGAGCACGCGCTGCCCGCTATGCACGCCCGACAGACCGACGAGCTCGGCGGGATGGCGGCGCGCATCGTCGCCGCGCTGGGCGGCACGCCCGGGATCGGCGAGTGCGCTTGCCACTTGCGCCGCGTTCGACGCGGGGGCAGCAGGAAGGCAGGCGGCCCCGGCAACAAGCAACGCGACAGCAGCGGACCGACCGATCAGTTTCCCAGGCATGGATTCCTCCCATTTTCTTGTGCGAGCGATGCGCCAGGATCGCGCGATCGCGTAGTCAAGAAAACATAAAGAATCGCCAATTCGAACCAGATGCTGCGGACGCGCGCAGCGAAGCCGCGAACCGCCACGATCGCCGCATGTGATGGCCACGCTAATTACGGGACGTTGCGGCTTATCGGCGGCCGCTACCGCTTTAGCAGGTCGACGAACTTGGTTCTCACCCGGGCGTCGTCGACACCCAGGACCACCCGCACGTCGCGTTCGCCCAGATGTGGTCCCTTACCAGGCGCCCAAGTCAGCAGCGCTCCGTAACTCGCGCCGGGCATCAGATCGACGTCCATCGCCAATTGCGTCTGGCGGGTCACGATAGACGGATCCAGCCATACCGAAACCGCCGTTTCGTCCCAGAGCGGATAGCCGGGCTCGGCAATCATCGACAAATAGTGCGCCACCGGCCGGCCCGAGGCGGTCGCTTTTGCGAACAATGGGCCATCCGCGATGTTCTGGCGGCTGGCGTCGTTGGTAACCAGCGTCAATTGCGGCCAAGGCGAGGTGAACACGATCCGCGTGGCCTCTGGATCCCAGAAATGGTTGATCGACATGCGCGGGGCGTAGGCCGCCTGCTCGGCGAACTGGTCAAGCGGCTTGTCGATTTCCGGAGGCAGCATGACGCCGCCTTCGGTCATCAGTTCCTTCACGCGTCCCGCAAAGCCGTCGTCCAGGCGTTGCGCCAGCGCGAGATTGGTGAGCGGACCCATGGCGAGGATGGTGATCTGACCAGGATATTTGCGGGTCATATCGATCATGAACTGCGCCGCTGAACGCGGGTCCGGCTTGGTGGCGGGCATGCCTTCGGCCATCGGCGGGATCACATCGGGGGCGTGGGTCTGACGCCGTTTCAATGTGTTGTAGCTGGGCCAGCTTTCCATCCAGGCGCCCTTGTACGGCATCGGGCTGTATGAGGCTTCGCGCAGTTTGTTGCGGGCCTGGGTGTTGACCAGGGGATAGATCGCGCCTTGTGCCACCGGAATATCGGTGCGCTGCACCAGTTCGAGCATGCGCAGCGTCTCGGCGGTTTCTTCCGGAGCCCAGCCATCGCCCGAGACCGTGGTGATGCCGAGAACCTCGACCGAGGGATCCTGCAACAGCATCAATATGCATTGCAGGTTGGGGTTCTCGAAAGCATCCTGATCGATGATCACCTTGCGGCGTTCCGCGGGGGCGGCCGGCGCCGCGTCAAAGCCTACGAAAGCGGTGATGGACAGCAGCAAGGCCAGTAACAGTCGCATGCGATCAAATATCCTAGGATGGTGGCGCGCACCTCATCGGGATGTCAGGGCGGGTGACGTGTCGAGGATGACGAGGAGGCGAGGCGCAGAAACGGCTTGCCTGTAATGATTGCCTGCCTCGCCTCAGCGATCCAGCGCAATAAAGTAGACGGACCATTGCCCTAATCCACGCGGTCGCCGCTGCCGAAGCAAACCGCCTCATGGCCCCTCTTAAAGGCGCCTATAGGTCATATACCACACCTCGTGACCGATGCGGCGGGCCTTGGCCTCGTATCGCGTCTCGGGCCAGTCATCGGGGCGGGCGAGGAAGTCCCGCGGGCCTTGCGCCAGCCATTCGAAATGCGGGCTCTGGCCCATCACCATCATCGCCCAGCGGCAATAGATGGGGTGATCGGTGCCGAAGCGGAATTCGGCACCAGGCTTGAGCTTGGCGGCGAGCAGGTCGATCGGGCCCTTGTTCATGAAGCGCCGCTTGGCGTGGCGCGCCTTGGGCCAGGGATCGGGGTGGAGCAGATAGGCGCGGGCGAGGCTGGCATCGGGCAAGCGCTCGATCACGTCGAGCGCGTCGCCATTGTAGATGCGGATATTGGTGAGGTCCTCATCGTCGACGTGCATCAGCAGCCCGACCACGCCGTCGAGGAAGGGCTCGCAGCCGATAAATCCATGATCGGGCCGCATCGCCGCCTGGCCGGCGAGGTGCTCGCCACGTCCGAAGCCGATCTCCAGTTCGAGCGGACGATCGTCGCCGAACAAGGCAGCGGCGGTCAGCGCGCCCTCGAGGGGTACCGCTATTTGGGGCAGCAGGCGTTCGGTCAGCGCCGCCTGGCCGGCGCGCAGCTTATGCCCGGTGCGGCGGCCGTACAGGCGGCGGATGGTGGTCGGATCGGACATATATAAAAATCGCCCGGCGGAGGCCGGGGCCGCTGGAGATATTCGAAACGCAGCGCTTCAAGACGCAGCGGCCCCGGCCTCCGCCGGGGCGACGGATATGATCAGTGCTTCTCGGTCGAAGTGCCCGAAACCGCGGGGGCAGCGTCACCGGCGATATTGTGCTTCGGCTGCTTGGCGGCCTCGGCTTCGGTCTGCACCGGCACATTCTTCGCCTTGGTTGCGTCCGCGCCGGTCGTTTCGGCGGCAGCCTTCTCCGGGCTCGCGGCGCCGGCCGCGGGCGCGGCAGGCAGCGGCAGTGGATGGTCACCCTGTTTGTTCAGGTAGGCGATCACGTTGGCGCGATCCTGTGGGTTAGACAGGCCTGCGAAGGTCATCTTGGTGCCCGGCGCATAGGCCTTCGGGCTGGTCAACCAGGCATTGAGGCTATCGAAATCCCACTTGCCGCCCTTGCTCTTGAGCGCATCGGAGAAAGCGAAACCGCCGCGGCCGGTTGCCGCAGCTTCGCCGACCACGCCATAGAGATTCGGGCCGAGCGCGTTGGCGCCACCCTTGTCCGCATTGTGGCAGGCGGCGCACTTCTTGAAGACGTCTTCGCCCTTGGCGGCATCGGCCTGGCTCATATAAAAAGCGAAGGGCTTCTCGGCCGCCGCAACGGCGCCGCCTTCCTGCTCCACGCCCTGGACCTCATAGCCCATTTTCTCGGGGCGCTCGCTCTTGAAATGTTCGCCCGTGACGATCGTCAGGCCAAGACCGATGATGCCGGCAAACAATACCCAGCCAGCAATCGTGTTCGTGCGATCGTTCATGCCCCTGCCTGACCCTCAAAGGTTTGCGATATACCCCCCGCCGCGCGGGATTTGCCGGTTCCTTAGTGGGCGCGGGCGCGCGCCGCAAGCGGTTGCGGGCGAGGCTCGCAGCCTCTATCCGCCCCGGCCATCATGGAGAGCTATCCCGCACCCGCGCGCGCTTTGGTCGCCGCAATGACCGAGGCCGCCGCCGAACATCCCGAACGCGCCGTCGCGATCCAGGGTGCGCCCGGCTGCAATTCGCACATCGCGGCGCTGGAAGCCATTCCCGACGCGCTGCCTTTGCCCTGTTTCAGCTTTGAGGATGCGCTTGATGCGGTGAAGGACGGCAAGGCGCGGCGGGCGCTGATCCCGATCGAGAACAGCCTGCATGGCCGCGTCGCGGACATTCATTTCCTGCTGCCCGAATCCGGCCTGTCCATCACCGGCGAGCATTTCATGCCGATCCGCTATTGGCTGATGGGGCTTGCGGGTGGGCAGGTCACCGGCGCGATGAGCCACCCGCAGGCGCTGGGCCAATGCCGGCATTGGCTGCGCGCGCATGGACTCAAGTCGTTGCCTTATACCGATACGGCGGGCGCTGCGGCGATGGTGGCGGAGCTGGGCGATGGCTCGATCGGCGCGATCGCGCCGCGTCTTGCCGCCGATCTCTACGGGCTCGAGCTGATCGCCGACCGGCTGGAGGACAGCGACGACAATACGACGCGGTTCGTCATGCTCGAAGAAGGGGCGGTGACCCCGCCGTCCGGTGGACCGCGCATGACCAGCTTCGTGTTCGAAGTGAAGAATGTGCCCGCCGCGCTCTACAAGGCGCTCGGCGGTTTCGCGACCAACGGCGTCAACATGACCAAGCTTGAAAGCTACCAACGCGGCGCGAGCTTCGCCGCGACCGCTTTCTATTGCGACGTCGAAGGCGGGCCCGACGACGCGAACCTGGGGCGGGCACTGGAAGAGCTTGAATTCCATACCAAGAGCCACCGCATCCTGGGCACCTACCCCCAGGCGCGGCCGCGCGGTTGAACCCCTAACCGGACTCGGGTCGCCGCATTGATGCGCGCGCGGCCTTGCCAAGCGCGCGCCCGCCTTTATCCCAAGTACATTCCATGAAGTGGCTTCGTCTTCTCCTCGATCGAACGGCCGTCCTGTTCCTTGGCGTCGCGGCCGGGGTGGCGATCGGCTATGCGTTCGGCAGCGGCAACGAGAAGAAGCAGGCGGTCAGCCTTGCGCCGGAAGCCGCGCCCGTGGTGGCGCCGCGCGCAACCGCACCGCCACCGCCGGCCGGCGCGGCCGCGCCCGAGGCGGAGACGCCCAAGGGCACGGTCGCCGAGCCTGCGGACACCACCCCGCCGCAAGCCGACCAGCCGTCCGCGCAGATCGCCGAGAAAGTGAAGCAGGGCGGGCAGGTGCGCGTCGGCGTGTTCGGCGACTCTTTCGGCGACGGTGTCTATAGCGCTCTCTACCGTCTCCTTCCGGCGAAGGCCGGATTCCAGGTCGATAAATATTCGCAGCCGTCGACCGGCTTCACCCGCTATCGCCGGCTCGACCTCGAGCAGCATGACGATCAGCAGATCGACGGCCAATCGCTCGACGTGGCGGTGATCTCGTTCGGCGCCAATGACGCGCAGGGCGTGTGCGACAATGGCCATTGCGGCGCGCTGATGGGGGCTTTCTGGCAGCGCGTGATTTCGGCGCGTGTCGAATCCTACGTCGCGATGCTGCGGCGGCATGGCGCGCAGGTCTATTGGGTCGGGCTGCCGGTGATGCGCGATCCCGCTTTCGACACGGACGCGCGCGCGATGGACGAATTCTATCGCGGTCTGATGGCGCGGCTCGACGTTCCGTATATCGAGATCCGGCCGCTCACCGCCGACGCGCAGGGGCAGTATCAGGCTTATTATGTCGACAAGGACGGCACGCCCAAGCTGTTCCGCGCGGGCGACGGCGTGCACATGTCGATGAACGGCTATGTTCGGATCGCCAAGGGTCTGGCGGACCGGATTCGCGCGAGCGTCGCCGCGGCCAAAGGTGGCGCGGGGGCGGGCGCGGACAGCGGCGAGGCACAATGATCGCGCTCGCCGCCTTTGCCGCCGCGGCGATGCCCGTCAGCGGACTGGCGCAGGCGGAGACGTTGCGGCCCTTCTTCGCCAAGCTCGCGCACGCCAACATGCGGCCGGTCCATATCCTCCAGATCGGCGACAGCCATACCGCCGGCGATGCGATCACCAGCGCATGGCGCGACTTGCTCCAGCAGAAATATGGCGCGGCGGGGCGGGGCGTGCTGGCGCCCGGGCGGCCGTTCGACGGCTACATCACGCATGGCGTGACCGTGACGATGTCGCCGGGATGGAAGATTTCGAGCGATTTCGGTGCGACCTGGTCGATGCCGTCGCCGCCCTTGGGGTTGAGCGCGTTCACGCTTACCAGCCAGAGCGATGGCGCGACGATGGCGCTGCTGGCCGACCCGAATGAGGCGTTCGACCGCTTCGTGGTGTGCGCGATCGTCAAGCCGGGCGCGGGGCATCTCACGCTCCACGCGGGTACCGAGGCCGCGACGTTCAATCTCGCGTCCGCGACCGAGCGTCCTGAATGCCGCACGATGAAACTGGCGCAGCCGGCGACGACCGCGGACCTGACCGTTTCGGGCGGTCCGGCGACGCTGACCTCGTGGGCGACGTTCAAGGATGGGGGAGGGGTCGCGCTTTCCAATCTGGGCGTGGTCGGATCGCAATTGATCCACTGGGCGCGCACCGACGATGCGGTTCTCACGGAGGAACTGGCCAATTACAGGCCGGACCTGATCGTGCTCGCCTTCGGCACCAACGAGGGCTTTTCGCCGCGCGTGAACGAGTTCGAATATGAGGTCACGTTGCGCGCGCAGATCGGGCGCATCCGCCGGCTTGCGGGCAATGTGCCGATCCTGGTCCTGGGCGCGCCCGATGCGCTGAGCCGCCGCGGCGAGATGCGCGCCAACACGAGCACGGGCGAAACTTCGCCCGAGTGCGGGGCGCCCGTGGCGCAGCCGGTACAGGCCGATCCCGGCGTGATCGAGACGATCATGTCGCGACTCAGGAACAGTGTCGGCATGGCGCCGAGTGAACCGCCGCCCGCGTCGCAGCCGGCAACTCCGGTGCCCACGCCTGTGGCAACCGGAACCAGCAAGGGCCCGCTATTTCCGCCGGCCGGTCTCAAGCTGGTGCGCGACGTCCAACGCCGCATCTCGCGCCAGCTGAACGTCGCGTTCTGGGACTGGGAAGCGCGCCTGGGCGGGCGCTGCTATGCCGACGCCTGGGTACACGCCAATCCGCCGCTGATGCGGGGCGATTATGTGCATTACACGATGACGGGCGGCAAGGAGGTCGCGCAACGGCTGGAGGACGATCTCGACAGGGCGATGGCGCGGTGAATTTTGACCAGCGGGGCATCTGCTGATGCTTTTCCCCACGCTCAGCTTTGGCCTGTTCTTCCTGGTCGTGTTCACCGTGGTCTGGGCCGCGAACGGATCGAACGAGTGGCGCAAGATCCTGCTGCTGGTCGCGAGCTGGATTTTTTACGGCGCTTGGGACTGGCGCTTCGTCGCGCTGCTGATCGGATCGGCCTTGCTCAATTGGGGTTCGGCCGAGCTGATCTGGTTTAACCGCGAAGCCTCGGCCGGCCGCCGCCGCGCGATCATGATCGCCGGCGTGACGGGCAATCTGGCGATCCTCGGCTTCTTCAAATATTATGGTTTCTTCGTCGAGCAGCTGGGCGATATCCTGCACGCGGTAGGCTATGCGCGCGACCTGCCGCTGATGCAGGTGGTGCTGCCGGTCGGCATCTCCTTCTTCACGTTCCAGGGCATGTCCTATCTGGCGGATGTCCATGCCGAGCGGCTGGCGCCCGCCAAGTTGCTCGACGTCACTTTGCTCATGTCCTTCTTCCCGCATCTGGTGGCGGGGCCGATCGTGCGCGGGTCGGACCTTCTGCCCCAGTTCGAGGAAAGCCCGCGGCTGACGCGCGACATGGCGAGCATGGGGCTGGTGCTGATCGTCTGGGGTCTGTTCAAGAAGGCGGTGGTGGCGTCGGAGCTTTCGACCGGGCTGGTCGACCCGGTCTTCTTCGATCCCGCCGCGCATTCGCGGCTGGACCTGATCGCCGCCGCTTATGGCTATGCCGTCCAGATCTATTGCGACTTTTCGGCCTATAGCGACATGGCGATCGGGATCGCGGCGTTGCTCGGCTACAAATTCCCCCTCAATTTCAATCAGCCTTATCGCGCGCAATCGCTCCAGGACTTCTGGCGGCGCTGGCACATCAGCCTGTCGAGCTGGTTGCGCGATTATCTCTATATCGGCGCACTCGGCGGCAGCCGGAGGGGTTTTGCCCGCCAATGTTGCAACCTGATGGCGACGATGCTGCTTGGCGGCCTGTGGCACGGCGCCAAATGGACCTTCGTGATCTGGGGCGGGCTGCACGGCGGCGTACTCGCGCTCGAGCGGATCTGGGATCGCATCCGCCCGCACGGTTTCCCGCGGCTGCCGAGGGTGCTCGGCATCCTGATCACCTTCCACATCGTGCTGGTCGGTTGGATCTTCTTCCGCGCGGAGAGTTTCGACGCGGCGATCGCCTATCTGAAGGGGATCGGCGCGGCGGGCGTCGCGAGCGATGTGCTGACCCCGCTCGCGTGCGGGCTGATCCTGTTCGGGATGGCGATCCACTTCACGCCCGCCAATCTGGGGCAGAGGCTCGCGCTGCAGGTCCGTCTGCTTCCCGCATGGGGGTTGGGGCTGCTGGTGGGCATCACGATCCTGATCGTCGATGCGATGCGTTTCGAAGGCGTCGCGCCCTTCATTTATTACCAATTCTAGGGATTCGCGCATGCCGCAGGACACGCCATCGCCGATCGACCTGCCCGAGCCGGAACTCGAAGAATCCGGGCTGGGCTGGTCGTTCGGCGTAATCCTGATCGCGAGCCTGTTCCTGCTCTGCGCGAATGCCGCCTCGTTGCGCGACTGGATCGACGATCAGCCGCCCAGTCCGGCGCAGCAGCAGGCGGCCGAATATGCCGACCAATGGGTCGATACGACCGAGCAATTCGGGATCGGCCTGCCGCGCAAGGCCATGCACGACCAATGGAAGCGCGCCGAAGAGGCGCGCTTCCATGGATCAGCGCAAAAGGAAGGGGCTACGGACGCCATTCAGTAACGCCGTCATGCCAGCGGAACCTGGCATCCATCTCCTGGCCGAGCCGCATCGGCTGAAGGTTGGGAGTTGGACCCCAGCTTTCGCTGGGGCGGCGATGTAGAGGTAGTGCTTGGCCGCTTAGCGGTAGAAGATGTGCGCGCCGACCGCGGCGACGCGCTCGCGCGTGCGGAAGAAGGCGTTGGTGGGCGCATAAGAAGCGCGGAAATAGATAGCGCCGGGCGCAACTGGTTCAGCCTCACCGGCGAGCACTTCATGTGCCACCTCGACCGCTTCCTGCCAACCATCGCTATCCTTGCGCGGGTGGAAGCTGGCGATGCGGAAATATTGCCCCTTCTGGTTGACGATCTCGCAGATCGAATCGCCGAAGCGGCCGCCGACCTTGAGCCGATTCACCAACGTCTGGGCGACCGCGATCTTGCCCTCGCGCGGCTGGTTGCCGGCTTCGTGCATCACGACCTTGGCCATGCATTCGACGGACGCGGTATCGGCCGACGTTGCGACCGGAGCCGCCTGCGAGGCCGTATCGTCCGAAGCGGCCTGCGTCGGGGCGGCCGGCTGCTGCGCAACGGGCGCCGGGGCGGGCGCGGTCGCACTCAGGTCGTAAGCGAGGAGGGGGGTGGCCGCGACATATTCGGCGGCCGAGCTGCCCGAGGACAGCGCAAAGCAGGATAGAGCGAGGCCGAGACCCGCACCCGAAGCAAGCGTTATGGGACGCTTGAAATGCATCTAAAACTCTTACGAATGCGCAAAACCGCCCACCGTCGCGAAACCACTATGCGACGGCTGCGAAATTTAACGTCTTGTCAGCAGGACGAGGGTAGATGTGCCCTTGTGACCAAATGTCTTGACGGGCCTGTCGGGGTTTTGCGTCGCAGCGTCAACGAAACCACGATGAATCGTTTCGTCGATGGGACGATCGGAGCATATCGCCGGTAAAAGGCCGTGTTCCTTAGGCATCGCTTTACCATCAATCTCACCAGATGGGGTGCGATTCTCTCCCGTTCATCGCGCGTTTGGGGCATGACGTTAACCGTACCGGTCGCAGGCGCGATTCGGCGGGAGGGCAAGGGTGGAAGAGCGTCCGAACACGTCCTTCTTGCAGGCCATGATGTCCGGCCGGGCAGCGGAAGCGCTGCGCCGGGATCGGCTGCTGGCGGCGATCGCCTTGTTCGGCGGCATCGGCATCGCGATCGCGCTGCCGTTCGCGCTTCAGGCGGGTGCGGCCTTTTTCCTGCCCGTTACCGCGGCCCTGGTCATCGCGATCGCGCTGGTGCCGATGCTCGAATGGTTTGAGCGTCGACGGGTGCCGTCGGCAGTCTCGGCCTTCCTGTGCATCGCCGTGTTCCTGGTGGTCGCCAATGCGGCGGTGGCGGCGATCATCGTGCCGGCATCGGGCTGGTTCGCCTTGCTGCCGGAAAGGGTCATTCGCATTCGCCACAATCTGCGGCCGCTGCTCGACATATATAACAGCCTCGATCGGTTCGTCAGCAACACGCAGGCGACCTTCATGGGCAAATCCGGCCATCAACTGGTCGTCTCGCTCGGCAAGCCGTCGTCGCTGCTCGACGTGGTGGCGAGTTCGGCGCCGGTCGCGATCCTGCAGATGTTCTTCGCGGTGCTGGTCGTCTTCTTCTTCCTGTCTGGATGGACGCGTATGCGCCGCCAGACGATCACCAGCCGCGGCAGTTTCACCAGTGCGCTGACCACAGCGCGCGTGATCCAGGAAATGGTCGACGCGACCTCAGCCTATCTCGCGACGATCACGATGATCAATATCAGCCTGGGTCTGCTCGTCGCAGGCGCCTTCTGGCTGATCGGCCTGCCCGATCCGCTGATGTGGGGCGGCATCGTCGCGCTCTCTAACTACATGCCCTATCTCGGTCCGATCATGGCCTCTTTGCTGCTCGCGCTCGGCGGGCTGATGGTGTTTCGCGACGCCTGGTACGCGATCCTTCCGGTCGCGACCTTCATCTGCTGCCACCTGATCGAGTCCAACCTGATCACCCCGGCTCTGGTCGGGCGCAGGCTGACGATCAATCCGCTGCTGATCCTGGTGTCGCTGAGCTTCTGGGGCTGGGTATGGGGACCGGTCGGGGCACTGCTGGCGGTGCCGATCCTGATCATTGCCAAGACGGTGCTGGACGCGGCGGGCAAGCCCGACATTGCGGGCTTCCTGTTCGAAGAAGGCACGCTCACCAGCCCCGTTCCGGAAACGCCTTCGCCGCTGCCGCCCGACGCGCCGGAAGCCTGACGATCGGGCTTGGAAAAAAAGCCGGAAGCAGCGGGTGTCAGGCGTTGACAGCCCCGGCGACCCTCTCTAGTCGGCGCGTCTCCGCAAGGGATTGCCTACGCGGGTGTAGCTCAGTTGGTTAGAGCGCCGGCCTGTCACGCCGGAGGTCGCGGGTTCGAGCCCCGTCACTCGCGCCACCTTCCAGGACATCGGATGTCCCGGATCGGATGGTGCCTTGCCTGGCTCTCGATCGTCGCCGCCACGCCTGCTTTTGCCTGGCGCAGTCAGGGCCATATGGCGACCGGACTCATCGCCTATGACCGGCTCGCGGTACGCGATCCTTTCGCCATCGCCGCAATCGATGCGCTGATCGCGCAGCACCCCGATCGCGCGCGCTTCGACGTGGCGCTGGCTGGGCTTGCCGGTGCCGAGCGCGAGCGGCGGCTGTTCGCGTTGATTGCCCGCTGGCCCGACGATATTCGCGGGACGCCTTACGACCATCCCCATTGGCACCATCAGCTGCGTGTGGTCGTCGGCTGGAGCATTTTGCGCGGTCCGCGCTTCGGCGCGGCGGATCATGCCTTCCGGCGCAATCTCAAGCTGCTGCGCGATCCCGGGGCCGATCCAGCGCAGCGTGCGATCGCGCTTTGCTGGCTGTTCCACATCACGGGCGATATGCACCAGCCGCTCCACGCGGGGCACCGGATGGACGGCCGTTTCCCGCTGACGGATTACGCCGGAACCAAAGGCTGGGTCCGCAGGAGTGCCGATGCGGCGCCCGAGACGCTGCACCATTTCTGGGACACCGCCGCCGATCGCGCGGAGGAGGAGGTGGCAGGCGCGGACGCGATTGCAGCGGCAGTCGAAGCGGATCCGCCGGCCGTCGAAGAGGAGGACGCCGATCTGGTCGCCGCTTATCGTTCCTGGGTGAAGGAAAGCGAGCGAGCCGCTGCCGATACCGCTTATCCGGACGTTATGGACGCGGAAGCGCGGAGTCCGGAGAAGGCAGGGCTGCTTTCACAGGATTATGTCGCGCGGGCGCGCAGCCTTGCCGAACGGCGGATAGGACAAGCGGGGGAGCGGCTTGGCGATCTGCTCGCCGCTGTGTTTCCACGAGGTTAGGCGACGACGACCTTGTTGCGACCGCTGCGCTTGGCTTCGTAGAGTGCCACGTCGGCGCGCTTGAGCATCGACGAGGTGATCTCGTCATCCTCGCGGCTGAGTTCGGCGATGCCGGCCGAGAAGGTCAGGCGGCCCAGGGTCTGGCCGGTGGCGTTGATCTTCAGGTCGCGCGCGCCGATCGCCGCACGGAT
>JAEKMC010000124.1 GCA_019508115.1 Sphingomonas sp.
GAGCCCGCGCAATATCTCCTCCACCGGCGTCGTGGAGTCCCAGACGTGGAGGTAGAGCAGGTCGATATGGTCGGTGCCGAGCTTGGTGAGACTCTCCTCGACCGAGCGGACCATCGACTTGCGATGGTTGCCGCCGGCATTGGGATCGCCCGCGCGGCGATTCATCGTATATTTGGTGGCGATGACGAGCTGCTCGCGCTTCTCCGCCATGAAGCGGCCCAGCAGCCGCTCCGACGCGCCGGCGGTGTACATGCTCGCGGTATCGATGAAATTGCCGCCGCGATCGACATAGGTGTCGAACAGGCGGCGCGCCTCGTCTTCCTCGGCGCCCCAGCCCCATTCGGAACCGAAGGTCATCGTGCCCAGCGAAAGGGGTGAGACGCGAAGGCCAGAACGGCCGAGCAAGCGATAGGATTGCAGCGTCAGCGGGGTCGTCATGATCCATTCTCCCAATGAAAGCCGGGACATTACCCGGGTCCGGGAGGCGATATGGTCGAGGACACGCGATTAGATAATCTGCTAGAATGTGTAGTGCTTATTAAGCATGGGATGGATAATGCGCGGCACGGATTTTGTAGGCCTCAATGCGTTTGCGGCGGTGGTCGAGCATCACAGTTTCGTCCGTGCGTCGGCGCATCTGGGGATCACCCCGTCGGCATTGAGCCAGACGATCCGCCAGCTCGAGGAACGGTTGGGCGTTCGCCTACTCCACCGGACGACGCGGAGCGTGGCGCCAACGAGCGTCGGCGAGCGTCTGTACGAGCGGTTTCGCCCGACCATGGACGAGCTCGATGCGGCGGTCGCCGAGGCGGTTTCGACTCGTGAGCGTCCGGCCGGGCTGGTGCGGATCAATGCGCCGAGGATGGCGGCGATTAGCCTGATCGCGCCGCGGCTCGGCCACTTCCACCGGAACAATCCCGACGTGGTCCTCGACATCACCGTGGATAATGCGCTGGCGGATATCGTGGCGGGCCGGTTCGATGCGGGGATCCGGCTCGGCGAGCTGCTGGAAAAGGACATGATCGCCGTGCGCCTGACCGGCGAGATGGAAATGATGGCGGTGGCGTCGCCCGATTACCTGGCGCGGCGCGGAACGCCCGCGACACCGGACGAACTCCATCACCATGCATGCGTGAACTGGCGGTGGCCGACCGACGGCAGCCTGTATCGCTGGGAATTCGTGGAGGATGGGCGGGAGATCGAGGTTTCGGTGAACGGGCCTTTGATCGCCAGCGATGTCGATGTGGTTCTGGAGGCGGCGCTGCAGGGCCTGGGCATCGCTTATACCGCGCACGAACGGATCGAAGGCTGGTGCGAGGAAGGCAGGCTGGTGCGCGTGCTGGAGCGTTATTCGCCCAAATTTCCCGGTGTTTACCTCTATTATCCGAGTCGGCGGCAGCAATCCCCGGCGCTGCGCGCGTTCATCGAATGTCTGCTCGCAGCCGATCCGACCGAGCGCGAGAATGGGAGCCGTTAGTGCGCCTGAGGGCCGTTCCCGTCCCTTCCCGCGTGCCAGTATTCACGTATCGGACAAGAAAGCCTGGGAGTGCATATGGAACGTACGAACGCCGCCTTCGATCTGGTGCTGTCCTACCCGCAATGGCAGGGATCGGGTCGCTCCGAAAACCTCCGCAGAGGCGCTCTGGCTGCCGCCGATTGTTGCAGCGGATATGCGCCGCTGGTTCGCGTCCCCGACGCGGGCGAGGGCGAAGCACGCGGGGGCATCCATCGCTTCACGGCGATCCGCGAACAATTCGCTTCGGCCAAGGCAATCCTCGAGGAAAAACGTCCGCAGCGCCTTCTCACGGTCGGTGGAGACTGCGCCTGCGACATCGCCGTCATCGATTATCTGCATCGGCACCATCCGCAACTCCTGGTGATCTGGGTGGATGCCCATCTCGACGCGAATACCGCCGCCACTTCGCCGAGCGGGAGCTTCCATGGCATGCCCGTATCCGCGATCATGGGACACGCGCCTGCCGAATTGGAGGCGCAACTCACAAGCCCGCTGCCACCATCGCGATTCCGCTACGTGTCCGCGCATGTGGGGGACGAAGGCGAGTGGGTTTTCCAGCGGGAGAATGGATCCGTCGGAGTTTCCGCATGTCGCATATCCCGACGGGACTCTACCGACCGAGCAAGGCATAGCCCTGGTCAGGCGCGTGGCTGAATCGGGCTTGCTCGTCGGCCTGACGATCACCGAATTCAGCCCAGTCGATCAGGCGGCGGCCGAGCATGGCTGCCGTTTCATTCGGCAGCTCTGCGAAGCGGCCGGAGCGTAACGGCGCGGGCAAGGCGCGCCACCGGGGGCGTCGTTCATGCGACGTTATGGCCGGCTATGATCCGGATGTGCCATAAGTGCTGGCGCATGGGAGCCGTATGAAGAAGAAGACCGCTCTGATCGTAGCCGCCGCAATGGTGCTGATGTCGGTTTGGGGCGGCGCGTTGTCGGCCGCGCCTCCGGACGGGGGCACCATCTCGATCGAGCCCAAGACCGCAAATGGCGATTATGACGCGTCGCTGCCCGCCTTTGTGAATGCCGCGAGCGACGCGCTCGCGGCGAAGGGTTTCACGACGCTGGAGGATCCGGGGCACGCCGCTTATGTGGCGGAACTGACGCTCAGCCGGACCGAGGTGGGAACGGGCACGGCCAAGGCGTCGACGGGACGGTCGGATGTCATGCCTGGCGGAGCCGGTGGCAGCGTCGGCGCGGGCATCGTCATTCCGCTTCCGACCGGCCAATCCAGGCTCGTCGCGCTCCAACGCATTCGGATGGAGGTGCGCATCCGGAAGCGGGGCGAGGACGGCATCGTCTGGGACGGTGCGGCAGTGACGGTGCGCGCGGCGGATACGAAGAAGGGAGCGGACGAGGTGGTCGCGTCCGACCTTAGCCAGGCCGTGCTGCGCAGCTACCCCGCCCAGCCCGAGGATGTGGTGGGCGTGCCTTAGGGTTGCTGAGGAACGCGTTCGCGGTGGCGCATAGCCAAGAGTCTCAGCGCACCAGCCACTCGGGGACGGGCAGGTCCTTCGACCGCAGCCACTCCGGATTGAACAGGGTCGAGAGGTAACGCATCCCCGAATCGCACAGGATGGTCACGATCGTCTTGCCCGGCCCCATGTCGCGCGCCAGCGCCATCGCGCCCGCGATGTTGATGCCCGAAGACAGGCCGACGCATAGCCCTTCGTTCCGGAGGAGCGAGAAAAGCTGGTCGAGCCCCTCTTCGTCCGAGATGCGATATTGCGTGTCGACCGGCGCGCTTTCGAGATTGGCGGTGATCCGGCTCTGGCCGATCCCCTCCGCCACCGAAGAGCCTTCGGCGCGCAATTCGCCATGCGCATAGAATTCGTAGAGCGCGGCACCATGCGGATCGCTGAGCGCGATCGTCACGCCTTCGTTAAACTCCTTGAGGCCGAGCCCTACGCCCGCGAGCGTGCCGCCGGTGCCGACCGCGCAGGTGAAGCCGTCGATCTTGCCGCCGGTCTGCGCCCAGATTTCGGGCGCGGTGGTGCGGATGTGCGCCAGCCGATTGGCGATATTGTCGAACTGGTTGGACCAGAGCGCACCCGGCGTTTCCTCCGCGATCCGGCGCGACGTGTGCACGTAATGGGCGGGGTTGGAATAAGAGGTCGGCGCGACCTCGATCAACTCGGCGCCGAGCGCGCGGAGCGTATCCTTCTTTTCCTGGCTCTGCGTCTCGGGAATCACGATCGTGGTGCGATAGCCCTTGGCATTGCCGATCAAGGCGAGGCCGATTCCGGTATTGCCGGCCGTGCCCTCCACGATCAGCCCCCCAGGGGCGAGCGTGCCATTGGCCTCGGCATCCTCGATGATGAACAAGGCGGCGCGATCCTTGACCGATCCGCCGGGGTTCATGAATTCGCATTTGCCGTAGATTTCGCAGCCGGTTGCGGCGCTGGGGCCGGCAAGGCGGACGAGCGGCGTATTGCCGACGAGAGCGGGCACGCCTGGAGCGGGGTTCACCATGTGTGCCGGGATAAGCATGCCGCTCCATCGGGGCAAGCAAGCTTCGGTTTCAGCCGCGCGCGTTTTTGGTTGTGCCGCACCGGCCCGCACCCCCACCCGGCCTCCCATAGCATATCCTGTTGGGAGGTCGGGTGGGGGTGCGGGCCGGTGCGCACCCGGTTCGGCAACGCCGAACCGGCACAAAACGCACGATTCGTCGCATTGCAGCGACTTTTCTTCAAGCCGGACGTGGTCGTTCGTGTCACAAGAGCGTCAACACTCTTGACGTACTTTGCCGCACCCGCGAAAACTGGGGTCGCTATGAAGCTCAAAACCCTGCGCGCCGCGCCGCTTGCCGCCCTTTTCCTCCTCGCAGCCTGCGACTCCCATCCGACCACGATCGTCGCTGGTGGTCCGAGTGATCCCGACGCCGACAAGATCAAGGCTGCGAAGCCGGTCAAGCTGCCGCCGGCGATCCTGGCCAACAAGTCCTACCGCTGCAAGGACAACAGCCTGATCTATATCGACTGGTTCAACGACAATCAGTCGGCCAACCTGCACCTCAAGGAAAAGACCGCCATGCCGGTCCAGCTCGCCGCGCCGAGCGTGGGGGCACCTTTCGTCGGCGGTGATTATACGCTGACGGGTAATGCGACCTCCAAGTCGGTCAACCTCAAGAAGGGCGCAGCCGGCCAGGATTGCGACGCCTGATCGCTCCGAATTTCGAACCCAACGGGCCGGCGGAGACATCTTCGCCGGCCTTTTTCTTTGACCTCTGCCGAGGCTCGGCTATCGGCTCTCGCCCATGAGCGAGATCACGTCTGCCATCGTCGCCGAACACGGCCTCTCCCCCGAAGAATATCAGCGCGTGCTGAACGCGCTGGGGCGCGAGCCCAATCTGACCGAGCTCGGCATCTTCTCGGTGATGTGGTCGGAGCATTGCAGCTACAAATCGAGCCGCATCCATCTCAAGAAGCTGCCGACCACGGGGCCGCAGGTGATTTGCGGTCCCGGTGAGAATGCGGGCGTGGTCGATATCGGCGACGGCCAGGCGGCGATCTTCAAGATGGAGAGCCACAACCACCCGTCTTACATCGAGCCCTATCAGGGCGCGGCGACGGGCGTCGGCGGCATCCTGCGCGACGTCTTCACGATGGGCGCGCGGCCGGTGGCGAACCTCAACGCCTTGCGCTTCGGGCGGCCCGATCATCCCAAGATGCGCCACCTGATCGCGGGCGTGGTCCACGGCATCGGCGGCTACGGCAATTGCGTGGGCGTGCCGACCGTCGGCGGCGAGGTCAATTTCCACAGCGCCTATGATGGCAACATCCTGGTCAATGCGATGACCGTGGGCGTCGCCGAACAGGACAAGATCTTCTATTCGGCGGCATCGGGCATCGGCAATCCGATCGTCTATGTCGGCTCCAAGACCGGCCGCGACGGCATCCACGGCGCGACCATGGCCTCGGCCGATTTCGGCGAGGATTCGGAAGAGAAGCGCCCGACCGTGCAGGTCGGCGATCCATTCACCGAGAAATTGCTGATCGAGGCATGCCTCGAGCTGATGGCTTCGGACGCGATCGTCGCGATTCAGGACATGGGTGCCGCCGGCCTGACCTCCTCTTCGGTCGAGATGGCGTCAAAGGGCGGCGTCGGGATCGAGCTCGACATGAACGCCGTCCCCTGCCGCGAAACCGGCATGACGCCGTATGAGATGATGCTGTCGGAAAGCCAGGAGCGGATGCTCATGGTGCTCAAACCCGGGCGCGAGGATTTTGCCGAGGCGATCTTCCGCAAATGGGAGCTCGATTTCGCGGTGATCGGCCGCGTCACCGATACCGGCCGGATGGTGCTCACCTTCAACGGCGAGACGGTGTGCGACATCCCGCTCGGCCCGCTCGCCGACGATGCGCCTTGCTATGACCGCCCGCATGTGAAGACGGCGGTCCCGGCGATGCCCGCCGATTTGCCGGAGAGCCAGGATCCGGCGGCGGACCTGCTGACGCTGATGGGCTCGCCCGATTTGGCGTCGCGGCGTTGGATCTGGGAGCAATATGACCACATGGTCGGCGCGGACACGGTCCAGCGGCCGGGCGGCGACGCCGCGGTGGTGCGCGTCCACGGCACCGAAAAAGGGCTGGCGATCAGCACGGATTGCACCCCGCGTTATTGCTATGCCGATCCTTATGAGGGCGGGAAGCAGGCGATCGCGGAATGCTGGCGCAACATCACAGCGGTCGGCGCGACCCCGCTCGCGACCACCGACTGCATGAATTTCGGCAACCCGCAACGGCCCGAGATCATGGGCCAGTTCGTGGGCTGTATCGAGGGGATGGGCGAGGCGTGCAAGGCGCTCGACTTCCCGATCGTGAGCGGCAACGTCTCGCTCTATAACGAGACCAAGAATGAGGACGGCACGGGCAGCGCGATCCTGCCCACGCCCGCGATCGGCGGCATCGGGCTGCTCAAGGACTGGAAGAAATCGGTCGGCATCGGCTTCAAGGGCTGCGGCGACATCATCCTGCTGGTCGGCCAGCGCCAAGGCCATCTTGGCCAGTCGCTGTGGTTGCGCGAGTTGCACGGGCTCGAAGGGCGCGATGCCGGCCCGCCGCCGCCGGTCGACCTCGCCGCCGAGCGCAAGACGGGCGATTATGTGCGCGAGGGCATCGACCTCGGCTGGATCACCGCCTGCCATGACGTGTCGGATGGCGGCGTCGCGGTCGCGATCGCGGAAATGGCGCTGGCCGGCCGGTGCGGCGCGCTGATCGACGGGCCGACGCCGTTCGGTCTGGCCGGATCCTTCTTTGCGGAGGATCAGGGCCTGTACGTCGTCACGGTGCAGGACATCGCGCTGCTCGGCTTCCTCGCGGGCGCGCAGGCGCACGGGATCGAGGCCGAACCGATCGGCCGCACCACCGCCAATCGTCTGGTCTTCGAATGCGAGGCGGGCGATTATTGCGTGTCGCTGGATGCGTTGCGCACGGCGCATGAGGGCTTCTTTCCCAAGCTGATGGGCGCGGACGCGGCTTTGGCGTAAATCATTCCTCCCCTAGCCTGTTCGGGGAGGAGATTGAGTGGCCGGTTATTCGGGGAAACCGCTTGTCGCGAAGCTGGGGCTGAAGCCCGGGCAGCGCGTGTGGCGCGACGGCATGCCCGCGAGCGTGGCTGACGAGATCGGCGATACCGGCGCGATCCTGCTCGACGCGCCAAAGGCGCCAATCGACATTGCCCATATCTTCAAGACGGAGCGCGCCGCATTAGCGGATGATCTGGCCGCACTCAGGCGCATGCTGGCCCCGGCCGGCTTCGTCTGGGTGTCCTGGCCCAAGAAGGCATCGAAGGTGCCGACCGACATCGACGAGAATGTCATTCGTGACATCTGCCTGCCGATGGGGCTGGTGGATGTGAAGGTGTGCGCGGTCGACGCGACCTGGTCGGGGCTCAAGCTGATGATCCGGAAAGAGCTTCGTTAAACACGCGAGGGAGGGATTATGGCGAATGCAATGAAGAGCGGGTTCGGACAGCGTGTCCTGTTGGCGACCGCGATCGCGGGCACGCTCGATATAAGCATGGCCGCGATCGAGACTGCACGGGCAGGCAAGCCGATCGGCGGGATGCTGCGTGGCCTGGCGAGCGGTCCCTTCCCGCCTGCGATCGAGTGGGGGTTGGGCGGCGCGGTCGCCGGGCTGCTGGTCCATTATGCGATCATGGCGGTGATGGCGGCGGTGTTCCTGATCGCGCGCGAGCGGATCGCGATCGTCAAACGGCATACGATTCCCGCGGCGCTGGTCTATGGCGTGATCTTATGGCTGGTCATGTATGGGCTGGTGCTGCAATTGCGGTTCGGCATGCGCTTCCCCAGGCCCAAGCCTGAAGCGGTCGCGAAGCAATTGTTCGCGCATGTCGTGTTGGTCGGCTTGACCTTCGGGTTGGTGGCGCGCAGCGGCCGCAGCGCATGAAAAGCCTGACGCGCCTTTGGGTGGAGGGCACCGCGGTCGCCGGCACGCTCGATCTGCTGTCCGCCTTCATATTCAGCGGCACCAAAGGCGTCTGGCCGATGCGCGTGCTGCAATTCGTGGCGAGCGGGCCGCTTGGCGACAGCGCGTTGGAGAATCCGGCCTTCGCGATTGCCGGGTTGGTTGTTCATTATGCGATCATGGCGTGCATGGTGGGCGTGTATCTGTTCGCCGCGGTCCGGCTTCGCCCGTTGACGCGCAGACCGTTAATCTGGGGTATGGCGTACGGCTTCGGATTATGGATCGTGATGTACTGGATCGTGCGGCCCTTACGCTGGCCAAATGCACCGCTGCCGAGCGCCACCGGCCTGGTTTCGATTGGCGAGGAGCTGATCTCGCATGTCATCCTGGTTGGCATTGCAATCGGGGTCGTGATCGGACGAGGGGTTGCCGCACGCCGTGACTGACGCCGGACCGGCCGGCCGCGCGCCGGCCGCCCGCATCGTCACGATCGATGCGATCCGCGGCTTCGCGGTGTGCGGCATATTGGTGATGAACATCGTGTCGATGGGCATGCCGGTCTATGCCTATGTCGACCCGCATTATTATGGCGGCGCCACCGGCATGGACCTGTTCGCCTGGGCCGCCGCTTACGTGCTCGTCGACGGCAAGCTGCGTGCCTTGTTCACGATGCTGTTCGGGGCATCGCTGCTGCTGATCACCGACGCCGCGGAGGATCGCACGCCCGGACCGGCGCGCACACATTATGCGCGCATCTTCTGGCTGTTCCTATTCGGCATGCTCCACGCCTGGTTCGTCTGGTATGGCGACATATTGGTCGATTACGCGATTGCGGGCGCGATCGCCTTCTTCGCGCGCAGATGGGACAAGGGCGCGATCGGCTTCGCGGCCTTTTGCCTGATCGGCTTCTCGCTCGCGCACAGTCTGGTCGAATATCACGACATGCAGCTGCTGCGGTCGCTCGCCAATGCGCCCCACCCGCCCGCCCTTGCCGTGCGCGAATGGGACAAGGTGTTGGCGCAGACCCTGCCTCTCCCCGACACGGTCGCGCAGGAGGTCAATCTCTACCGGGGCGGTTTCGCCGACGTCTTCCGCATGCGCGCGATGACGACGCAGGACTATCAGACGGTCTATCTGCCGATCGGCATGCCCGAAACATTGGGTTTCGTGCTGTTGGGCATGCTCTTCTACCGGCTGGATTTCTGGAGCGGCGGCTGGAGCAGGCGCGCTTATGCCCGGACGATCGTGGCGGGGGCGGTCACGATTCCCGCCTATCTGCCCCTCGTGCGCGCGATCGAGGCGCATCATTTCGATCCGGCCTTCCTGCCGCTGGCCGAGGTGGTGACCCTGTTGCTTCGGCCCTTCCTGGCCTTGGCCTATGCCGCCGCGATCATCCTTGCGGTGCAAAGCGGCACGGCGCGCTGGCTGACCGCACGGCTGGCGGCGGCGGGGCGGATGGCCTTTTCCAACTATCTCGGCACCAGCCTCATCATGACCACGATCTTCTATGGTTATGGCCTCGGCCTGTTCGGCCAACTCCACCGCGCGCAGCTTTACTGGCTGGTGATCGGCCAATGGCTGCTAATTCTCGGTTGGAGCCCCTGGTGGCTGCGCCATTTCCGCTATGGCCCGTTCGAATGGGCGTGGCGCAGCCTGTCGCGCGGCCGTTTGGTAAGATTCCGTCAAGCTATTGCGAGTTAGTCTCAATAGCCCTAGATAGGGCTTGTTGATTCGGAGTCGCAAATGGTTGTCTGCCACTGCAATGCGCTGCGTGAACGCGAAGTCCGGGAAGCCATCCGTTCGGGTGCGCAATGCCCGGTCAGCGCTTATGCCTCGCTCGGCGCGCGGCCCAAATGCGGCCAATGCCTGCCCTTCGCGCGCGAATTGATCGCCGAGGAGCAGCAGGCGGCGGCGTAGGTTTGATCAGCTGCGCTGATGCGGCACCGGCCCGCACTCCCACCCGACCTCCCATAGAATACCCTGTTGGGAGGTCGGGTGGGGGTGCGGGCCGGTGCCGCCACGGTTCAGCTTTGCTGAACCCAACCCTAGCTGAGAATCATTCGCGCGAGTCGTTCGCGCTTCAAATCCTCCAGCCCTCTGGTCTAAGCCGCCCCTGAATCAAGGGAGCCGTGCCATGAAGGGCGACGAGAAGGTCATCGAATTCCTCAACGCGGCGCTCAAGAACGAGCTGACGGCGATCAACCAATATTGGCTCCATTATCGCCTGCTCGACCATTGGGGCATCGCCCGCCTCGCCGATTATGAGAAGCACGAGTCGATCGACGAGATGAAGCATGCCGACATGCTGTCGGAGCGCGTGCTGTTTCTCGACGGGCTGCCTAATTTCCAGATGCTGGGGCGCCTGCGCATCGGCGAGACGGTGGAAGAGGTGCTGCGATCCGACCTGGCGCTGGAGGGCGATGCGATCCCGTTATTGCGCGACGCCATCGCGCATTGCGAGACGGTGCGCGATTATGTCAGCCGCGATCTGTTCCGCCGGATCCTCGACAATGAGGAAGGCCACGTCGATTTCCTGGAGCGCCAGTTCGACATGATCGAACGCATGGGCATCCAGAATTATATCCAGCTTCAGTCGAAGCCGGCCGAAGAGGAATAAGCCGGATCAGCCGACCTTGCGGCCGAAGCCTCCCGCGGGACGGCGCAGGGGCGTGGCGACCGCGGGCTTGGGTGCGACCGCGTGCTGAAGCGCGACGAGCGCTTCCTCGAACAGCGGACGAAGCTTGTAGCCGAAATCGACGATGTCGAGCGGGAATTCATGCGCCTCGACCCCCGCACGCGCGGCGGTTTCGATATGCTCGGCGGCATAGCCCAGGGCCTCGGCGCCGAATTGAAGCGCCTCGCCCTTCAGCGTGTGCGCCGGACGCACCAAAGCGACCGCATCGCGGTTCGCGACCGCTTCCTCGACTGCCTGGACCGACTTGACGCCATCCTCGGCGAAATAGCCGAGGATGCGCGGGAAGTGTGCGCCAAGCTCGAGCCGAATCGCGCTCAAGGTCTCGTGATTGATCGGCGGACGTCCGCTCACAGTAATTCCTTCTCCGCAAAACGGCGAAGGAAGCCCTTAACCCACGGCGGGTAAATCAATTGTTATTGTCGCGACCCCTGGAAACTAAAAAGCCTCCATCCTGGGGGTAAATCGCCCAGCCATGCGCATCGGCGAGCGCCGCGATCTCGGCAGGCGCAGCGGGATCGTCCGCCAGGATGCTTGCACGATCGGCACTCCGCATTGCCCGCGCCAGTCGCAGAACGGGCCAGGGACAGCGCATCCCGCGTGCGTCGACCGTGACGGTCATTTGGTGCCGAACGGATTCTTGGGCGCTCGCAGATTCATGCGCACCGGCACCGCGCCGAAGCCAAGATCGCGGCGAATGCCATTGACCAGATAACGGCGATAGCTTTCGGGCAATTGATCCACGCGCGTGCCGAACAGCACGAACGTCGGCGGGCGCGTGCGCGCCTGCGTGAGGTACCGCAGCTTGATCCGCTTGCCGCCGGGCGCAGGCGGCGGATTGGCTTCGATCGCGCGCTCGAACCAGCGGTTCAATTCGCCCGTCCCGACGCGCTTCGACCAGGCTTCGCGCGTGTCGAAGGCAGCCTGGAGCAGCTGATCGACGCCGCGCCCGGTAAAGCCGGAGACGGTGATGAGCGGCAGGCCCTTGACCTGCGCGAGGCCATCGTCGAGCGCGCCGCGAATGCCCTGAAACAATTGAGGCGCATTTTCGGCAACGTCCCATTTGCTGACCGCGATCATCAGCGCGCGGCCCTCCTCGATCACTTGCGAGGCGATGCGCAGATCCTGCGCCTCGAGACCGCGGGTCGCGTCGAGCAGCAAAACCACCACTTCGGCGAAATCGATCGCGCGCTGCGTATCGGCGGCGGAGAGACGCTCGAGCTTGTCCTCGACCTTCGCCTTGCGGCGGAGACCGGCGGTGTCGATCAGCCGCACGGGACGACCCTGCCATTCCCACTCGATCGAGATCGAATCCCTGGTGATACCGGCCTCGGGCCCGGTGATCATGCGATCCTCGCCTAGCATCTGGTTGACCAAGGTGGACTTGCCCGCATTGGGGCGGCCGACGATGGCGAGCTTCAGCGGCCCGGCCGCGCCTTCGCCATCCTCTTCCTCCTCGACGAACTGGTCCTCGTCGCGCTCGATATGCGGGCGCAACGCCTCGAACAGGTCGACGAGGCCTTCGCCATGTTCGGCGGAGAAGGGAATCGGATCGCCCAGGCCGAGCGCATAAGCCTCCATCAGGCCGGGCTCGGCCGCCTTGCCTTCGGCCTTGTTGCCCATCAGGATGATCGGCGTGTCGCTGTTGCGCAGCCATTGCGCGACCTCTTCGTCCAGCGGCGTGACACCGGCACGCGCGTCGAACATGAACAAGGCGGCGTCGGCTTCCGCGACCGCGGCTTCGGTCTGCTTGCGCATCCGCCCCGGTAGCGTCTGCGGATCTTCAGCCTCGAAACCGGCGGTGTCGATGATGCGGAAATCCAGGCCGAGCAGGCTCGCCTCGCCCTCGCGCCGGTCGCGCGTCACGCCCGGACGGTCGTCGACTAGCGCCAGCTTCTTGCCGACGAGGCGGTTGAACAGGGTCGACTTGCCGACATTAGGTCGGCCGATGATCGCAACAGTGGGAACGGGCATGGCTGCCTCTTAGGGAGGCAGCCGCCGCTTTACGAGTCTATCCTATTTCCGGCGACGTCACCCCAGCGGACGCTGGGGTCTCGTGAGGCAAGCTGCTCGCTTCACCTCCTGAGATGCCAGCGTTCGCTGGCATGACGGATATGGCTAGCGCCAGCTCGAAAGACGACCCTTCACGTCGATCAGATACAACATGTTGTTGGCGACGATCGGCGGCAGGTAGAAACCCGCGCCGGCCTTGACCGAAGCCCCGATTTTGCCGTCCGCGACCGAGACGTTGATCAACTGGCCGCGGTCGTTGACCACGAGCAGACGACCGCCCGCGAGGACCGGGCCGTAATATTCGATCGGCTTGTCCTTCTTCTTCGGATCGCGGAAACGCGGCAATTGCGAGATCCAGCGGACCTTGCCGGTGGTGCGCGCGATGCACATCAATTTCGCCTCGTCGGTGACGACAAACAGCCATTCGCCCGCGAGCCACGGCGTGTTGATGCCACCGATCACCAGCTCCCACAGACGCTGGCCGGTGACGAGGTCCATCGCGACCATGCGGCCGCCCTGCCCGATCGCATAGACCTTGCCGCCGTCGATGACGGGCGAAGCGTCGATGTCCGAGATCACCGACACCGAGGTCGAGATGGCGGTGCGCGAGAGCTGGTCCTGCCACACGATGCGGCCATTTTCGTAGCGGAGCGCGGACAATTCGCCCGACGAGAAGCCGGCGACGACGGTGCCCTGCGCGATGGCGGGTGCGGCCACGCCGAACACGCCCGAGGTTTCGAGCGTGGCGGAGACGGTCCAGACGGTCTGGCCCGTGTCCGGCTTCAGCGCGAAGATCTGATTGTCCTGCGTCAGCACATAGACATTGCCGCCGCCGATCGCGGGGGAACCGCGTAGCGGGCCGGCCGGGCGCACCTTCCACAGCACTTTGCCCGTCTTGGCGTCGAGCGCGGCGGCGTCGCCACGGCCCGTGGTCGCATAGACGCGGCCACCGTCATAGCTCACCCCGCCGCCGAAGCGCACTGCCATGTCGCGCTTGCTGCTGTCGAGCGGAGTTGCCCATTTGCGCGCGCCGCTGGCGGCATCGAACGCCTCGACCACCGCATCGGCGTCGATGATATATAATGTGCCATCGGCGATCGCGGGGGTCGATCCGATGCGCTGGGTGATGTCGCCGCCGTGGATCTTGGTCGACCAGCCGGGACGCAGGTTGAGCGGCAGCGCCGGATCGCCCATCGTCTTGGTCGCGTTGCCGCCCGGCTGGGTCCAGCTATCGTTGACCGCGGGCTCCGGCACCACCACGGGCACGTCGGCCAGGCTCGGATCGGCGACCGCATCGCTGCCGGTGTTGAGCACCGATACGCGGTTTCCGACCACGGCGGTCTTGGGGCCGCGATCCGTATTATGGTTGAAGATGCCGCAGCCGCCAAGCGAGGCGAGCAGGGCCAGCGCGAGGA
>JAEKMC010000125.1 GCA_019508115.1 Sphingomonas sp.
TTCGGGCGCATCGACGTCGGTCTCGGTGACGATGTCGACATCGCTTTCGGAAACGCGGCGGATATTGTGGCCGAATTCGCTGACGAGCAGCTCGGCCGTATCCTGGTCGATCACCTGGTTGGAGGTGACCGGCGTGCCCATCTTGAAGAGCGCCTTGACGAGGTCGGCGGTCCGCTCGGCCATGCGATTGGCAAGCTCGGCGACCGTGATCGCCTCCGGCACGACCACGTCGCGCACCTGCTTGACGGCGGGGCCGCCCATCTGGTGCGCGCGCTTGTCCTTCTCGCGGGCGCGCTTGAGCGCGGCGAGCGAGCGTGCCCGCGCGCCGCCGTCGCCATCGTCCAGCGCGCGCGTGACGGTGAGTTTGCCCGACTGGCGGCGATCGTCGCCCTGACGGCCGCGCGCGGGACGCGCCGGCTCGGGCCGCTTGGTGACGACCGGCGTGAAGCGGCGGGGCGGCGGCGCACCGGGACGGCGCGGCGCTTCCTCATCCTCTTCCACATTAGCGGCATTGGCGACGGCCGGCTCCTGCGCTTCGGGCGCGGGGGCGGCGGCGGGCGTGGCGCTTTCCACGGCGGCGGCGCGTTCCGCTTCCTCGGCCGCGCGGCGATTTTCCTCGACGCGGCGCTTTTCTTCCTCGGTGGATTCGCGCGCTGCGAGCTCCTCGCGGCGGCGGACATCCTCCAGCGCGGTCATGCGCGCTTCCTCGGCTTCGCGCAGCAGGCGTTCCTGCTGTTCGCGGCGCTCGAGCGGCGTCATCTGGCGCGCGGGTGCGGCCGGCGCTTGCGGGCGCGGCGCGGGGGCCGGAGCGACGGGCGCGGGAGCGGGCGCCTCGGCTTCGACCTGTACCTCGACCTCGGGCTCGTGGGCGGGGACGGGGTCGCCAGGCCGGCGCAGCACGCGGGCCTTCTTGGTCTCCACGATCACCGTGTTCGAGCGGCCATGGCTGAAGCTCTGCTTCACCTTGCCGGTCTCGACCGTACGGCGAACGCCGAGCGGCGCGCGCATACCCAGTTTCGGCTTGTCGTTATCGCTCATTCTGTAACCCGAACCCTCAAAATTTGATCAGACGCCAAACACACCTCGCGAAGCGCTCGCAAGGCTCAAAGACTATCCATCCAGTCCAATAAAGCCGCGCCAACGGCCAAGCGCCTGGTTGACGCGCGCAGCGGCGGCCGGCGCGATCAACGCAAGATGTACCACATTCTCGCGTCCAAGCGCCATCGACAATATGGCGCGCGTCGCCGGGATTGCGAGTCCCCGGACGTCCGACCCTTCGAGATCGAGCCCGACGCGCAACGCCTGGTCGAGCTTGCGCGTGCCGTCGGCGGCGGCGTCATAGGTATGGAGCAGCAACTCGACCGTGCCCTTGCGCGCGGCATCGACGATCTTCTCGGTTCCGGTGATGACCTGGCCCGCGCGCGCCTCCAGCCCCAACCGGTCGAGCGTCGCGCGTTCGAGCGCTTTCTCGATCTGGTCGGCAAGATCGTTGGGTACGTTGACCGCGGTCTTGAGCGCGCGACTGAGCGCCTTGGCGAGTTTGCCCTTGGTGATCGCCTCTTCGAGCGCCTTGCGGTCGACCCCGATCCACGCGCCCCGGCCCGGCGCCTTGGCGCGCACGTCGGGCGCGATCGTGCCGTCGGGGCCGATCGCGAGCCGGATCAGGCTGTCGCGCGGCGCCTTCTGCCCCGAAAGGCAGCAGGTGCGTTCGGGATCCGCCTTGGCTCCCCTCCCGCTTGCGGGAGGGGCTGGGGGAGGGGAGTCGCGCACCTCGATCGTGTCGCGGGAGGCGGACTCATGCCCTCCCCCGGCCCCTCCCGCAGGCGGGAGAGGAGAAGATGCCGTCAGGCCCTTGCGGTGCTCATTGTCCGCTTTTCGCATGCGCGACCTCCTGAGTTGGAGGCGCGGCGCGATCGGCGATGAGGATGCCGGCGGAGCCATAATTTTCGGTCGTATGTTCGTTGATCACGACCTGCACGGACCCGGCCGGCTTGCCGAGCCGCTCGACCATCGAGCGCGTGATGTCGGCGACGATCGCCGCTTTCTGCTCGCGCGTCGCGGTGCCCGCCAGTTCGATCGCGATGAATGGCATCTCGGTCAGGCCTCCTCGTCCGCGAACCAGCCCGCGGCCTGGCGTGCGGCCATGATGATTTCCTGGCCTTGCTCGGTCGAGAGGCCATAAGCCGCGAGCACGCCGCCCTTGTCGGGCTTGGGCGCGGGTGCACCCTCCTTGCGACGGCGCGGTTCGGCGCGCGGCTTCTCGATCAGCTCGTCGGTCGACAGGTCGCCGAGGTCGTCGAGCGTCTTGATGCCCGCCTTGCCGAGCGTGACCATGATCGCTTCGGTGATGTAGGGCAGCTCGCCGATCGCGTCGTCCACGCCGAGCGCGCGGCGCTCCTCGCGGTTGGCGGCTTCGCGGCGCTCGAGCGCCTCGGTCGCGCGGTTCTGCAGCTCGGATGCGATTTCCTCGTCGAGGCCCTCGATCGTCGCAAGCTCCTCGACCTCGACATAGGCGACTTCCTCGAGGCTGCTGAAGCCCTCGGCCACCAGCAGCTGGGCGAGCGTCTCGTCGACGTCCAGCTCCTGCTGGAACATCTCGCTATTCTGGACGAATTCGCGCTGGCGCTTCTCGCTCGCGTCGGCCTCGGTCAGGATGTCGATCGCCTTGCCGGTCAATTGGCTGGCGAGGCGGACATTCTGGCCGCGGCGGCCGATCGCGAGGCTGAGCTGATCGTCGGGGACGACCACCTCGATCCGCTCTTCCTCCTCGTCGATCATCACGCGCGCCACCTGGGCCGGCTGCAGCGCGTTGACGACGAAGGTGGCGTTATCGGGCGACCAGGGAATGATGTCGATCTTCTCGCCCTGCAATTCTTGGACGACCGCCTGGACGCGGCTGCCCTTCATGCCGACGCAGGCGCCGACCGGGTCGATCGAGCTGTCGCGGCTGATCACGCCAATTTTCGCGCGCGAACCAGGATCCCGGGCGGCAGCCTTGATCTCGATGATGCCGTCGTAGATTTCGGGCACTTCCTGCGCGAACAATTTCTTCATGAAATCGGGATGCGCACGGCTGAGGAAGATCTGCGGACCGCGATTTTCGCGCACCACCTTCAGGATGAGCGCGCGCACGCGATCGTCCTTGCGCAGCACTTCGCGCGGGATCTGCTGGTCGCGGCGGATCACGCCTTCGGCGCGGCCGAGATTGACGACGACGTGGCCGAACTCGACCGACTTGACCGTGCCGACGATGATCTCGCCCGCGCGATCCTTGAATTCCTCATATTGGCGCTCGCGCTCGGCATCGCGGACCTTCTGGAAGATCACCTGCTTGGCGGCCTGGGCGGCGATGCGACCGAATTCGATATTGGGCAGCGGATCGACGATATAATCGCCCAGCACCGCGCCCGGCTGCAATTTCTGCGCCTCGGAGACGGAGACCTGGGTGAAGTAATTGTCAACCTCTTCGACCACCTCGACCACACGCCACAGGCGGACGTCGCCGGCGGTGGTATCGATCTTGGCGCGAATGTCGTTCTCGGCGCCGTAGCGGGCCTTGGCGGCGCGTTGGATCGCGTCTTCCATCGCCTCGATCACGATCGCCTTGTCGATCAGCTTCTCGCGCGCGACGGCATCGGCGATCGCGAGCAATTCGGCCTTGTTGGCGGAAATGGCGGTGGCCATGGCTTGTACTTATCCTTCCTGTGAAATCCGATCCGCGCCCTCGGTCGAGAGCGGCGCGGTTGCCTTGATCAATGCGTCGGTCAGAACCAGCTTCGCGCTGACGATCTGACCGTAGGGAATCGCCATCTCACCGACCCGCTCAGCATATACCTTCACGGTATCGCCTTCGAGTCCGTTGAGCCGCGCTTCGAACTGTTTGCGGCCTTCCACCGGCTCGATGAGCTTGAGGCGCGCGTCATAGCCTGCCCAATCCGCGAAATCCTGGAGCCGCGTCAGCGGCCGGTCGATCCCGGGGGACGAGACTTCGAGCCGATAGGCCTCCTCGATCGGATCGCTCGCATCGAGCACCTCGGACACGCGGCGCGACAGCGCCTCGCAATCGGACAGGTCCAATTGCCGCGTGTCGGGCCGCTCGGCCATGATCTGCAAGGTCGGGTCCGATTTGCCGCCGAACATCGCCACGCGCACGAGGTCGAAGCCGAGCGCTTTCGCTTCGGGCTCGATCAATGCGGTCAGGGCTGCGATGTCGGCCAAGGAAACTCCCCACGGAATGAAGCTATGCGCCTTCGGCGCCGGAGCCTTGCGGCGCCGGCCTCGGCAGAGTTTCCAATGTCGAGAAGACGAAGGCCACATAATCGCTCCGCCCCTCGGCTGCAAGCCTCGGCGCTCAGGGTCCGGACCCAAGATGATGATTGCGTTAACCTCGTTGCAGGACATTCGACCTATTCTGCATAATATAAGCGTAATTTTGGCGCATACGGAGAGCCTGATATGAGCGACCAAGGACGATGGGTCCTGGCCGATGCTTCGACCTCGGGAGTCGTGCGATTCGGCTCCGCCGTGCCAGGTTCGAACCACCTGGAGTCGATCATCTCGCTTTCGGGTGACGCGCATCCGACCTTCACCGACGCCTTGCTCACCTACGAACGCGAATCGGGCGTAAACCTGCGTGGCGCGGAATGTGTGCTCGCCATTCCCGCTCCTCCCGCGGGTGACGCGATTCCGGTGTCGCGCTCGCGCTGGACCATCTCGCGCTCGGGACTCAATGCGATGTTCGGCCGCCAGGTCACGGTGATCAACGACGTCGCCGCGACCGCCTGGTCGCTGCTCGGCGGCGGCGGCAGTTCCGCCAAGCTCGAACATTTTGGCGGCCCCGCCTTCGATTTCACGCGCCCCGGACGGTGGGCGGTGATCTTGATCGACGATGGCGTGAACGCCGCCGCGCTCGACGTCTCGGAGGACGGCCAGTGCCACGTCACCGACGGCGAGGCGGGCCATGCCGGTTTCTCTCCGTCCGACGATAATGAGATCGAGCTGATGCGCCGCCTGCGCCAGCGCAACGTCCACGCCTCCTGGGAACTCGCGCTCAATGCGGGCTGGGCCGAGCAACATGCTCCGGCGGCCGAGCGCGAAGCCTGGGCGGCGGCGGCCGGCGCTTTCGTCGGCGATTGCGTGCTGCAGCTTGGCGCCTGGAGCGGCGTCATCCTCACCGGCCGCCATACGCAGACGCTCCGCGACCCGCGCCGCCAGGCGATCTTCACCCGCCGCCTGGAAGAGAAGAGCCGCTATGCGCGCTTCATCGCCGGCGGCTCGCGCGCGTTTCTGGCGACGCGCGATCCGCTTGCGGGCGGCCTTTCGCTGCTGACCGCGCGCCGCGCCGCACGGCTGAATTAGGCCCCTTCCCCGGCGAAGGCCTGTTACGAATAGCATCGCCGCTGGCCGACATCGCGGTCAGGCGTTATCGGTCCGGGCGATTCACGCGCTCATCACGGGACCATGCCTCATGCTTCGCCGCACGTTGCTCGCCGCCGCCCTTCTCGCTTCGCTCCCCGCCTGCGGGCAGGCCCAGGTCAATGAGGGGTCGTTCAAACCCGATGCGGACCAGCCGTTCACGCTGACCACGATCGATCATTTCCACTTTCCGTGGAAGATCGCCTTCCTGCCCGACCAACGCCTGCTGGTGAGCGAGAAACCGGGCAAGATCTGGCTGGTCACACCCGGCAAGAGCAAGATCGAGGTCACCGGCGTGCCCAAGGTCGCTTATGCCGGCCAGGGCGGCCTGCTCGCGGTCGCGGTGGCGCCCAGCTTCGCGCGCGATCACGGCGTCTATCTCAGCTATTCCGAAGGCACGCCTGACGATTCCGGCCTCGCGCTCGCGCATGCCACGCTGGTCGCCGAAAACGGCAAGGCGTCGCTCACCAACCTGAAGGTGATCTGGCGCCAGCTGCCGCGCGGAGATGGCGGCCAGTTCGGCGGCTATATCGCCTTCGCCCCCGACGGGAAGAGCCTGTTCCTGAGCTCGGGCGAGCGGATGCGTTTCACCCCCGCGCAGGATCCCGATCAGGCGCTCGGTAAGATCCTGCATCTGACGCTCGACGGCAAGCCCGCGCCGGGCAATCCCTGGGCGGGCAAGACCGGCGCGGACGTCGTCGACCTGATTGATCCGCCCGCGGATACGGAGGCCGCTCCGACCGCCCCGGTGCGCAAGGTCAAGCTGCCTGCGCCCAACCTGACCCCGTCCGAAACCTGGACACTCGGCCACCGCAATCAATATGGCCTCGCCTTCGACGCGCAGGGCCGGCTCTGGGAAACCGAGATGGGCCCCAAAGGCGGGGACGAGCTCAACCTGATCCAGCCTGGCAAGAATTATGGCTGGCCGCTGGTGAGCTACGGCATCAACTATAATGGCAAGCCGATCCCCAGCCACGACAGCAGCGACAAATTTCAGAAACCGGTGCTTTACTGGACCCCGGTGATCGCGCCGGGCGGGCTCACATTCTATTACGGCAGCCTCTTCCCGCAGTGGAAAGGCTCGGCCTTCATCGGCGGCCTTGCCGTAAGGGGGCTGGTGCGCGTCGCGTTCGACGGCGGCAAGGCGCACGAGGCCGATTTCTGGCAGCTGGGCCATCGCATCCGCGATGTGGTCGCGGGGCCCGATGGCGCGCTCTGGCTGGTCGAGGATGAAACGAACGGAAGGCTGTTGCGTCTGGCTCCCAAGTCTTAAGGGAGGGGTGGCATGGCAGAGGGCAGCATCTTCGTCGGCGCGACCGCGGATGGTCAGCGGCAGGAACTCAACCTGAAGCGCGCCAACCGGCACGGGCTGATCGCGGGCGCGACCGGTACCGGCAAGACGGTGACGTTGCAGGGCATCGCCGAAGGGTTCAGCCGCGCTGGCGTGCCCGTATTCGTGGCCGACGTGAAGGGCGACCTGGCCGGGCTCGCCATGGCGGGATCGCCAATGGCGCCGGCTCACGCGCCCTTCGCGCAACGCGCCGCCGACATCGGCATGACCGACTGGTCCTATGCCGACAATCCGGTGGTCTTCTGGGACCTGTTCGGCCAGGCGGGACATCCGGTCCGCACCACCGTGTCGGAAATGGGGCCCCTGCTGCTCGCGCGGTTGATGGCACTCAACGAGGTGCAGGAGGGCGTCCTCCAGGTCGTGTTCAAGGTCGCCGACGAACAGGGCATGCTGCTGCTCGACATGGCGGACCTGCAGGCGATGCTGGCATGGGCGGCGGAGAATGCGGCCGATCTGTCGGCGCGCTACGGTAATGTCACGCGCGCCACCGTCGGCACGATCCAGCGCCAGTTGCTCCAGCTCGAATCCCAGGGCGGTGACAATTTCTTCGGCGAGCCCGCGCTCGACATCCAGGACCTGATGATCGTCGGCGACGATGGCCGCGGCACGATCAACGTGCTGGCCGCCGACAAATTGATGGCGGCGCCCAAGCTCTACGCCACTTTCCTCCTGTGGTTGCTGAGCGAGTTGTTCGAAACCCTGCCCGAGGTGGGCGATCCCGACAAACCGAAGCTCGTCTTCTTCTTTGACGAGGCGCATCTGCTGTTCGACGATGCGGCACCGGCTTTGCTCGACAAGATCGAGCAGGTCGTGCGCCTGATCCGATCGAAGGGCGTAGGCGTTTATTTCATCACGCAAAACCCGATCGACGTGCCCGATGATGTCGCCGGTCAACTCGGCAATCGCATCCAGCACAAACTGAACGCGTTCACGCCGCGCGAACAGAAAGCGGTGCAATCGGCGGCGACGACCTTCCGCGCCAGTCCCGGGGTCGATGTCGCGACCGCCATCACCGAATTGAAGGTCGGCGAGGCTTTGGTATCCTTGCTCCAGTCCGACGGGGCGCCGAGCCCGGTCGCACGAACCCTGATCCGACCGCCTTTCTCGCGGGTTGGCCCGCTGACCGACAAGGAACGCGCGATCATCGTCTCGACCTCGCCGCTGGCGGGCAAGTACGATACCCCCGTCAATCGCGAGAGCGCGGCAGAAATGCTCGCGGCCAAGGCGGGCGATGCCAAAGCGGCGGCGGCGCAGGCGCAAGCCCAGGCGGAAGCCGCGAAAGCACAGGCGGAAGCGGCCAAGGCGGCAGCGGCGCAGGCGAAGCTTGACGCGCAGGAACAGGCGCGGCGCGACCGCGAAGCCGCGCGCGCGGCCGAGATGCAGGCGCGGGCCGAGGAGCGCGCCCGCATCGCCGCGGAGCGCGAAGCCGCCAAGCCCACGCTCACCGACAAGATGCTGCAGTCGGCGGCGCGGTCGGTCGCTTCGTCGGTCGGCCGCCAGATTGCGGGCCAGGTCGGCGGACAGCTGCTGCGCGGTTTGCTCGGGGGTCTGTTCAAAGGGCGATAGCCCGGAGTAAGCCTCGAGCATGGCTACGATTCTAGACAAACCCGCGGTTCCGACCGTCTCCCTTGCAGAGGAGGCATCCGACCCCGAAGCGTTCGCTCAGGCGCTGGGCGGCTCGTTCGAACGTTATGGCTTCGCCATCGTTTCCGACCATGGCGTCCCCCCGGATGTGATCGCCGAGGCTGAGCGGCAAGCCAGGCTCTTCTTCGCTCTGCCCGAGGAGGTGAAGCGCGCTTATCATACCGGCAAGGGCGGCGCGCGCGGCTACACGCCGTTCGGCATTGAGACCGCCAAGGGCGCCAACGCGCACGACCTCAAGGAATTCTGGCATGTCGGGCGCGAATTGCCCGAAGGCCATGCCTTCGCCGACATGATGGCGCCGAATCTCTGGCCGGACGAGCTCAGGGATTTCAAGGCGGCCGAGCTCGCTTTGTTCGACGCGCTCGACGCATGCGGTGCGCGATTGCTGCGCGCGATCGCGCGTTACCTGAAGCTTGCGCCCGATTTCTTCGAAGATACGGTCCGCGACGGCAACAGCGTGCTGCGTCTGCTCCATTACCCGCCGATGGGCGCCGACGGCCCGTCGATCCGCGCGGGCGCACACGAGGATATCAACACGATCACCTTATTGCTTGGCGCCGAGGAAGCCGGGCTGCAATTGCTCGACCGCGACGGTGATTGGCTGCCCGTCCAGCCGAAGGAGGGCGAGCTCGCGGTCAATGTCGGCGACATGCTGCAGCGCCTGACCAACAAGGTGCTGAAATCGACCACGCATCGTGTCGTCAACCCCGCGCCGGAACGGCGCGGCGTGTCGCGTTACTCGATGCCTTTCTTCCTGCATTTCCGGCCCGATTATCTGATCGAGACGCTGCCCCAGTGCATTTCGGAAGACCGGCCCAATCTCTTCCCCCAACCGATCACCGCGCATGACTATCTTCAGCAGCGGCTCAGGGAGATCAAACTGATATGATTCCGATGCTCTTCGTCCTCGCCGCCGCCACACAAGCGCCGCAGCCGGTCTGCGTCCGGATGGAACCGGTTGCCGGATTCCAGAATTGGGGTCATCCCGCCGGATCGGCGCTCGCGATCGGCAGCGAAGCCACTTTGGCGCTCAAGCCCGCGACGGGCGTCGCATTCAAGCCCGCTTTGGCGAGGCCGGCCAAGGAGGGCACTTTCGGGGGTTATTTCCCGATCGATATCAAGCAGGCGGGGCGTTATCGCATCGCCTTGTCGCAAGGCGCGTGGATCGATCTCGTGCAGAAAGGCACACGGCTCAAATCCGCCGATCATGCGCATGGGCCTGCCTGCTCGGGCATCGCCAAGATCGTCGCCTTCGATCTCCAGCCGGGCCGCTATTGGCTTCAGCTTTCGGAGGCGAAGCAGGCGTCAGTAAGCGCCATGATGGTTCCCGACACCATGATTCACCTCGACGGTGGCGCGCTCAATCAGCGCAAATATCGCAAGCCGACGTCCTAGGAAGCCGAGATCAATGTGATGGGGCGGCCACCTTCCCCAAAATGACTGGGGCGGGCGGGTTGCTGCTGAATGGGCGGCAGCGCGGAAGCTTGAGCTCGGCCATCTCAGCGCAATAGCGCACCTGGACCGAGGCGTCGGGGCCGACGAACACCGCATAATCGTAGCGCGGATCGCCGCCGCATTTGGCGCGCCACATGATCGTGTTCGCCCACGGCCCCTGGATATTCACCTTTTCGATATGCTCGCAGGGCATGCCCGAATCGAGCAATGCTTTCCGCATCGCGCCCTTGCGCGCGATCACGCTCAGCCTTGCCATCTGGTCGCTGGCGGGATTGGCGATCGTGACCGCCTCGACTGGTAGCGCCGCCAATGCGGCGATCATCAGGGGCAGGGCAAGGCGGGTCATGTCACTCTCCTTCTTGTTTTTGCGCTCAGCCGCGCCCGCGATAGGGCGCGACGCCCTGGTCGGGCAGCCACAGATCGGCCGGCGGCGCGCCCGTCTGCCAGAAGACGTCGATCGGAATGCCGCCGCGCGGATACCAATAGCCGCCGATGCGCAGCCACGCGGGCTTCATCTCCGCCGCCAGCCGCTCGCCGATGCCGACCGTGCAATCCTCATGGAAGGCGGCATGATTGCGGAAAGACCCCAGGAACAGCTTGAGCGACTTGGATTCGACGATCGTCGCGCCCGGAACATAATCGATCACGATATGCGCGAAATCGGGCTGGCCGGTGACCGGGCAGAGCGAGGTGAATTCGGGCGAGGTGAAGCGGACGAGATAGGTCTTTCCGGGCCGCGGATTGGGCACATAATCAAGCAACGCCTCGTCGGGCGAAGCGGGAAGCGTCGAACTCTGGCCGAGATGGGTGATGGTCATTCCATGCGATCTAAGCACAGATTCCGCCTTTCACAACGGCTGGCGCGAGGGGATGGATCGGCTATGGCGGCGCGACACATTGGATCGATACGGGGATAGGGGATGGCAGTGATTCCGTGGCGCTTTCCGGGTGGGGGTGCCGCCATCCAGTCCGCCAGGGGCAAGAAAGCTGACGGTCGGCTGAAGGTCCAGGCCAAATCCGGCTGCCTCTTTTTCGGCCCCTATCTCGACCTGATGGCGGGCCATTGCACCGTGCGCGTGGTGCTGGAACGCGGCGCGACCGGTCCGGTCAAGATGGAGCTCGCCGCCGATGGCGGGAAGCGCTTCCTCGCCGAGGCGGAGTTCGACCTCGCCTCGGTCGACGGGCCGCTGGTCCTGAACGTGGATCTGGCCGAACCCGCAGCCGCGTTCGAGGTACGGGTGTTCGCCAAGGGCAAGGTCGCGCTCGAACTGATCGGGATCGAGATCGACCTCGACCGTCCCGTGGGCGACGAGCCGCTCCGCGCCGACCGCCAGGTCGGCTTCGAATCGCGCAAGAGCTATGCTGCCAAGATCGAAAGCGGCTTCTTCGCCAAATATATGTCCGGTCCCAACGTGATGGAGATCGGCTATCGCGGTTATGAGGAAGGCAATCTGCCGATCGTGCCGCAGGCGATCGGGGTCGATGTCGGCTATCCCGGTTATGAAGACGCGGCCTTCCCCTTCGCCGACGCCAGCTTTGACGCCATCTATTCCAGCCATTGCTTCGAACATATCGGCGACTGGCTGGGGGTGCTGCGTGATTGGTACCGGCTGCTCAAGGTCGGCGGCTTCCTCGTGATCGTCGTGCCGCACCAACTGCTGTTCGAACGCAAGCGCTCGCTGCCTTCGCCGATCAACCCGGATCACAAGCGCTTCTATACCGCCCGCAGCCTGCTCGGCGAAATCGAGACGGCGTTCGCGGAGAACAGCTACCGCATCCGCCATCTGGTCGAGAATGATGCAGGCTTCGATTATTCGATCCTGCCCTATCAGGGTACCGACGGCTGCTATGAGATCGAGCTCGTGGTCGAGAAGATCGCCACGCCCTTCTGGCATGCCGACAATGGTTCGGTCCGGGCCTATCCGGCGGGCGATTTCCGCACCAACCTTCCCAGGACCGGCCCGTTCGAGCTGGAGCTCGATCTCTCCACCGCCCACCAATGCCTCGTCTTCGGGCCCTATATCGCGCTCGACGCCGCCAATTACGTCGCCGAATTCCACTTCGATTGGGCAGGCGGGCCGGTGCCCGATTTGCATCTCGACGTGGCGATATTCCCCGATCGGATTACCGAACGGTCGCTGGCGGATGGCGGAGACTATACGAGCGGCAAGATCGAAATCCCCTTCCGCAATCCGCGTGATGGCGAGATTCTCGAGTTTCGCGTTTTCGCGGGCCGGGCGTTTCGGGACGCGCGGCC
>JAEKMC010000126.1 GCA_019508115.1 Sphingomonas sp.
GTCGATGTCGCGATACAGTTCGCGCGTGGGGTCGTAACTTACGTTGAGCAATTCGACCGGCACGGCCGCATCGGCCGCGATTGGCGTAAGGCCGATCGCCAACGTGGCGACGGCAAGCATCAGACTCCGACGGTGCATAATACCTCCCACATCGTTGGAGAGACCGCTATTACACTATACCCTAGTCGGCAATTGGGTTATTACGTTTCGTCGGCGTAGCTTTTCTTGGCCGCCCCAAAGTCCGCTCGTCAGGCGGACGACAACGCCTCGGCCGCCAATTCGGACCCCGCCGCATCGGCGAGCGAGGTTTGTTCCAATATCTGGACCGCGCTCGAGCGCACGCGCAGCAGCACCTTGCGGATCGCGCAGGTCGCCTCGTCATGGCAATCGTCGCAGCGCTGGTAGAAATTCTCGCTCGCGCAAGGAACGAGCGCGATCGGCCCGTCGATCGCGCGGATCACCTCGACAAAGCTGATCTCGTGCGCGTCGCGCGCAAGCACATAGCCCCCGCCCGGACCGCGCCGGCTGGTCACCAGGCCGGCTTTCTTGAGATCGACCATGATGAATTCAAGATACTTGCGCGGGATCCTCTGCATCTCGGCCATCTCGCCGACCTGGATCGTGCGGTCGGCGCCATGTTCGACGAGATGCAGAAGCGCACGTAGCGCGTAGCGGGCCTTTTGCGACAGCATGGTGACGAGATAGCGGGATGAAGACGCAAACGCTACCGCATGGAGATAAGCAAAATCATTTGGCGTTTTCGCCGCCAACATGCTTTGAAGCAGCCATAGAGCGATGGCCATGCAGTCGCCGCAGGGAGAGAGAGTGAATGACGAGCTTCGCGCGCGCGGCGGCACTCCTGGGGGTTTGCATCCCGGCACTATTGGCGGCACAGCCTACCAGTGTCGGTCCGGGACGCTGCAGGGCTGGGTCGAACCTCATCTGGTGCCGACGGGAACGGTCAGCGTGGCCGGCTTGGGTTCGCGGGGCGCGGGCCTGTTCCTGGCGTTGATAGATGGCGCCCCTGCCCTCGTCACACCCGCGGGTATCCTCAAGGCGAAGGACCGGCTTCCCATCGACACATGGAGTTTCCTTGCCGCGACCGCGGACAAGGGCATCGCGCATCTTTATGTCGGCGGTCGGGAGGTCGCGAGTGGGCCCGCGAACGCCGCGCAAGTGTCGGCCGAAGCGCGGCTCGGCGGCGATGGCTTTGGCGGGCGCGTGGCAGGCTTTGCCTATACGAACCAGGCGCTGACGGCAGCCACAGTGCAGAAAGCGGCGGCGCAGGCGCCCGATCCGGCTTCGATCGTCTTCACCCTCTCCACCCCGATCTGGCCGGTGCAGGTGCGCCAGATGCAGGGTCAGGTCACGCCGCAACCCGCATGGACCTTGCCCAAGAGCGGGGCCCCCTTCCAGAAGCCGGTTGCGAAGCCCGAGCCCAGGGAGCCAGCGCTGGCGCGAAGCGGGCCCAACCTCTGGAGCGTCGCGGGCTGGCGCATGGCCGAGGGCTCGAAGTTGCGCGCACCCGACGGCCGCGCAATCTCGCAGCCGGGTTTCGGCGGCGGTACCTGGTATGCGGCGACTGTGCCCGGCACCGCGCTCACAACCCTGGTCGATCGCGGCATCTATCCCGACCCGGCTTATGGGCTGAACAATCTCGCCATTCCGGAAAGCCTCGCGCACCAGGATTATTGGTATCGGACTGAGATCGACGTGCCCGCGGACATGGCGGGCAAGCATCTCGCCTTGACCTTCAACGGCGCGAACTATGCCGCCGAACTGTGGGTCAATGGCGCCCGCGTCGGCGAGATGAAGGGCGCCTTCATCCGGGGCAGGTTCGACGTTACGGACAAGCTGGTGCCCGGCAAGCGCAATGCCATCGCGGTGCGCGTCTCGCCCCCGCCTCACCCGGGCGTGACGTCGGAGGAATCGCTGACTTCGGGCGTCGGCGAAAATGGCGGGATGATGATGCTCGACGGGCCGACCTTCGAGGCGACCGAAGGCTGGGACTGGATCCCGACCGTGCGTGACCGCAATACCGGCCTGTGGCAGGGGGTCGAGTTGAGCGCGGTGGGCGACGTGCGGATCGGCGATGCGCAGGTCGTCACGCATTTGCCGCATGGCAGCGACACCAGCCTTGCCAACATCACGATCGAGGTCCCGCTCACCAATGCGAGCGATCATGCGGTGACGACCACGCTGAGCGCGGCGTTCGACGATGTGCGTGTCGAAAAGCCGGTGACGCTCAATCCCGGCGAGACGCTGGTGCGGCTGACGCCCGCCGACTTCCCGCAGCTCGCCGTCCATGATCCGAAGCTGTGGTGGCCCAACGGCTACGGTGCGCCCAATCTGCATATGCTCCACTTGTCCGCGGGCAGTTCGGACGCCAAGGACGTGCGCTTCGGGATGCGGGAAGTGACATACGAGCTGTCGCTGATCGACCATGATGGCGCTTTGAAACGGGTGCTGATCGACCCGACCGAAGCGCGCGACGGCGACCGCCATATCGTCGACCACCGCCACCAGGCGATCCGCGAGGTTCCGCGCGGCTGGGCCTATAGCTTTGCCGAGGGCGCGGAGACATCGCCCGCGATTACGCCGATCCACGGCGACGAAGGGCTTTCCCCCTTCCTCGTGCTGCGCGTGAACGGCGTGCGGATCGCGGCGCGCGGCGGCAGCATCGGCATGGACGATTTCATGAAGCGCGTCGGCCGCGACCGGCAGGAGCCTTATTTCAAGCTCCACCGGGACGCGCATCTCAACATCATCCGCAACTGGATGGGCCAGGATACGGGCGAGACCTTCTATGCGCTCGCGGACGAATATGGGCTGATGGTGTTCAACGATTTCTGGGAGTCGACCCAGGATTACAATATCGAGGCGCAGGACGTGCCCTTGTTCCTCGCCAACGTGAAAGACGTGCTCAAGCGCTACCGCAATCACCCGTCGATCGTGGTGTGGGTCCCGCGCAACGAGGGCGTGCCGCAGCCGGTCCTGAACGAAGGGATCGAGAAGCTGATCGAGCAGGAGGACGGCACAAGGCTCTATATGGCCTCGTCCAACCGCATCTCGCTCCAAAACAGCGGGCCTTACAATTGGCGCAAGCCGGCGGAATATTTCACCGAGCATGCCAAGGGTTTCTCGGTCGAATTGGGCACGCCGAGCTTCCCGACGCTGGAGAGCTGGAAGCGCACGATCCCCGCACAAGATCTTTGGCCGATCAGCGACGTCTGGGCCTATCATGACTGGCACCAGACCGGGAACGGCGCGGTCGCCGGCTACATGAAGGCGATGGACGAAGAGTTCGGCCCCGCCACCAGCCTCGAGGATTTCGAGCGCAAGGCGCAGATGCTCGAATATGTGAGCTACCGCGCGATCCTGGAGGGATTCAATGCGGGGCTGTGGACGACCAACAGCGCGCGCATGTTCTGGATGACGCAGCCGGCCTGGCCGTCCTCGGCGTGGCAGATCTTCTCGTCGGATTACGACACGCATGCCGCTTTCTACGGCACCAAGAAGGCATCCGAGCCGGTCCACGTCCAGATGAACCTGCCCGATTACAAGGTGATCGTGGTCAATAATGGCCGCGATGCCCTGGTCGGCGCGACCGTGCATGCCCGCGTGACCACGCTCGACAATAAGCTGGTGGCGGAGCGTTCGGTGCCGATTTCGGCGGCTGCGGGGCTGACGGCGGATGCCTTCACGCTCGATCTTGGTCCGGCACTCGACAAGGGCGTGGTGCTGGTGGCGCTCGACGTGACCGACGCCTCGGGCAAGATGCTGTCGCGCAATCTTTATTGGCAGGGCCGCGATGAGGCGTCCTACCGCGCGATGGATGCGATGCCGCAGGTAAAGCTGACCGCGCGAGCGGCGAACCGAACAGACGGGATGGACCGCGTGACGAGCGTCGATCTGACAAATCCGTCGGGCACCGCGGCGATGGCGACCAAGCTCACGTTGTTCGGCGCGAATGGCGCGCAGGTGCTTCCCGCTCTGTTCAGCGACAATTATGTCTCGCTGATGCCGGGCGAAAGCCGGCACGTCGAAATACGATATCCGGCAAGCGCCGCGGCCAAGGGACCGGTGACGGTGAAATTGCGCGGCTGGAACATCGTGCCGGTCGTTGTAAAGGCCAACTGACGACGAGAGATGGGGAGCGGAATGATGCGCTGGAGGATGATGGCAGCCCTCATGGCCTTGCCCATGAGCGGCCTCGCCAATGCGCAGATCGCGCTCGACCCCGGCAACAAGTTCACCGTCGATTGGAACAATCGGCTGGGCACGGACTTCGCCTATCTCGCGCGCTATCGGACGGATGATGAGCGGCTTGTGCCTACACCCGGACATCCTCGCATCGTCTTCATGGGTGATTCCATCACCGAAAACTGGGCCAAGCTGGCGGACGACTTCTTCACGCCCGGGCGGATCGGGCGCGGGATCAGCGGCCAGACCACGCCGCAAATGTTGCTGCGCTTCCGTCAGGATGTGATCGACCTGCATCCGGCGGTGGTTCAGATCATGGCCGGCACCAACGATATTGCCGGCAATACCGGGCCGATGACGCCCGAGCAGACGCAGGCCAATATCCGCTCGATGGTCGAGCTCGCGCACGCACATGGGATTCGCGTGATCCTCGCCTCGATCCCGCCCGCCGATCAGTTTCCCTGGAAGCCGGGGCTGGAGGCGGCAAGCCAGATCGTCGCCATGAACGCCTGGCTCAAGGCATATGCGGCGCGCTCAGGCTGCGTCTATGCGGACTATTGGAGCGCGCTAAAGCAGGCCGATGGCCTTGGCATGCGCGAAGGCCTGTCGTCCGATCATGTCCATCCAACCAAGGCCGGCTATGCCGTGATGGCCCCGGTCGCGGACGCTGCGATCAAGCGCGCGCTGGCTTTGCCCGCACCGCGCAAGACGGCCGTGGAGTGATGCTGCTCCTCGCGCTCGCCCTCGCCACCGCTTTGCCAGAAGCGGTCGTCCAGACGAACGCCGGCAGGATTGCGGGCGAAGCCACGCCGGACGGGCGCCACCTGTTCCGCGGCATCCCCTTCGCACAGCCACCGGTCGGTCCGCTGCGCTGGAAGCCGCCCGTGCCGATGAAACCCTGGACGGACATTCGCGATGCGACCCGCTCCGGCCCCGGCTGCATGCAGATCGATTATCGCTGGAACCACGATAACGCGGCCAATCAGTCGGAGGACTGCCTCTATCTGGAGGTGGTCTCGCCGAACATGAGACCGGCTAAACCGCTGCCGGTGATGGTCTGGATCCATGGCGGCGGCAATCGCGCGGGCGGCGCCGTCGGCACGATCCACTCGGACCTTGGCAAGCATGTCGTGCTGGTCAGCATTCAGTACCGGCTGGGCGCCCTCGGCTTCCTCTCCCATCCCGCGCTCACCGCGGAATCGCCCCACCGTAGCTCGGGCAATTACGGGCTGCTCGATCAGCAGGCGGCGTTGCGCTGGGTGCAGGCCAATATCGCGGCGTTCGGTGGCGATCCGGACAACGTCACCCTCTTCGGCGAGAGCGCGGGCGCGCAGGATATCGGCCTGCAATATCTGTCGCCGCTTGCGCGCGGCCTGTTCGCCAAAGGGATAGAGGAGAGCGGCACCGCCGGTTTCGGCATGCCCGCACGCTCGCTCGCCGAGAATGAGGCGATCGGCGAGGCGCTGGTGACGATCGCGGGCGCGTCGGCGCATGCCGATGCCGCGACGCTGCGCGAGATTCCCGCGGAGGCCCTGGTCCAGGCGGCCGAAAAGACGCCGCTGCCCGAGGTGGGCGACAATAGCTATATCTGGGTGCAGTCGGTGACGGATGGCTGGATATTACCCGAAAAGCCGGCTGCCATATTGGCGCGAACCGGTGGCGCTCCCCTGCCCCTGATCATCGGCAGCAATGCGCGCGAGTTGGATGCCTTTCACGATCAGGCGCAATTGCAGAACGCGATCGACAAGACGTTCGGCGGCAATGCGGCGGCTGGCCGCGCTTTCTATGATAAATTAAGACCCGATGCGCGACGCGGCAGCGTGCTGCTACAGGCGGCGACCGATCTCGCCTTCGCCTGCCCCGCCCGCGTGGTCGCCACTGCACATAGCAAGATGCGGTATCCAACCTGGCAATATGAGTTCGATTATGCGCTGCCGGGTCAGGAGGTATCGCACAGTTACGAAATCCGCTTTGCGATGGGCGACCCTGCATCCTTCCCGCCGGGCGCCCCGCCGCTGCAAAGCTACTGGATCAATTTCGCGCGCACCGGCGATCCCAACGGGCCGGGGCTGCCGCATTGGGCGCCTTACGGCAAGGCACGGGCCTATATCAGCTTCCAGGACGGCAAGTCGGAGATGAAGGCAAATCTGCGCGGCGATATCTGCCGGCTGCGGAATGCACCTTAAAAACCAACCCCGTTCGCCCTGAGCTTGTCGAAGGGCTGTACGTGTTCGGATCAAGCTAAGGGCAGCGCTTCGACAAGCTCAGCGCGAACGGAGGTTGGGTTCAGTCCGCCGGCCAGAGATGCGCGGCGCCGCGCACGCCTGAGCTGTCGCCCCATTTGGCGGGGACGATCTTCGCGTCCCAGCCGTCGCTGAAAGTGTAGCGGTCGATCACGGGCTGGAGCCGGTCATAAAGCTCGGTCACGTTCGACATGCCGCCGCCGAGCACGAAGCAATCGGGATCGAGGATATTCGCGATCACCGCCATGCCGCGGCCCAGCCGGTCGATATAATCGTCGAGCGTGGCCCGCGCGACGGCGTCGCCCTCGCGCGCGAGCGTGACAATCTCATCCCCTTTGGGGCGACGGCCGGTGCGGCGTTCATAATCGTCGCGGAAACCCGTGCCGGAAATCCATTTTTCGAGGCAGCCTTTGAGACCGCACCAGCATAGAGGCGGCGGCAATTCGTCGTCGCGGACCCAGGGGAGCGGGATATGACCCCATTCGCCCGCAATGCCGTTGGCACCCGAGATGAGCTTGCCGTCGACCACCACGCCGCCGCCGCAGCCGGTGCCGATGATGATCGCAAAAGTGACGTGCGCGCCGGCCGCAGCGCCATCCTTGGCCTCGGACAAGGCCAGGCAGTTGGCGTCATTGTCGAGCCGGATCCCGCGGCCCAGCGCCTGCTCCAGATCCTTCTGGAAGGACCTGCCGTTCAGATAAATGGTGTTGGCGTTGCGCATCACCCCGGTGCGGGGCGAGATCGAGCCGGGTACGCCGATCCCGATCGAGCGCGCTGTCTCCGTTTCGCGTTCCACCTGCGCGACCAGATCGACGACCGCCGTGAGCGCGGCGTCATAATGATCGGGGGTGGCGACGCGCCGGCGGGTCAGGAAGGCGCCGGACGGATCGAGCACGGCAGCCTCAATCTTGGTACCGCCGAAGTCGATTCCGATCTGCGTCACGCTATTTTTCTCCCTGCGCGGCGATCAGTGGGAGCTGACCGCAGGATCGGCTCCCCGCACGATCCGCGCTCGGCCGCGAGCCTTATCAGGCCCGAGCGATAACGAAACAGACTTTTCTTAAGCTCAGCCCCGCCCGGCCTGCATCAATGCGGATTCGGTCGGCAGGACCTGATCGAGAAATGGCAATATGGCGGCACCGATGGCGGGCGCGTCGGCAGACGCCGCGGCCCGCAGCACCGGGGCGATCGAGGGGATGCGGATGCCGGCGAGCGCAGGCGTAAGGCGCGCGATCAGGGCGTCGATCAAAGCCTCCGGCAAGCGACCGCCGATCAGCACCGCGGCAGGATTGATCAGGCAATTGATCGAAACGAGCGGGCCGAGCAACGAACGCGCGGCATCGTCGAGCCATTGGCGCACGACCGGCATGTCGGCGGACAATCCATCGAGATCGTCGACGATGCTCCCCGCGCTTTCGAGCCGCGCCAGCAAGGCGGACAGCGAAACCGTATCCTGCACGGTGGCGCCGGGATGCGCTGCGGTCGGATCGGGCAGGAAACCGATTTCGCCGCTACGCGCGGCGGCGCCGCGGACGTAGGAGCCATCCATCACCACGCCCCCGCCCAGGCCGGCGCTGATCAGAACGTAGAAGAAGCTCGACTGGGTCAGGCCGCTGCCGAATTGCGCCTCGCCGATCGCGGCAGCCGCCGCATCATTGTCGATATGCACCGGCAACGGCAGCAGCTCGCGCACCAGCCCGGCGACATCGAGATGATTCCACACCTCATAGCCGTCGGGCCGGTGCGGCAAGGCGACGCTGCCAAGCTCGTCCGGCATGGCGACCCCGATGCCGATCAGGCGGCTCTCGTCGATCGCACGCGAAGCGCGGATCGTCGCAATCTCGGCGCGGAGCCAGGAGAGGACTTCGCCGGGCATCGCGAAACTGTCGCTGCGGGTCGCGCGTGCGCGCACATTTCCCGCGAGATCGAGCGCCACGATCGTGTGATGGTCGCGGTCGATATTGATGCCGATCGAAAAGCAACCATCGGGGTTCACGCACAGCCGCAGCGCGGGCTGGCCGCGCAGGCCGAAGCGCCGCCCCGCCTCGGCGATGAAGCCGAGATCGAGCAGGCGCTTGGTGATGTTGGCGATGGTAGGCGCCGTCAGGCCGGTGATGCCGGCGAGTTCGGCGCGCGTGATCTCGCCGGCGAAGCGGATCGCCTGCAGCACGATGCGCTGGTTATAATCTCCCGCGCGTTCGAGATTGGTGCCTGACAGGCTCGCGACGAGACGCGTGCCACGGTCGTCCCCGTCGACCGTCCCCCCCTGCGCTGCCATCACGTCCTTCATCGCACGCGTCACATGCTGCCTCTCGACGGGGTGTCCCGGTGACGAAGGCTAGCATGGTTTGAGGGCGGGAGGCGAAATCTCATCGCGGCAGCGCGAGCATGCCCTCGACCTGGAAGCTGCCCGCAGCACCCGGGGCGCCGGTCCCCTGCTGGCCGCCGCCGATCCAGAGCTGATAGGTGACGGGCAGGATCCGCATCACCCCCTTGGCGTCGGCAAAGGCCATGTCGCGCGGGGCGAGGCGGAAGGTGAGCGTCTTCGTCTCGCCAGCATTGAGATGGATGCGCTGATAGCCCTTCAGGGACTTGAGCGGCGTGCCCTTCACGCCGGGGGTCGAGAGATAGAGCTGCGCCACTTCATCGCCATCGCGTTTGCCGATATTGCGCACCCGCACCTTGATCAACTGGTCCTTCCCGGCCGTCACGCGGCGGGTGGAGTAAGTCGGCGCCGAATAGCTGAAATTCGTGTAGCTCAGCCCGTGGCCGAAGGGATATTCGGCCGCGCCCGTGAAATAGCGATAGGTGCGGTTCTTCATCGAATAATCGGTGAAAGGCGGCAGTTGGTCGGTCGACTTGTAGAAGGTCACCGGCAGGCGCCCGCTAGGGTTGACGCTGCCCTTCAGCACTTCGGCGATCGCCTGGCCGCCTTGCTCACCCGGATACCAGGCCTCGAGCAATGCGCGCGCCTTGGCCGTATCCGGCCCGAGCGCGATGGCCGAGCCGCTCTGCAGCACGACCACCACCGGCTTGCCCGTGCGCGCGAGCGCGTCGAGCAGGTCGAGTTGCACGCGCGGCAAGGCGATGCTGGTGCGATCGCCACCGTCGAAGCCCGGCACCTTGAGCGGCATTTCCTCGCCCTCCAGCCAGGCATTGAGCCCAAGGAAAGCAACCACGACATCGGCGTTCCGCGCCTTCGCCACCGCTTCGTCGCGGAGCACAGGGAGCGGCGCCTTCCATGACAGGCTGACATTGCCCGGCCGGTCGGACGCATGCGGAAGCTCGAGCGTCAACGCGCGCGGCTTGGTGTCGGCGAAATGGACCGTCAGTGTCGGCCGCCCTTCGGGGCGACCGCAGGTGGAGTCGACGTGGAGATCGGGTGAACCCTCGATCTTGAGCACGAATTTCTCGGCGCCACTGCCGATGTCGCAGCGATGAATGTCGAGTTCGAATTGATAATCGCCCGGTGCGGGAACCGCGATCTGCCCGGTCCAGCGCGCCGAATAGGATTTGCGATCTACCCCGGGCGCGGGATCGACGAGGTCCCAGTTGAAATCGATCTCGCGCACTTGGCGCGTCGCAACCGGCGCGCCCGCGAAATCGGGGCCGTTGTAGAAATTGACGGTCAGCCCCTCGCCGAACGCGGTCCTGGGCACCGGCACGCCGACCTCCGGCGTGAACGGCGCGCCTTGCGCATAGCTGACAGCATCCTTGCCGAACGCCGTCTCGATCCCGTCGAGCGGCAGGATCGGATCGGTCGGCGTGCCCATATAATTGCCCTCGAGCCCGACCAGCGACGTCGCCGTCGGACCGACCACCGCGATCTTCAGATCGTGCCGAGCGAGCGGCAGGATGCCGTCATTCTTGAGCAGCACGACGGATTCGCGCGCGGCGCGCAGCGAGGTCGCCTTATGCTCGTCCGAATGGTTCTCCTTGATGCCGATCTTGGAGAAAGGCACCATTTCCGGCGGATCGAACATGCCCAGCCGCATGCGCGCGGTGAACAATCGCTTGAGCGCCACATCGACGTCAGCCTCGGTGAGGAGCCCCTGCCGGACCGCCTTGGGCAGTTCGAGCATTTCGTTCTGGAAATTGCAGCCCGTATCGGTGCCGGCCTTTACCGCGAGCGCCGCGGCGTCGGCCAGCGTCTTGCCCTGATGATGGCCCTGCGTGATGTCGGCGACCGCATTGCAATCCGACGTGATGAAGCCCTGGAAGCCCCAATCGCGGCGCAGGATATCGGTCAGCAAGGTGGGGTTGGCGCAGGCCGCCTTTCCGTCGACGGCGTTGTAGGCGCACATCAGGGAGAAAGCGTGGCCCTCGGTGATCGCGCGGCGGAACTGGGGCAGATAAGTTTCCGACAGGTCTCGCGGCGCGACATTCACGTTGAAACCGTGGCGCAGCGGCTCCGGCCCGGAATGGACCGCGAAATGCTTGGGCGTTGCGATCGCCTCGAAATATTTCGAATTGTCGCCCTGCACGCCGCGAATGAAGGCGGAGCCGAGCGTTCCGGCGAGATAGGGATCCTCGCCCAAAGTCTCCTGCCCCCTGCCCCAGCGCGGATCGCGGAAGATATTGATGTTGGGCGACCAGAAGGTCAGCCCGTAATAACGCTCGAAATTCCCCTCGCGCTGCGCCTGATTATATTTGGCGCGGCCTTCGATCGCGACGACGCGGCCTTCGTCATGCAGCAAATCCTGGTCCCAGGTCGCGGCCATGCCGATCGCCTGCGGGAACATCGTCGCCTCGCCCGCGCGCGCGACGCCGTGCAGCGCCTCGTTCCAATAATCGTAAGCCGGGACGCCGAGCCGGGTTATGGCCGGTGCGACATTCTGCATCTGCGCCGCTTTCTCCTCGATCGTCATGCGCCCGACCAGATCGGCGACCCGCGCCGGGATCGGCTGCGAGGGATCCTTGTAGAGCTGGGCATTTGCCAGTTGGGCGAGAGCGAGGGCGCCGGTGATAGCGCTACCAAACATAAAGGCGCGGCGGGCGGTGAAGCGACAGGTCACGTGACATCCTCTGTTGAACGCGCCCCGTCATGTTCGCGAGGCGTCATCGTCCCGTTATTACGGCGAAGGGATTTGGGGAAGCCCATCGGCGGCGGCATCAATGCTTCGTCAGGATCGATACGACCTCGGGATAGCGGGCCTGCTCCGGGAAAGCGGCGCGGTGCGTGTCGACATCGATCACCTGGCGCTGGATCTGCCCGGCGTCAGCCGGCGCCTGCGGCCAGAGCGGCAGGTCGCCGCCATTGGGATTGCCGGTCTTGATGAAATTCGCCCAATAACCGCTCATCGTCGCGGAAACCTTCCGGTCATCATCGGTCCAAGCGTAGGCCGGATTGGCTTCGAGATTGCCCAGGGCATATTCGATTTCGGCACTGTGGAGCGCGCCGTAAGCGGCGGGGCCCGTCGCCTTGAAGGCGGTCGGCTGCGGCCGAACATGGGTGTAATAGTAATAATAAGCCGGCCAGCCGCTGCGGCGCTGATGATCGAACCAGTTCCACGTGCCTGCGGCGATGAAGGCATCGCTGGCGAGCTCGGTCGCGGCGCGCTGCACCTCCGCATCGCCTGCCGCGGGATAGAGCTGAAACAGGCGGTCTGCGTCCGCGCCGTATTTTTTCTGCAGGCCGGCCTGATAATTGGCGATGGTCGGCGGCGTATCGCCCAGGATCGCGCCCGCCCCACCTTCCTGCGAATTGGAGCCGACCAGCAACACTGCCTTGGCCGCTTTTCCGGCGGCGTAGGTCGCCTCGGGAGGCTCGGTCAGGTAATAACCGTCAATATCCAGCCCCCAATGCGCGCCCTGGAAATCCTGAACCGACAGCAATTTGTCGGCGGGGATCGCGCGGAGCTGCGACAAAGTCGGCACCTGCAGCGATTCCGCGAAGTCCATGCCCTTCTTCTCGGCATCCGCGAGCGTGAGCACGTGAAACGGCGGCAAAACCGATCCGCTTTCGCCGATTGCGCCCACGATCAGGTTGCGGGTCAAAGGCGACACCATCATCCCGCTGACCGACATCGAGCCGGCGGACTCGCCGCCCACCGTGATATGCTTGGGATCGCCGCCGAAGGCCGCGATGTTGCGTTTGACCCAGGCCATGGCCGCGGCCTGATCGAGCAGGCCGTAATTGCCCGACGCGTGGTGCGGGGACTCGCCGGTCAGTTGCGGGTGCGCGAAGAAGCCGAAGATGCCGAGCCGATAATTGACCGTGACCACCACGATGCCGCGCGCCGCCATTGCCGCGCCGTCATAGCGCGGTTCGTCGCTCGTTCCCGCGATGAAGCCGCCGCCATAGATATAGACCAGCACCGGCAGCTTGGCCGACGCGGCTTTGCCCAGGTTCGCGGGCGTCCAGACGTTCAGATACAGGCAATCCTCATCCGCCTTGGGCGAACGGAAGAACATGTCGTCCCACATATGCCTCTGCATGCAGCGCGGGCCGAACTGATCGGCGGCCCGCACGCCCTGCCAGCTCGCCGCCGGACGCGGCTCGCGCCAGCGC
>JAEKMC010000127.1 GCA_019508115.1 Sphingomonas sp.
GCAGCGAGCTAAGTCCCGTCAGCGCGACGATTTTGACCGCGTTCACGCCGGTCATTCCCGGCAGGTGGAACAGTCCGAACGCAAGCGAGACGAGCATGATCGCGGCGATTGTGCCGTATCGTTCCCTCAGCCGGATCAAAGCATGACCTCGAAACGCCAATTCTTCGAGCAATGCGCCGAACAGGTAGATGCACAGCGAACAAGCCAGTTCGGCTCCGGTGATGCTCCCGAACGTCAGATGAAAGGGCACCAGAAAACGGAATGAAACCGCCCACACACCAACCAGCAGCAAGCCGAGCAAAGCGCCAGAAACCAGGAAGCCGGCGGCGCGCAGGCTGGGCTTCAGGCCTAGCAGCGGGCTCGATCGCCGCAGGAGCGCGAGATTGGCGCCAAGGGCGAGGGCCGCGGCGAAGGCCTTCCACAGCAAAGCCGCGAAGTTGATTGTACTACCGGCGGCGGGCACGAAGAGCGGCCCGGTCCAGACGAGCGCAAAAGCGGCCATAAGCCAAAGGAAAAGACTGACGACCGGGTTCAGACGGAAGCTCGGCATCGTCATCCGTCCTCACCCGTGCCTTCTTGTATCAGCCCAAGCCCGGCCGGATCGCTGCCTTGCAGGACGAGACTTGCCTATTTCCGCGCCGCTGCGCTCTTGTCGCGCGTCGCCCTGAACTCGCTATCCTGGCTCCAGTTCGGCCATTCGCGCGAATTGGCGAGACGGGTGCCCAGACTGAACAGCAATTCCGCGTCCGGTACCTGGCCGGTCGCGTTCCAGGCGGGCGTCCATTCGTCGGCGGGCTGGTGATATTTGTCGCGCGTATAGGCTTCCTGCCACACCAGGCCGGCGGCGCGCCCACCATTCACCAGATCCTCGCCGCTCTCGATCGAGATGGCCGGCACGCCGCGCTTTGCCATTGTGAAATGATCCGAGCGGTAGAAGGAACCCGCCTCGGGATGCGCATCCGCGGTGAAGCTGCGGCCCTGCTTCTTCCCCTCGTCGATCAGATCGTCGAGCAGGCCCAATTTGGCGCTGCCCGAGATCGAGAAATCGCGCGCCGGCCCGGCCGTGCTGAGCGCATCGGTGTTGAGCATGCCGACCGTGGTGGCGAGCGGGTAGAGCGGGTTGGCGGCATAATATTCCGATCCCAGCAGCCCGCGCTCCTCGGCCGTCACGGCCAGGAAAAGGATCGAGCGCTGCGGCCTCGGTCCCTGCGCGAACGCCCGCGCCATCTCCAGCAGCACCGAGATGCCGTCGGCATTGTCGACCGCGCCATTATAGATGCGGTCGCCCTTCGCGTCGGGCTGGCCGACGCCCAGATGGTCCCAATGCGCCGAATAGACGATCGTCTCGTTCGGATATTTGCTTCCTGCGATCCGAGCGGCGATATTGTGGCTGACGATGGTCGCGACATCGACCTTGGCGTCCGCCGAAAGCGTCGCCTTCAACGCCACCGGCTTGAAATCGCGGCTCTGCGCGGCCTTCTTCTCGGCTTCGAAATCGAGGCCCGAATCCGCGAACAATTTGACCGCCAGATCGCGCTGGATCCAGCTTTCGAAGGACGGATGCGAAGCCTTGGGATCCGTGCGAACGATGTCGAACATGTCGTTCGTGTTCGAATTCTTGACCGTCGCCCAGCCATAGGATGCCGGCGCGCGCTCGTGCACGATCAGCACACCCGCCGCCCCGTGCCGCGCGGCCTCCTCGAACTTGTAGGTCCAGCGGCCATAATAGGTCATCGCCTTCCCGCCGAAATCGCCCTGCCCTGTCTCGAAATCGGGATCGTTGACGAGCAGGACGAGCAATTTGCCCTTCACGTCGACATCCTTGAAATCGTCCCAATTGCGCTCGGGCGCGTGCACGCCATAGCCGACGAAGACGAGCGGCACGTCCTTCAGGCTGAGCGCCGTTTCGCCGGTGAGCGGCGCGCGCAAGGCGATCTGCTCGCCCTGCGTCAGCGGCATCGCCTGGTCGTTGCTGGTAATCGTAATCGAGGGCGCGCCCGCGAAGCTGGTGTGGAGCAGGGGCACGTCCTGCGTCCAACTGCGCTTGCCGTCTCGGATCTGCCCACCAGGCTGCGCGCCCGCGGCTTTGAACTGGCTGACGATATAGTCGATCACCTTGGGCTCCGCGCGTGTCGCGGGCGCGCGGCCCTCGAAGGCGTCGGACGCGAGTATCTCGACATGATGCGACAACCGCGCCGGATCGAAATGCGCGGGCGCGGCGAGCGCGAGGGCGGGAAGGGCGGCGAGGAGGAGAGCGAGTTTTTTCATGCAGGCAGACTGTCAGGGCCTGCAGCTTGTTTCAATCGCCTTCGCTGAGATGCTCGCGAAACCAATCCGCCAGTTCCTCCTCGGTCAGCTCTCCGGCGGCAAGCGCGAGGAACGCTACGACCATCTCCGCGTCGGACGCGTCGAGTCCATAGCCGTTGAGTGTCAGGAAGGTTTCGCTGACCACCAGGGCGGTTCGCTTGTTGCCATCGATGAACGGATGATTTCGGGCAATTCCATAGGCATAGGCCGCCGCCAATGCCGCTGCATCCGGGCTGCCATAGGTGGCGAGATTGTGCGGACGCGCCATCGCACTGTCGAGTAGTCGCAGGTCGCGGATGCCCTGCCCGCCGCCATGCTCGATCAATTGCTCGCGATGCGCCTCGATCGCGATCCGCGTCGCGATCCAGATCCAATCGACCACTATTTTGCGAGTTCGCGCAACGCGCGCTTGCGCCGTGCCATGACTTCGCGCGCTGCCGCCATCTGCGCCTCGAACCCGTCCTCCGAACGGGTGAAGGTCACGCCTTCTTCATCGACCGACGCGTTGAGCGTATCACCAGGCCCTACGCCGAGACGGGCAAGTAATTCCTTCGGCAGGACCACGCCGGTGGAGTTGCCGACCTTCACGAGCTTGAGTGACAAGAGTTTAAGCGGCGCGTTCATACGGACGTAATAACATTCTTCGCCGTGGCGGGCAACCAGCGCACGAAACCGCCCAACGATTCAACCCACCCCATCGTCACCCTGACTTTGTTTCAGGGTCCATTCCGCGGCGAGGCGTGGCCTCTTGATGGATGCTGAAACAAGTTCAGCATGACGGATGAGCAAAAGGCCCGGCGGATCACTCCGCCGGGCCTCTTTTCAAGCGGTTTTGTCCGGAGCCGACCGGGTCGGGACCTTCGCTTCCGCCTTGGGCTTGCGCTTGCCCTTCGGCTTGGGCGCCGCGGGCATGATCTCGAACGCGAGCGCGCCGTCCTTCATGTGGACCTTGACCTCGCCGCCATGGACCAGCTTGCCGAACAGCAATTCCTCGGCGAGCGGCTGCTTGATCTTCTCCTGGATCAGGCGGCCCATCGGGCGTGCGCCGTACATCTTGTCATAGCCCTTCTCGGTGAGCCACGCCTTGGCCTCGTCATCCAGGCTGATATGCACTTCGCGGTCGGCGAGCTGCAGCTCGAGCTGGAGGATGAACTTCTCGACCACGCGCGCGATCACCGGGGTCGGCAGGTAGCCGAACGGCACGATCGCATCCAATCGGTTGCGGAATTCCGGCGTGAACATCTTCTTGACCGCTTCCTCATCCTCGCCCTCGCGGGTGAGGTTGCCGAAGCCAAGGCTCTCGCGCGCCATGTCGGACGCGCCGGCATTGGTGGTCATGATCAGGATCACGTTGCGGAAATCGACCGTCTTGCCGTGGTGATCCGTCAGCTTGCCGTTGTCCATCACCTGCAACAGGATGTTGAACAGGTCCGGATGCGCCTTCTCGATCTCGTCGAGCAGCAGCACGCAATGCGGCTGCTGATCGACCGCGTCGGTCAACAGACCACCCTGGTCGTAGCCGACATAGCCCGGAGGCGCGCCGATCAGCCGGCTGACCGAATGGCGCTCCATATATTCGGACATGTCGAACCGCTGGAGCGGAATGCCCATGATCGAGGCGAGCTGACGCGCGACCTCGGTCTTGCCCACGCCGGTCGGGCCGGTGAACAGGTAATTGCCGATCGGCTTGTCCGGATCGCGCAGGCCGGCACGGCTGAGCTTGATCGCCGACGACAATGTCTCGATCGCCTTGTCCTGGCCGAACACGACGCGCTTCAATTCGGTATCGAGATTGGCGAGCACCTTGGTGTCGTCGGCCGAAACCGATTTGGCCGGGATGCGCGCCATCGTCGCGATGACCTGCTCGATCTCCTTGGCGGTGATCGTCTTCTTGCGCTTGGCGGGCGGCACCAGCATCTGCATCGCGCCGACCTCGTCGATCACGTCGATCGCCTTGTCGGGCAGCTTGCGGTCGTTGATGTAGCGCGCCGACAGCTCGACCGCCGATTTGATCGCCTCGGCCGTATATTTGACCTTGTGATGTTGCTCGAACGCGGAGCGCAGTCCGGTGATGATCTTGATCGTATCCTCGACCGTCGGCTCGTTCACGTCGATCTTCTGGAAGCGCCGGAGCAAAGCCCGGTCCTTCTCGAAATGATTGCGGAACTCCTTGTACGTCGTGGAGCCGATGCACCGGATCAGGCCGCCCGACAAAGCGGGCTTGAGCAGGTTCGACGCGTCCATCGCGCCGCCGCTGGTCGCGCCGGCACCGATCACGGTATGGATCTCGTCGATGAACAGCACCGCGTGCGGCATCTTCTCGAGTTCGGTCACGACCTGCTTCAGCCGCTCCTCGAAGTCGCCGCGATAGCGCGTGCCTGCCAGCAAGGCGCCCATGTCGAGCGAATAGATCACCGCGGGCAGCAGCACCTCGGGCACGTCGCCCTCGACGATCTTGCGCGCCAACCCTTCCGCGATCGCGGTCTTGCCGACGCCGGGGTCGCCCACATAAAGCGGGTTGTTCTTCGAACGGCGGCACAGGATCTGGACGGTTCGGTCGACCTCGGGCCCGCGCCCGATCAGCGGATCGACGCGGCCTTCCTTGGCCTTCTCGTTCAGATTGACGCAGAATTGCTTGAGCGCGCTCTCGCCCTTCTTGCCGCCTTCGGGCTTTTGCGTCTGGCTTTCCTCGGTACCCTTGACCTCACGTGTTTCGGGCACCGCGCCGCCGGCCTTGCCGACGCCGTGGCTGATATAGGACACCGCATCGAGCCGGCTCATATCCTGCTGCTGCAGGAAATAGACCGCATAGCTTTCGCGCTCGCTGAACAAGGCGACCAGCACGTTGGCGCCGGTCACTTCCTCGCGGCCGGAGGATTGGACGTGCAGGATCGCCCGCTGGACCACGCGCTGGAAACCGCTGGTGGGCGAAGGCTCGTTGCCGGTCTCGGTCTTCAGAGCATCGAGCTCGGTGTCGAGATAGGTGGCAACCGCCTCCTTGAGCTCGTCCATATCCACGCCGCACGCCGCCATGACCTTCGACGCATGATCGTCATCGATGAGCGCGAGCAGGAGATGCTCCAGCGTCGCATATTCGTGATGACGCGACGACGCGGCGGTCAGCGCATTATGGAGGGTCTGTTCAAGCTCACGGGCAAAACTTGGCATTTACATACTCCCGCAGCGCGGCGGGGATACCGCCCTGCTACAACCTATGTCGGAACGCGCCCGCCGCCGATCAAGGTCCGTTGCCGGAGACATGTCGCGGGGAGACTCGCCCTTCACCTCTTGAATAAGCTTTCCGCGTTTGCGCGATGGTTAACGGCATGGTCGATTTTTGCCCGTGCGCGCGCGATTTCCGCCTCCAGCGTGGCGATGCGCGCGGTCAATTCGTCGACCGAAAGGGGATCGAGGTCCTGCTTCGTCAGCGCGACCAGGGGATCGCCGGGATTTTTGGGCAGGATGTCGTCCAAGTCCATGGACGGATCGTTGACCAAGGCCCTGAGTCTGTCAATGAAGTGCGCGTGATGATCTTTTCTACCGTCACCCCAGCGAAAGCTGGGGTCCATCTCCTGCCCGTCTCGAGTGCTGGAACCGCGCGAGATGGATCCCGGCTTTCGCCGGGATGACCGGATGAGAATATGACTCAGATCCCCACCAATATGATCGCGATCGACCCGGCCGAGGCCGGCGGCCCCGAGGTGCTCCAGCCGGTCCAACGCCCCGTGCCGCGGCCCGCACCCGGCGAGCTGCTGATCAAGGTCGCGGCCGCCGGCGTGAACCGCCCCGACATACTGCAGCGGGAGGGCAAATATCCGCCCCCGCCGGGCGCATCGCCGATCATGGGGCTGGAGCTTGCGGGCGAAGTCGTGGCGCTCGGCGAAGGCGTGGATGCGCGGTTGCTGGGCCGCCCAGTCATGGCACTGGTCGCGGGCGGAGCTTATGCCGAATATGCGGTGGCGCCGTCGGGCCAATGCTTGGCCGTGCCGCCCTCGCTATCGATGATCGAGGCCGCGGCGCTGCCCGAAACCCTGTTTACCGTGTGGAGCAACCTGTTCGAGCGCGGCCGCGCCGCGCCGGGCGAGACCCTGCTGGTCCATGGCGGCACCAGCGGCATCGGCACGATCGCGATCCTGCTCGCGCGATTGTTCGGCCTGAACGTGATCATCACCGCCGGCTCGGCCGAAAAATGCCGGCGCGCGCTCGAGATCGGCGCGACCCATGCGATCGACTATAAGACGCAGGATTTCGTCGCCGAGGTGCAAAGGCTCGCGCCCGACGGCGTCCACCTCGTGCTCGACATGGTCGGCGGCGATTATGTCGCGCGCAACCTGGATTGCCTCGCGCCCGAAGGCCGCCACGTCTCGATCGCGGTCCAGCGCGGCTCGAAGGCTGAAATCCAGATCCACAAGATCATGCAGAAACGCCTGACGCTGACCGGATCGACGCTCCGCGCCCGCGACGTCGGCTTCAAGACCGCGGTCCGCGATCAGTTGATCCGCACAGTCTGGCCCTTGCTTGCCGAGGGACGGCTGAAACCCGTGATCGATTCCACCTTCCCCCTCGCCCACGCCGCCGACGCGCACCGTCGGCTGGATGCGCCGGATCACGTGGGGAAGACGGTGCTGACCGTCGAATAAGCCCCCTTTCCCCTTGTGGGAGGGGGTTTTAATGCAGATCGCACCAGCCTTCTTCTCGCCCCCTCGACACGAACCGCGGGAATCTCGTACGCCTGTGCCATCTCCCCAACAGGACATCCCCATGACCAAGACGATCGCTTTGCTGCTGCTCGCAACCGCTTGCCAGGCGCAGGCTCAGACGGCTCCCGAACCGCTCTTCCCCGCCAGCGGCACCGATCGCCCGGATAAATATGTCGAGCCCACCGACAGCTATGACTACGTCAAACGCACGGTCGAGATTCCGATGCGCGACGGGGTCAAGCTCCACACCGTGATCGTCGAGCACAAGGGCACGAAGAACGCGCCGATCGTGCTCAACCGCACGCCCTACGATGCCGATGGCCATGCCAGCCGCAACAAGAGCGGCAATATGAAAGCGATCCTGCTGCAGAGCTACGATGCATTCGCCGACGCGGGTTATATCGTCGTGTTCCAGGACATTCGCGGGCAGCACGGTTCGGAGGGCGGCTATGTCATGAACCGACCGCCCGCAGGCACGCCGCTCAATCCCACCAAGGTCGACAATTCGACCGACGCCTACGACACGATCGACTGGCTGGTGAAGAACCTGCACGAGAGCAACGGCCGCGTCGGCATGATCGGCTCGTCCTACGAAGGCTATACCGTCGTCATGGCGCTCTTGAACCCGCACCCCGCGCTCAAGGTCGCCGCGCCCGAAAGCCCGATGGTCGACGGCTGGATGGGCGACGACTGGTTCCATTATGGCGCCTTCCGCCAGGCAAGCTTCTCTTATTATGTCGGGCAGGAGATGGCGAAGAAGAGCAGCGGATCGCTGATCACCTCCAACGCCGATGATTATGACGCCTATCTGCGCGCGGGATCGGCGGGCGATTTCGCGAAGCTGCATGGCATCGATCAGTTCGGCATGTGGCGCCGCACCGCCGCGCACCCGGCCTACGACAATTTCTGGTCGGACCAGGCGACCGACAAGCTCGTAGTCGCCAATCCGTCCAACATCCCTACGATGTGGCTGCAGGGTCTGTGGGACCAGGAGGATATGTGGGGCGCGATCCATAGCTGGGAAGGGCTCAAGGCGGCCGGCCACCTCGCCAACAATTACCTCGTGATGGGGCCCTGGCGGCACAGCCAGATCAACTATGAGGGCTATAATCTCGGGCCGCTCAGATGGGCCGGCAACACCACGGTCGATTTCCGCAAGAACGTAATCGTGCCTTTCTTCGATCAATATCTGAAGGACGGCGCACCCAAATTCGATATGCCGCGCGTGCAGATCTACAATACCGGCGAGAACCATTGGGATCATTTCGCCGACTGGCCGCTCGCCTGCCAGCAGGGCTGCGCCAAGCCGCTCACGCCGCTCTACCTCACGCGGAATTTCGCGCTGAGCTTCGACAAGCCGGCCGATGCCAAGGCGGGCGACAGCTACGTCTCCGATCCGCGCGCGCCGGTGCCGTTCGTTCAGCGCCCGGTCGACTTCGACAATCACGACCAATGGGGTCCCTGGCTCGTCTCCGACCAGCGCCACGCCAATGCCCGCCCCGACGTGATGAGCTATGAGACAAAGGTGCTCGATCACCCGGTGCGGATCAGCGGCGCGGCCATCGCCGACCTGTTCGCGGCGACCACCGGCACCGACGGCGATTTCGTGGTCAAGCTGATCGACGAATATCCGCCCGAAATGACGCACGAAATGGACAAGGAACTGGGCGGCTATCAGCTCGCCGTGGCGATGGACATCTTCCGCGGCCGCTACCGCGAGAGCTTCGTGCACCCGGCCCCGCTTCCAGCCGACAAGATCGTCGAGATCAAATTCGCGCTGCCGCAGACCAACCACGTCTTCCAGCCCGGCCACCGCATCATGGTCCAGATCCAGTCGAGCTGGTTCGCGCTCTACGACCGCAACCCGCAGAAATACGTCCCCAACATCTTCTTCGCCAAGCCGGAAGATTATCAGAAGGCGACGATCACTCTGTCACGGTCGGCAAGCCAGCCGAGTGCGGTGTGGTTGCCGTTGGTGGATGTGGTGCAGCCACAATAAAGCCAGGCCGCCATCTCCCTTCCCCTTCACTCCGGCGACCGCCGGAGTGAAGGGCTGTGGAGCAGGCCGAGTTCAGGCGACAGCCGGCGCGGTGAACCGTCCCAGGTCCGCAATCCCCAGCCGCTGTTCGATCCGTGCGATCCGGTCCACCGCAAGGTCGAAACCATCGCCCTTGAACTGGGCTTTCTCGATATCCTCGAACTGCTCGGACGCTTCCTTGAGCTGGTGTTCGGACAATGACTTGCGCCACGCCTGGAACAGGATCGTATCCTCCCGCGCGGTGTGCGCCTCATACATGCGGGCGAAGCTTTCGAGCGCCGCGGCGACATCCGGCCGCCGCGCATTCGGGATCGTGCCGGCCTTGCAGGTCGCGATCAGGAAGCGATTGATCTCGCGCCCGCGCTGATGCTGCTGGAGCAGGGTGTCGATCAGCCCCGCGGCCGGGCCGCCTGCCTTCCGCACCGCGGGGAAGACATGCTCCTCTTCCAATTTGTGCTCGTGATAGTCCTCGCCGAAGGTGCGGAAGAGGTCGACCGCGTCCGCCAGCGCTCCCACGTCCGACGAGGATGCGGCGCAGCACGCCATGCTCGCGCATCATATCCTCGGTCGCGGAAATATCCTCGTCGCCCGCGCCGGCCTTGTGGCATCCCTCCAGCGTCGCCAGCGCGCTTATGCCCGCCACCGCAAGCAAGGCCCCGCGCCGATCCAGCCCGGTGTCGATAAGCATGGGACATCTCCCTTCGCCCGCGTCTAACCGACGCCGCCGGACCTCCGTTCCCCGCACATGCAAGGCCAACCGGCCCGATCGGGCTGTTGTTGCGGACCGGCCTGAGCGCTACCATCCCGAAAACGACAAGGGAGACAGAGATGCACGGGCTTGCCTGGTTTATCGGCATGTGGAGCCTGGCGGTCGCCGCCCATGCCCAAACCCCACCCGACCCAACCAGCTTCGCCAACGCGGCCGAAGTCCGCGCCGTCGTCACACAGATGGCGCATGACATCAAACCCGCCGAGGACATGCTCTACCACCCTCTCCTCACGGCGGCACCCTATACGGTCGCGGTCGAATATTGGGTGCGGCCCAAGCAAGCGGCGGCGCACCTCACGGAGGCGGAACTGGTCTATGTGCTGGAGGGATCGGGCACGCTCGTCTCGGGCGGCACGCTTGCCAACGCGCATCATTGGTATGGCGAGACCAACGGCGGCGACATCGTCGGGGGCAAAACGCGACCGCTCAAGCCCGGCGATGTCGTGCTGGTGCCCGAGGGCGTGCCGCACTGGTTCGGGATCGACGGCGGCAAATTGGTGATGCTGACCTTGCATATGCCCCGACCGCTACCGGCGGCGGCACACTAACCTTTCCCACTGGCCGCAACCGGACAGGCTGCGCCGGTGCCCGCCAGTCGTCCGCTTCCGGACAGGAAGCGGACTGCACCGGCGGGCGGCCTGCTTTATCTGGACACGAGCGCCTTGCCGTCGTCCCACGTGTTCAGCGTCAGGCCCTCTTTGGCCCACTCCGCCTTGGTGCGGCAATCCTGCGCGGGCAGGCGACTGCCCGTAACTATCTGAGAAATGCAGAATTTATCATGCTTCGCGTCATAAGAGATCCGGGGCTGATCGGAGTTGGCGCGCTCGGCGGCGAAGGCCGGCGCGATGGTGCCCAGGGTAGCGGCGGCGATCAGGATGGCGGACATTTTCATAACAGGATTCCTCCCAACGGGACTGAGACCGGCGGGGGCGCCGGCCACGTGAAAGGCCTTTGCAGAAGCCGTGCCAAATCAGCCTCACCTCGTGCGGCTGCGCGCTAGACTCTTTTGGGACGGCGGCGATTGCGAAGACGTGGCGAAATCCGCCAAAAACTGTTATAGTACCGTAACACACCAGTAGGGTGCAGATCGGAGCAAATTGCCGCCGATCCGGTCGAGAAAGCCGCCGCGCTGGAACCGGTTAACGCTTTGACAGCCTTAATCGCCCGACCACACAATCAACGCTGCATAATCAACATATGTTTGGGAGTGTGACGATGAAGAGCGTTGCTTATTTGTCGACCGTCGCCGTTTTGCTGTTCGCGGGTAGCGCGGCAATGGCGGATCCGATCTCGTACACCGCAACCGTCACCGCCGGCAGCGTCAGCAACGCGCTGTCGCTCCTGTCCGACGGCATCGTGCCGCCCGATTACACGTCGTGGGAGGCGGCTTCGAACATCCACACGAACGATCCGGGCACCACGATCCGGTTCGATTTCGCCGGTCTGATGCGCATCACCGGCATGCTCGGCGCGTTCGACAACAACGATGATTATGTCTTCACCTTCTACAACGGCACGACCCCAATCGGGCAGACCGCGGCGCTCTCCAGCGACGGCTTCGTCACCGTGCAAGCCGGCGGGCTCGAGACGTTCGAGGGCAACGATACGTCCGACCTGCATTATTATGCGCCGTTCGATTTCTCGAATTCGCCTTTGGTCGCGACGTCGGTCGTCTTCTCGGTCGGCCCCAACAATGACAGCGCGATAGGGATCGGCGAGGTCCAGTTCTTCGGCGGCGCGGTGCCCGAGCCGGCAAGCTGGGCGATGATGGTCGGCGGTTTCGGCCTCGCTGGGCTCGCGATGCGGCGTCGGCAACGCACCGCGCTCCGATTGGGCTGAGCCTTTCAAACCGCTTGGAAAAGGCCGCCGGTCCCGATGGATCGGCGGCCTTTTCATGGACGCTCACGCCCTCCGTCGGATCCAGTCGAACACGGAGGCCATCGGCGCGCACCATAAGGGCTTGTCCGCGATCGCCTTCAGGATTTCGGCATGCATCGCCAGCCCGGTCTGGCCGGCCGCGCTCGGCACCGCGGCGAGATCGTGGAACACCAATATCGCCCAATAGCCCTGCGTCACCGCCCGATCGAGATAGGCGTCGACCGCCGCGAAGTCGGTTGCATCGAAGCCCACCGCCAGGGCCTGCAGGCGATGCGGACGGCGAAGGGCGGTCGTCGGGCGGTTGGGCTCGCCCTCGCTCGTGCGCGCGGCGGCGATCCCCATCCGGCTAAGCAGCCGGTCGAAGCGCGCCTCCTGCCGGTTCGCATCGCCAGCCCCGAAATTGGTCACGTCGCACGGATACGCGAAGCTGCGCACCGCCTCACGCGGATCGGCGCGGTCGAGCCAACGCGCCATCGGTGCCAACTCGCGCCTGCGATAGGATGCCGCACTAAAGGGTTCAAGATTGCACGGATGCGTGACCGTATGGTTGGCGAGCTCGTGCCCCTGCTTCGCGAGCGCGGCCCACTCGTCCAGCCGACGCTTTATATTGTCGAAGGTCAGGAAGAAGGTCGCCTTGAAGCCGAACCGGTCGAGCGCCGGCACCGCCAGATCGAGCTGGCTGTCGAGCCCGTCATCATAAGTCAGGCTGACCGCGCCCGCTTTGCCCGGCGGCCACAGCGCCTCGTTCATCGCCTCGGCCGGAATCGGCAACAGCAGCGCCGAAACCAGGCCCACCACGTGCCGACGGCTCGGGCGATCGAGCGACCGCACCGGCCTCAGGACCGCTTGGGCGTCTTCTCCAGCGTCGCCACCATGATCGCAAAGATCAGCCTGAGCATCACATTCTCCCCTAGCGTCTGAGATAGACGGCACGTGCCGGGCCGATCCGCAGGTCGATCCGGAAAGATTCTTGCCATCCCGCATTTCGCCGATCCGGTCTTGCTTTCCGCAGGATAAACGAAACATCGCGCGGCGCTCTATTTGCTGAACATAGGCTGCCAGCATCATTCCCAAGTCGTTCACAACGAATCGGCCATAACTCGTCTTGTCCTATTGAAGGACTCGAGAGGAGAGTGACTATGCGTGCGGTAATCAAAGGCGCCCTTGCTGCGGCGCTCCTTGCTGGCAGCAGCCTCGCCGGGACCGCACCTGCTGAGGCGCGGGACCATACGGGCACTGCCATCCTTGCGGGGATCATCGGGCTTGGCGTCGGGGCGGCCATCGCCTCGTCGGACCATCATGACCGCTATTACGACAATGGCGGATATGACGGCTCCTATGGCTATGACGCGCCGGCGAATGTTTATGCCGCACCGGCTTATGGCTACGGCGTCACCTACGACCGGGGCTATTATGATCGCGGTTACTATCATCGCCATCACGACCGCGATTATGATCGCCAAGACCATTATCGGCACGATCGCGACCGGGGCGATTGGGACCATGACCGCGGCGACTGGGATCAGGACCGCCGTTAAGGTCCGGCCATAGTGGACAGGAAGAAGCGCCGCCGGTCATCCGACCGGCGGCGCTTCCTTTTGCGCGTTCGGGTTCAGCGCAGTTTGCACCTCCGCGCGGTGGCGACGCCGCGCAGGAAGCCACGCCGGGCGATCGCCGCCTTGATGTCAGCGTCGAGCCGGCGCTCGGACGGCGCCGCGCCGCTCACCTCGCGCACCAGCCCGCGAAACGGGATGACCGCGTTGACGATCGACTTTCCGCCCGCCTCGGCAAGCTTGCCCGCCCGGTTTTCGCGCGACGTGATCGCGTTATCGTAATCGGGGCCGAGCACGTCATTGAGCGCGACGATCGCGCGGCTGAGTTGCGTGCAGCCGCCCAGGCCCTTGAGCGAATAAGGCGCGGCCGCGGCCTGCTGGATCGATACGGGCACATCGACCTTCTGCGCGCCGACGTCGCGCGCCGGTTGCGACGCGATCTCGCGTGCGCGTTCGCCGGTCTCGACCACCTTTTCCCTGGTGGTCGTGGTCGTGGACTGGGTCGGGGTTTCGATCTTCGTCTGCACGGTCCTGGTGTCGGTGACCGTTCGGGGCGGCTCGGTCTGGGCGGCGGCAAACGCTGCGGCGCCCCCCAGCAGCACCAGCGCCAGGCCATGACGAATATTGACTAGCGTCATCGAGCCGGGAATTCCCGCGACCGACTTTGGTTCCTCGTCAGGCCGCCTCGCCCTCGAACTGCAATTGCGCCAACCGGGCGTAGAGGCCCGATCTGGTGACCAATTCGTCATGGCGCCCTTCCTCGACGATCCGGCCCTGGTCCATCACGATGATCCGGTCGGCCGCGCGCACGGTGGCGAGGCGGTGCGCGATCACGATCGTGGTCCGCCGCGTCATCAGCCGCTCGAGCGCCTTCTGCACCAGCCGCTCGCTCTCCGCATCGAGCGCCGAGGTTGCCTCATCCAGCAGCAGCAAAGGCGCGTCGCGCAGGACAGCGCGCGCAATCGCGAGCCGCTGGCGCTGCCCGCCCGACAGCCGCGCGCCGCCTTCGCCCAGGAACGTATCCAGCCCTTGCGGCAGTTCCTGGAGGAATTTCGCGGCATTGGCGGTCTCGGCCGCCGCCCACAATTGCGCATCGTCGGCATCCCAGCGGCCATAGCGCAGATTGTCGCGCGCGCTCGCCGCGAAGATCACCGTCTCCTGCGGCACCACCGCGATCCGCTGGCGCACCGCCGCCGGATCAGCCTGCGTCAGCGCGACGCCGTCCATTCGGACCGTGCCCGCGGTCGGATCGTAGAAACGCTGCGCAAGCTGAAAGAGCGTCGATTTGCCCGCGCCCGAGGGGCCGACCACCGCCACCGTCTCGCCCGGCGACACGGTCAGGCTGAAATCGTGCAGGGCCGCGATTTCGGGCCTGGTCGGGTAGCGGAACTCGACATGATCGAAGGCGAGCATCCCGCGCGGCGGAATCGGCAACGCCTGCGGCTTGGCCGGCGCTGCGATCTCCGGCTTTTCGGCGAGCAATTCGCCCAGCCGTGCCGCCGCGCCCGCGCCGCGCAGCAGATCGCCATAGACTTCGGTCAGCGCCCCGAACGCGCCTGCGACGAAGCCGCCGGTCAGCACGAAGGCGGCGATCGTGCCGCCGCTGATGTCGCCGGTGGTGACGCTGCGCGCGCCTTCCCACAGCACCATCGTGATCGATCCGAAGATCAGCCCGATCACGATCGCGGTCATCGCCGCGCGGATCGTGAAGCGGCGCTTGCCCGCCGCGAAGGCAGTCTCGACCGCGACGCCGAACCTGTCCTCCTCGCGTTTCTCCTGGTTGAACGCCTGGACGATCTTCATCGCGCCCAGCGTCTCCGCCACCATCGCGCCGACCTCCGCGATCTTGTCCTGCGACGAGCGGCTGAAGCCGCGCACGCGCCGCCCAAGGATCAGGATCGGCCCCATGATCAGCGGGATGCCGAGCAGGAGCGCGGCGGCCAGCTTGGGCGCGAGCACGAACAGATAGATCACGCCGCCGATGCCGGTGAAGCTGTTGCGCAACGCCATCGACACGGTCGATCCCACGATCTGTTCGATGATCGCAGTGTCGCTGGTCATGCGCGACGCGATTTCCGACGGCCGATTCTCTTCGAAGAAGCGCGGCGCGAGCCGGAGGAGGTTGGCCTGCACCTTGCGCCTGAGGTCCGCGACCACGCGCTCGCCGAGCCAGGACACGAAATAAAAGCGGCAGGCGGTCGCGGCCGCGAGCACCACCACGATCATCAGTAGATAGCGAAAGGACGAATCGACCCCATGCGGGTTGCCGCCGGCGGCAAAGCCGCGATCGATGATCCGTTTGAAGCCGTAGGGAATCGCGAGCGTGGCGCTGGATGCGACCAACAATGAGCCCAATGCCGCCGCGATCCGCCCCGGATAATGCGCCGCCAGCCCCCATATCATGCGCAGTTCGCCGATGGAGCGGCGTTCGCCGCGGGGCGGAATGGGGTCGTAATTGCGGGCCATGATCCCCAGATAGCAAGGCGCGAGCCCTCAACCAAACTCCCATTTGGTCGTTGTTGCATTGCGGCGTTATTGTCGTATCTGTCTCTCCCCCAAGGGAGGCGTATTCGAGTTGTTGTACGAAGCCTATGAAATGCAGCGGAGCCTGCTCGCCGGGGCGAGCGCGATGGCCGAGCTGGGGTCCGAGTGGATGGCGCACCCCGCCAATCCTTTTGCCCGGACCCAATTAGGTTCGATGATGGCCTCCGGTCTGGATGTGTTCGCGCACGCCTCCGCGCCGCACGGCAAGCCCGAATTCGGCCTGCCCGTCACGCACATCGACGGCAAAGAGGTCGCGGTCGTGGAGAAGATCGAGGAGCGCAAGCCTTTCGGCCAGCTCATCCACTTCACCCGCCCCGACGCGCCCAAGGACCAGCCCAAATTGCTGATCGTGGCGCCGATGTCGGGCCATTATGCCACCCTGCTGCGCGGTACGGTCGAACGCCTGCTTCCGGGCCACGACATCTGGATCACCGACTGGCGTGACGCGCGTCTCGTGCCGCTCAAGGCAGGCGAATTCCATCTCGACGATTATGTCGATTATCTGATCTCATGGCTCGAGCATATCGGCCCCAACACGCATGTCCTCGCGGTATGCCAACCGGCCGTGCCCGCGTTCGCCGCCGCCTGCCTGATGTCGGCGCACAAGAATCCCGCACGGCCCAAGACGCTCAGCATGATGGGCGGCCCGATCGACACGCGCGAGGCGCCGACCGAGGTCAACACCGTCGCCACGCAGCGCCCGTTCAGCTGGTTCGAGCAGAATGTGATCGCGACCGTGCCATTCTATTATCCGGGCGGCGGGCGGAAGGTCTATCCGGGATTCCTCCAATTGACCGGCTTCATGGCGATGAACTGGGGCAATCACCTCGTCAGCCATTGGCAGATGTTCCGCCATCTCATCGACGGCGATCAGGAAAGCGCAGACGCAACCAAAGCCTTCTACGACGAATATCGCTCGGTCTGCGACATGACCGCCGAATTCTATCTCGAGACGATCGACACCGTCTTCCAGCGCCATGCCCTGCCCGAGGGCAAGATGATGCACCGTGGCGAAAAGGTCGATCCCGCCGCGATCAGCGACGTGGCCTTGCTCGCGATCGAGGGCGGGCGCGACGATATTTCGGGCGTCGGCCAGACCAAAGCCGCGCTCAAGATCACGCCCAACCTGCCGGACGCGGACAAGGAATATCTGCTCGCGAAGAAGGTCGGCCATTACGGCATCTTCAACGGCCGCCGCTGGCGCACCGAAATCGCCCCGGTGCTCGAAGCGTTCATCCAGAAGCATAACGCCTGAGGCCACGCAGCCTGACTCCCCTCCCTTCCAAGGGAGGGGTTGGGGGTGGGTGAGTCCGGTGGGACAATGTCGGTTTCGCCGATGAGCGGCGTCACCCACCCCAACCCCTCCCTCGGGAGGGAGGGGCTATTCGCCCAGCTTGCGCTGGGGTGACGAAAAGGTGAGTGGGGAGCCATGAAACTCCACGCCCGCATCGAACGCTGGCCCGTCGCCGGCGCCTTCACCATCTCGCGCGGCGCCAAGACTCATGTCGACGTGGTGGTGGCCGAGATCATCGACGGCGATCATGTCGGCCGCGGCGAGGGCACCGCGATCTATTATCATGGCGAGAGTGCGGAAAGCGTGCTGGCGCAGGTTCTGGCCGAAGCCGACGCCATCGCGAACGGCCTCACCCGCGCCGAACTCCAGCATCGTCTGCCGCGCGGCGCCGCACGTAACGCGCTCGATTGCGCGCTGTGGGATCTCGATGCCAAGAAAATGGAATTGCCGGTGTGGAAGCTGGCGGACCTGCCCGAGCCCCGCGCGCTGGTCACCGCCTTCACCATCTCGCTCGGCGTGCCCGAACGGATGGAGGCGGACGCACGCGCCTCGTCGCATCTGCCTCTGCTCAAGCTCAAGCTGGCGGGCGACGGCGATGAGGTGCGCGTCGCCGCCGTCCGCCGGGGCGCGCCCGATGCGCGCCTGATTGTCGACGCCAACGAGGCGTGGACCGATCGCGACCTCGCGGCCGAAGCCGCGCGCCTTGCCGCTTACGGCGTAGAACTGATCGAGCAGCCCGTCCATCGCGGGCGCGACGACCTGCTCGACCGCGTCGCCAGCTCGATCCCGTTCGCGGCGGACGAAAGCTGCCAGGACCGCGCCGATCTGGAGCGCTGCATGGGCCGCTATCAGGCGATCAATATCAAGCTCGACAAGGCCGGCGGCCTGACCGAGGCGCTCGCGCTCGCTGCCGAGGCGAAGGCGATGGGGCTGGAGGTGATGGTCGGCTGCATGCTCGCCACCTCGCTCGGCATCGCCCCCGCTTTCCTGCTGGCCGGCGCCGCGCGCTGGGTCGACCTGGATGGGGCGATGCTGCTGGCGAAGGATCGCCCCGCGGCGATGGATTGCGAGAACGGATTGCTGGAGCCGCCAGGGGCCGAGCTTTGGGGTTAGCCCGACTTTCCCCACCCGTCATGCCGGCGCAAGCTGGCATCTCAGGCGGCCGGGCCCAAACCTCCTGAGACCCCAGCTTTCGCTGGGGCGACGTTTTAAGGGGGACCGCCCTCCCCCTCCCCCACCGGCGGCCCTCCCGCCGTACCCGGCGGCGGCTGGACCACGGGCGGGGTGATCGATTTCCCATCCGGCCCGGCAAATTCGATCCCCGCTTTCTCGAACTTGTCGAGCAAGGCGATCGCGATCTCATGGCGCGCCTGGAAAACCTTGTCCCAGCTCTGGCTGAGCACGTCGAACTGCACCTGGATTTCGATCGTCGGCAAGGTCAGGTCCGAAATGCCGCAGCGGACGAGCTTGCATTTGTCCTGCGTCTCCACCGCCTCTTTCACCAAGTCCTGGATGCCGGCCAACTCGTTCGGCGGCGTATGATAGGCGATATGGAGCGCGAACTCGACGCGGCGGCGGTTGAGCCGCTGCATATTGTGCAGCTCCTTGCTCAACAGGTTGGTGTTGGAGATCACCACCTCTTCGCCGGTGGTGGCGCGCACGCGCGTCGTCTTGAGTCCGATCTCCTCGACCGTACCGGTGGTCTTGTCCCAGCGTATCTGGTCGCCGCGCTGGAAAGGCTTGTCGAAGATGATCGACAGCGCCGAGAACAGGTCGTCGAAAATGCCCTTGGCGGCGAGGCCGATCGCGATGCCGCCGATGCCGAGGCCCGCGATCAGCCCGGTCACGTTGACGTCGAGATTGTCGAGGATCAGCACCGCCGCGATCGCGAACAAGGCGATCGTCACCAGCAGCCGGATCACGCCCACCGCCGATCCCTGAGCGCCGCCCGAAGCCGCCGTCCCGCCGGCGCGATGCTCGACCACGCCCAGGATCAATTCGCGCACCCATAAAGCGCCCTGGATCCCGGCGGCGATCGTGAACATGACCGATATGGTCTGCGCCACCATCGGCGGCGGATCGGCATAGCCGTCGACCAATTTCGCCGCGAACAGGACGATGAACCACAAATTGGTCGCCGCGAACACGCGCCCGATAGTGTCCGGCCAATGCGTCAAGGACTGCCGCTTGTGGCACAAGCGCATGCCCAGCCTGCGAACGCCATAAAGAATCAGGCAAATCACCGCGCCGATGCCGAGCGCGATTCCGATCTGGAGGTAATGGCTCAGGATCCACGAAATGCTCTCGTCCTTGAGCATCTCGATCGAGCTTTTGGAGATGCGTAAGGGCGCGGCCACCTGCGGGTCGGTCATATTCGCCATTCTTAAGCTGCCTTGGCGTGAGCTGGGTTGGCGTGGCTGTGGTGGGCGGCGGCGATCTCGTCAAGGAAGCCGATCAGCGCGCGCTCTCGGCCGGTGAGATAGTGTGTGCCGCGCGGAAGGCGGAGCGCGCACAGCGCCCCCGCATCCCCGCCGCGGCAAAGCGCGATCAACGCGGGGTGGATATAGGATTTGCGGCTGATCGCGGGCGTGTTGCCCAGCGCCGACGCCACCGCCTCCAGCATCGGCTTCAGCGCGATCTTCCCGTCTCTCGCGCTATCGAGAATATGCTCGAATGCGATCAGGCTCGCCCCCCAGGTCCGGAAATGCTTGGCAGTGAAGTCGGTGCCCGTCGCCTTGCGGATATAATCGTTCACGTCCTCCGATGTGACCGGATGCGGCGCGCCGTCCTCGTCCAGATATTCGAACAGATGCTGGCCGGGCAGGTCCTGCGTCCGCCGCACGATACGCGCCAGCCGCCGGTCCTCGATCGTCAGCCGCTGCCTCTTGCCCGATTTGCCGACATATTCGAGCCGCAGCCGCGGCCCCTCGATCCGCGCATGGCGGTTGCGTAGCGTGGTCGCGCCGAAACTCTTGTTGCTCTTGGCATAAGCCTCGCTGCCGACACGGATGTGGCCGAGGTCGAGCAGCCGTACGACCGCCGCGACTACCGTATCCCGCGCCAGCTTCCGCCCATCCAGATCCCGGCCCACCCTGGCGCGCAATCGAGGCAAAGCGCGACCGAAATCGGCGCAACGTTCGAACTTGTCGGCTTCCTGCTGCGCGCGGAAATCGGGGTGATAGCGATATTGCTTGCGCCCGCGCGCATCCACGCCCGTCGCGAGGATATGGCCGTTCGGATAAGGGCAGAACCACGCCTCGGTATAAGCCGGCGGCAGCGCGATCGCATTCAGCCGGTCGATTTCGTCGCGGTCGGTGATGCGTTCGCCAGAGGGGAGAAAATAGGCCCAGCCCCGGCCCGATTTCTTGCGCGTGATGCCGGGAATCCTGTCGCTGCTATGCCTTAGTCTCGTCGAAGCCATGCCGGCTGAACGAGGGCGATGCGCCGGCGTTCCGATAGGCCCGGGCCGGCCGAAGGCTTCGTCCTACCGCCCTACCCTCTTACGGTCGCGCAGCCAGAGGGCGATGGCGATCACCGATCCTACCGCAATCCCGGCCACCAGCCCCGCCGAGGATTGGCCCATCGCGGTTCCAACCGCGGTCCCGACCGCGATGGCGAGGACGATGAAAATGCCGGCGCCGCGGCTCTGGGGTTGGTCGGTCATGGTGCTTTCCTGCCAGTTCATCGCACTTTCCGCCAGAAAATCGCGACGGGAATGAAACAAAATCGGTCAAACGGCGCTGGCAGCATCGGGGTTCACCCTCTAGGATTGGGGAATGGTCCGGGTCTCGCCGCGACAAGCCGTGTTTTTGACGGTCGCGGTCGCACTGCTGCCAATATCCACCGCGCGCGCCCAGACCGGGGCGGCGACCATTGTCGCGCCTGCGTCGCCGCCTCCGCTCATTACGCCCCCGGCACCGGTCGACACGGTCGGGCCGGCAAGCGATCTCGCGCCTATGCCCGATCTGGGCGTCGACTGGCCCGACCCCGCCAAGATCGACGCTGCGCCGTCGGTCGGCGGCCCGACCGAGGTCAAGGGCATCGCCGCCGACAAGTTGCAGCATTACCGCACCTCGCTGGAGGGCGCGGACGCGCTCGGCGCCACCTTCCGCACGCGCTTCGATCAATTGTCCGCGCTCGTGACCAACCAGGGCAAGGCCGCCAATGCCGCGCAGATCAACCGTCGCGCGCGCGACGATGAGGATCTCGTCCGCGAACTGCTCGCCGCGCAGGGCCATTATGACGGGCGGGTCGTGTCGGTGGTCAATTCCAACCCGCAGACGGGCGACACGGTCGTCCATGTCCAGGTCACGCCGGGCGATCCCTTTCAATTCAGCGCGGTCTCACTCACCGGGCTCGACGCCGCGGGCCAGGAGGCGCCGCGCCTGGCCAAGGATTTCGGGGTCAAGCCGGGCGATACCGTAAATGCCGACGCGGTTCAGGGCGCCGTCACTGCCTTCAAGGTCGAGCTCGGCCGCCAGGGTTATCCCTTCGCCAAGGTCGGCGAGCCCGAGGTCGCGATCGACCATCGACGATTTCCGCCGCGCGCTGATCGCGACAGGCCTCGTCTCGGTCGTGACGATCACGCCGGTCGCGACACGCGATCCCGGCATCGTCGACGTCGATGTCCAGATCGACCGCGCCCCGCCACGCACGATCGCGGGCGAGCTCGGCTATTCGACCGGGGAAGGCGTGCGCGTCGAAACCTCGTGGACGCACCGCAATTTGATCAAGCCCGAGGGCGCGGTCACCTTCCGCGGCGTGCTTGGCACGAGGGAGCAATCGCTCGGCGCGACGCTCCGCCAGGCCAATTTCCATGCGCGCGACCGCGTCCTGACCGCGCAAGTCGTGGCGAATCACAGCAAGTTCGACGCCTATGACGCGCGCACGTTCGACGTGGGCGCGGGCCTCGAGCGGCAGACCAATATCATCTGGCAAAAGACCTGGACCTGGTCGCTCGGCACCGAATTCGTCGCCACCAGCGAACGGCATACCGGCGACCCGACACGCAAGACCTATCTCGTCGCGGCCCTGCCGACGGGCCTGTCCTATGACGGCTCGGACGACCTGCTCAATCCCACGCGCGGCTTCCGTCTCGGGGTGCATTTCTCGCCCGAATTGTCGCTGCAATCGGGCACGCATACTTATGCCAGGACGCAGATCGACGCCTCGGCTTACCAGCCCTTCGGATCGCGTTTCGTCTTCGCGGAGCGGCTGCGCCTCGGGTCGATCGACGGCGTCGCGCGCGACAGCATCGCGCCCTCGCGCCGTTATTATGCGGGCGGCGGCGGATCGATCCGCGGCTACGGCTATCAGAAGATCGGCCCGGTCGACCGGAATGGCGACCCACTGGGCGGCAAGTCGCTCACCGAATTCAGCCTGGAAACGCGCGTCCGGTTCGGCAATTTCGGCGTCGTGCCCTTCCTCGATGGCGGCAATCTCTACGCGTCGAGCATCCCCAAGTTCAGCAAGTTCCGCTACGGCACCGGCATCGGCGTGCGTTATTATTCGACCTTCGGCCCGATCCGCGTCGATGTCGGCACGCCGCTCAAT
>JAEKMC010000128.1 GCA_019508115.1 Sphingomonas sp.
GGTGGGCATCGACCAGGGCCGCCGCGCCATCCTCTCCTCCGGCCGCCTCCGCGATTTCCGCGCGACGCTGGGCGAGGTATCCTTCGCCGGCGGCTTCGCGATCGATGAACAGGCTGCGGCAGCGCTGGGCGTCGGCATCGGCGACACGATCCTCCACGCGGCGCGGTAACGGGCACCGCATCAACCACGGTGGCAGGTCGGTCCTTACTCTCGCCTCGACTTCGCTCGGGGCGAACGGTTAGGCTGGCCCATGATCCGCGAAATCAATTTCGACGGCCTGGTCGGCCCAAGCCATAATTATGCAGGGCTGAGCCCGGGCAATCTCGCCGCCAGCCACAATGCCGGCAAGACCTCCTATCCGCGCGCCGCCGCGCTGGAGGGCATCGCCAAGATGCGCGCCAATCTCGCGCTCGGGCTCGTCCAGGGCATCTTCCCGCCGCACCGCCGGCCGAACCGCGGCTGGCTCGAAAGTCTCGCCACCGATCCCGCGCGCGCGGCACCGTGGCTGCGCGCGGCATCGCTCTCGGCCTCGCCGATGTGGGCGGCCAATGCCGCGACCGTCTCGCCCGCCGCCGACAGCGCTGACGGACGCTGCCACCTCACCGTCGCCAATCTGATGACGATGCCGCACCGCAGCCACGAATGGCCCGAGACGCTCGCGCAACTGCGCCTCGCCTTCGCCGGGCCGGCTTTCGCGGTGCACGGCCCCGTCCCCCCACCATTCGGCGACGAGGGCGCGGCCAATCATATGCGCCTCGCCCCGGCCCATGACGCGCCGGGGGTCGAGATCTTCGTCCATGGCGTCGCGGGCGGCGGTTTCCCCGTGCGGCAACATGCCGAGGCCGGCCGCTCGATCGCCCGCGCGCATAAGCTCGATCCGGATCGCACACTCCATGTCGCCCAGTCCGAAGCCGCGATCGCGGCGGGCGCCTTCCATAATGACGTGGTCGCGGTCGCCGACGGCCTGACATTGTTCGCGCACGAACAGGCCTTCGCCGATCCGGCGGCCTTCTATGCCGATCTGCGCAAACTGCTGCCCGAGATCCAGATCGTCGAGGTGCCCGCGAGCGTGGTGCCGCTCGGCGATGCGATCACGTCGTATCTGTTCAACGCGCAGCTCGTGACCTTGCCCGAGGGTGGCCAGGCCCTGATTCTGCCCGCCGAGGCGCGCGAGACTCCGTCGGTCTGGGCGTGGCTCGAGACGATGATCGCGGGCAACGGCCCGATCCGCCGGCTCGAACTGGTCGACGTGCGCCAGTCGATGGCCAATGGCGGCGGCCCTGCCTGCCTGCGCCTGCGCGTCGTCGCCGATCCCGCCACGGTCGATCCGCGCTTCCTGGTGGATAATGCCAAGCTCGACCGGATTGCGGCTCTGGTCGAAGCCCACTGGCCCGAAAGCATCGCACTCGACCAGCTCGCCGATCCGGCGTTGTGGGCGAAGATTGAGGCCGCGCGCACAGCGTTGCTCGACCTGCTTGGTCTCACCGAACTCGCCTAACCCCATCCGTCATTCCCGCGAACGCGGGAATCCACTCGGAGGCTAGGCCGCAACCTCCCGGTGGATTCCCGCCTTCGCGGGAATGACGACTTAGGTGTCCGGCCGCTCCAATTTGCTCTGATCCACCGCCCGCGCGAGTTTCTCCGCCTCGGCCTTCTCCAGCTTCCGCTGCGCCTTGGTCCGCCCGTGCAGCGCGCGCGCTTCCGCCGCGGCCTGCTCAGCCACCCTGCGGTCGCGTGCCTTGCGTGCCTGGCGGAGATTGATCACGTCACCCATCAGCGCGGTACTGCCATCAGCATCGCCCGCCGGGCAAGCCGGACCTCCACAGGCGTTTTCGCCCGCACCTCACCATCGATCGAGATGGGCAGCGGCGGATCTGTCTCGATCCGGAACTCGCGACCCCGGAATTCGCGCACCGTGCCGCGCACCTGATCCGGCCCGATCAAGGCCAACCCCCAACTCCACAGCAATTTGGCGCGCAACTTTCCGTCGATCGCCTGGATCACGATCTCGCCCGCATCCACCTGCGTCTTCACCAGCTCCGCGCCGCCGTGGAAGCGGCCATTGGCGATCCGCACCTCCAGCGCATCCAGCGTCTCGACCTGCGTCCCTTGGGTGACGGTCAGCGTGAACGGCTTGAATCGCGCCATCTGCAACGCTGCCCAGGCGAGATAGCCCGGTCGCCCGAAGATCCGCTTGAGCCCATGCGGCATCGTCTGCGCGATCAGCGGCGACAGCCCGATCGCCGCGCAATTCGCGAAATAATCCCTGTCTATCATCCCCAGATCGACCGTCTTGACCTTGCCCTCCGCAATCACCCGGATCGCGCCCTCGATATCGAGCGGCATGTCGAGCGAGCGCGCGAAGCTGTTGGCGGTGCCGAGCGGCAGAAGCGCGAAGATGCTGCCCTTGCCGACGAAATGATCGACCGTGGACGAGACCGATCCGTCGCCCCCGCCGACGATCACCATCGGCACCCCCGCCTCGACCGCCTTGCACACCTCGCCCGCAAACGCGGAAGGCCTTTTCACGGCTTTCCGGATCACCAGCTCGATTCCGGCCTCCTTGAGCAAGCGGCAGGCTTCCCGAAAGGCCTTTTGGCCCTTGCGCGACTTCGTGTTGACGATGAGCGCGGCCTGGCGGGGAGGTTTGTTCACCCTTCCCCAACGCGCGCTCACCGTTCCGGATGCGTCACTCCTCCCACTGGAACAGCGCATCGACGTTGGTTTCGAACAACCGCGCGATCCGGAACGCCGCCTCCAGCGAAGGCGAATAATGGCGCTGCTCGATCGCGGCGACCGTCTGGCGGGTAAGCCCGATCGCGGCGCCGAGCTCGCTTTGCGTCATGCCGCGCTTTTCCCGCTCGGCGCGGACATTGTTGGCGATCGGGAACATCAGGCGGCCCGATGGTGTGCGAACAGGAACATGCCCTGGCGCGTGCATTCGGCGAAGACGATCGCGAACAGCACCGCATCGCCCACCATCGGCCCGCTGAATCCCAGATGCAGCGTACCGATCCCCAGCAGGGCGCCCACGATCAGCACATAATAGCCGACCTGCGTCGCGCGCCGATCGAACCCCCGCTCGCGCTCGTCCATCGCGTCATATTTATCGGAGGAGGTGCCGACGATGAGGATATGGCCAAGGATCTGGACCACGGCCAGCAGGACGATCGTGCCGATCAGGTGCGAGACTGGATTGAACGGATGCCCGGTCCGGAAATGGATGACCAGCAAGGTGAAATACCACGCGTAGATCAGCCCCATGCTGACCAGCGAAAGCAGCGCGCTTTTGTAGCGAAACGACATGATCCGACTCCGTGTCAAAAATCTTTGACGCGGAGTGCGCCGCCCGTCAGGCAATGTCAAATATTTTCGACATCACCCCTGGAAGGTAGGATCACCGCCTGCGAAACGCCTGCTCGATCTTCTGGTCGGTATCGTACTGGCTCAGCGCATAGACCGCCCATATCGCCGCCGGCAGCCAGCCGATCAGCGTGATTTGCACATCTTGCAATGCCGCTTCTGCATCCATCCGCAGTGTTCAAATGACAACAGGCGCTCCGGTCAAGGCATGATAGCCGCAATAGCCCAGCAGCCCCACTCCGGTCGTCGCGGAGAAGGTCATCAGCGTCCAGCCGAACAGGGTGAGCAAAGGCGGATTATTGCGCGCTTCGCGGCGGTTGCGGCTGGTGCTGGCCATCACGAAGGTGACGATCATGCCATAGGTAAGCGCGGCAAACTCGAACATTAAGCTGATCCCCCCGGATCGATACTGGACCGGATGCGCCATGGTTAACGCGTCGGCCCTACTGATGCGTTAACGGCGCCGGCCGAACAAGCGATTCGGCCGCCGCCGTGGCTCAATTCGCCGCATCGGCACCCTCTCTCCCGTCATGCCAGCGCAAGCTGGCATCTCGGGCGGGGCGGACCGCTACCTCCTGAGACCCCAGCGTTCGCTGGGGTGACGATAGTGGTGCCGGGGTGACGGTGATGGTGGATGCTACGGGGCCTTAGCGTTCGCTGGGGCACGAAGTGGTGGATGCTTTCGCCGCGAGGAATGAAGCATTACAGGCGCTGATCATGAGTCACGCCGCTTTTCCCGCGCTTCGCCTCCGTCGCACCCGTTCCGCCGCGTGGAGCCGCGCGATGGTGGCAGAAAATGTGCTTACCCCCTCCAACCTGATCTGGCCCTTGTTCGTGACCGAGGGCGAGGATGTCGAGGAGCCGATCGCGACTTTGCCCGGCGTGTCGCGCTGGTCGGTCGACCGCATCGTCGATCGCGCGAAGGAAGCCGCGGGCCTGGGCATCCCGTGCATCGCGCTCTTCCCCAACACGCCGCCTCACCTCCGCACCGAACGCGGCGAGGAAGCGCTCAATCCCGACAATCTGATGTGCCGCGCGATCCGCGCGATCGCGGATGCGGTGCCGGATGTCGGCATCCTCACCGACGTCGCGCTCGATCCTTATACCGCGCACGGCCATGACGGTGTGGTCGACGCGCAGGGCCGCGTGCTCAATGACGAGACGATGGCCCTGCTGGTCGACCAGGCGCTCACTCAGGCGCGCGCGGGCGCGACCATCATCGCGCCGTCGGACATGATGGACGGCCGCGTCGGCGCGATCCGTGCCGCGCTCGAGGCCGAGCATTTCCACGACGTCCAGATCATGGCCTATGCCGCCAAATATGCCTCCGCTTTCTACGGCCCGTTCCGCGACGCGGTCGGATCGGGCGGGCTGCTCAAGGGCGACAAACGCGGCTACCAGATGGACCCCGCCAATGCCGAGGAGGCTCTGCGCGAGGTCGCGATGGATCTGGCGGAGGGTGCCGACACGGTGATGGTCAAGCCCGGTCTGCCCTATCTCGACATCATTCGCCGTGTGAAGGAACGGTTCGAAGTCCCTGTATTCGCGTATCAAGTCTCGGGCGAATATGCGATGATCGAGGCCGCCGCGGCTGCCGGAGCAGGCGACCGCGACGCACTCGTGCTGGAGACGCTGATGGCCTTCCGCCGCGCCGGCTGTTCGGGCGTGCTCACCTATCATGCCGCGCATGTCGCGCGCCTGCTGGCCGGTTGATCGAGACCGATCGCCTCATCCTACGCAATTGGCGCGACGCGGATCGCGCGCCCTACCTCGATTTCTGCCGCTCGCCGGCGGTAATGGCCTGTCTCGGCGGCCCCTTGACCGAAGCCGAGGTGGACGCCGCGATCGGCCGCGTCCGTGCCAGCCAGGACCGCAACGGCTTCTGCTTGTGGGCGGTCGAACGCCGCGCCGACGGAGCGTTCCTGGGCTATTGCGGGCTCAAGGTCGCCGATACGCCGGGCACGCCAATCGAGGATGAGATCGAGATCGGCTGGCGCTTGGGCGAATTTTATTGGGGCCGGGGCTATGCGCGCGAGGCGGCGCAAGCGAGCCTGCGCTGGGCCTGGGCCAATCTCAGCACCCCGCGCGTGATCGCGATCACCGTACCTACCAACCGGCGCAGCTGGGGCCTGATGGAACGGATCGGCATGACCCGCCGGCCGGAACTCGACTTCGGTCACCCGACATTCCCGGAAAACCACCCGCTCCACCAGCATATCTCCTATGCGGTGGACCGGCCGGTGGCGGGCTAGTCCACGCCTCCACACCTTGAGCCGTCATCCCAGCGAAAGCTGGGATCTCAGGAGGTTTGGGCCCCACTTCTTGAGACCCCAGCTTTCGCTGGGGTGACGAAGTATAGTGTTTGGACTTCCGGGGCCCCGACCGACGGGAAGCTAACCCAGTTTCCCCGCCAGCGCCGCCACAGCGGCGGACTGCGCGTCCTCGATCCCAGAAACCTGCCGCGCGGCCGCATCGATCGCTGCGCGATTGCCCGGTGCGGCATAAGCGGGATTGTCGCGCAGCGCGTCGATCGCCGCCGCCGCATCGCGCACCGCTGCACGCGCACTTTCGAGTGCGGTGATCGCTTCCTGCGCCTGGACCCACTCCTCGCCGCCCTGCGCCTTGCCCGCAGCCTTCGCCACGGCATTCTCCGCCGCCGCGCGACGCTCGGTGAAGTCCTTGTCGCCGGCCTGGGCCGCATCGATCTGCCTGGCGAGCGCCGTTTGGAGCGCGGGATCGGCCGGCCCCTGCGGCTCGGCGGCTTCCTCGACCGGCATGTCGATCGGCTGCTTCTCGACCGCGCGCGGCATCAGCGACGGCGCCGACACCTGCGTGCCGCACGCGGACAGGCCCAACAGGGAAGCGGAAATCAGGAGTTTCTGGACGCTGCGCACCGTCGCGCCCTAGGCGCGCTGGGAAATTCGCGCAACCGATCGGGATATGGGTTGCGCCCCCCGATCCGCTCGACTAGGGGGAGCGACCTCACGCGCCCGTAGCTCAGCTGGATAGAGCATCAGACTACGAATCTGAGGGTCGGACGTTCGAATCGTTCCGGGCGCGCCACTTTCCCAAAATGAACCATGGGATCATGCCGTCGGCGCCTATGCACGTCTGCCGATAAGCAACTCGCAAGCGGCAGCGGCACCTGATCTTAACGGTCCTTACGGCTCGAGGCGCCGACTTCACCAATATTCCCCCGCACCATCGTCCTTACTCCTCCGGCTCGAAGCTGCGGTTTTCGCGGCAATGCCATAGGCGCAGGATGAAAATGGTCCCGGCCGCGATCTCATAACGCATCTCGTAAGTGCCGACGATGATCCGGCGGACCTCTCGCGGCGCATAGGCTTCCAGCTTCTCGCCGATCCTCGGATAGTCGAGCAGCCGATCCGGCGCATGGGCAAGCTGCTGGACCACGCGCGCCGCCGCCTCGGGCGCGACCGGTCTCAGATGCTCGTGCAGGCGCACAAGGTCCGAGGACGCCTTGCTGGTCCACTGAATCTTCATTTGACCGGGAAGGACAGCGGCTTATCCGTTCCAAGGCTGTCGGCCCATGCCTGGATCGCCTGATGCTCGATCACCCGGCCCGCATCGACATCCTCCAGAGCTTCGAGCGTCATGCGATGACGCTCCTCTTCCTGATCGACCCAGGCCGTGAGCGCCTGCTTCATCACCCAGCCACGCGAGCGTTCGAGCCGCAAGGCCATGGCTTCAACCTTTTCCGCAAGCCCGAGCGGGACATGCGCGGTCAGCACTTTCGTCTCGGTAGCCATGCTCATCATCCTCTATCAGATTGATTAAAATTTAATCGAACTGAGGAGGCGAGGCAAGTTTGGCGGAATTGATTTGGTGGCGGCTTGCCAGACCGCGGCTTGATCCCGCGAACCTGGGGTGGGCCGAAGCTCTTCCTGGCTCTTTTGGAGCCTCGGAAGCGCAACAAGCTGCGACGGGAATCCCGCCGCAGCTCGCCGTTTCTTAGAGCGGCCGATCCGATTGCATCGGATCGGCCGCTCTAGATCTTTGTTTTACCGCGATTTCCGAGTCGCCGGGTGATTCCGCCCGGCTAGAAATCGCTCTAGGCTCCGTCAGAAATTATAGCGCAGCGACGCCGTCACCGTCCGGCCATTGATCGCGCGGCCGGAGCCGATCCCGTTGGCGGGAACGGTGGCCTGCGATATCTCGAAGAAGCCGATCGTGTTGAACAGGTTATGGGCGTTCACCATGAACTGAAGGCGGTCGACGGGTCGATACTGCACGAACCCGTCCACCACGGTGAAGCCGGGCATCCGCAACTGGTCGCTGTCCTGGGCATAGCTGCTGGTGATCGTGACGATGTTGGTGCCGACCGTGAAGCGCCGCGTCTCAATCTGCGGCGTGGCCTCGATCGTCCAGGCGGGCTGGTGGCGGGGCTGCTGGCCCGTCAGCGTCGCATCCAGCTTGTCCTGGGTGATCTTGGCCTTGGTATAGGTCGCACCCGCCGTGACGTTGAATATGCCGCGGCGGTAGCTGCCCTCCAGTTCGAGGCCATAAGCGCGGTAGGTGCGGATGGTCTGGTTGGCCGAACCGTTCAGCACGTTATGATCGTCGGCATGGGCGAGGAATGCGGTTGCGTTCAGCGTCGCACTACCCGTGCGAAGCTTCATGCCGCCTTCCAGCTGCCGGACCTCGTCATATTTGTCGCTATCATTGGCGACGCTTCCGTCCGTGGTGCTGACGACCGGCGTGAACAGGATCTTGTCCGCGTTCGCGCGGCCGCCGACGCTGTAGCGGGCGAAGACCGAGAGGGGTTCGGCGACGCGGTAATTGACGCCCGCCGAATAGCTCAGATAGGCATAATCATAATGGACCGGCGCGGGCTGCGACAACGGAAGGGTCGCGACGCTCTTTTCCGGGACGGAGATGGTCCCGTCGCCGTTCATGTCGAAACTGGTCAGGCCGACACGACCGCCGCCCAGATCCGCGCCATAGAGTGTTCCGCGCACCTTCCCGGTGTCGTAGCGCAGGCTGCCGCCGATCGCGATCTTCCCGAAATGATAGTTCACCGATCCATAAGGTGCGGTGATGTCATATTTGACGTCGAAGATGCGGCGGAACTTGCTCGTGCGGCCGCGGCCGAAGGCATAATAGCCGCCAATCGTCTGGGGCACGCCGGCAGCGCTGGTGATGTTGACCATCGCCGTTTGCCCATCCCCGGCAATGTCGGCGTCGATCGCGGAATGCAGCCATTCGGCCCGTAGCTTCTGGATCGCGTTGTAGACGCCCCCCGTCACCGTCAGGTCGCCATCGCCCAGGTGCCAGACGCGCGTGGTGCGGAAATCGTTGGTGAAATTATCCAGCGAGCGCGCACGCGTCTCCGCCATGTAGAAAAGCGCGAGCAGGTTGTTGCCGTTGATCTGCGCGTTGGGAGCAATCGACTGTCCCGCCTTGGGCCCGCTGGCATAGCTGGCGGTGGCGCCGGCTCCGCCCTGCGAGGCGGCGAAGGCCGCGACCGTGTCGGCGGTGTTGGGGAAGACGCGCAGGAAATCGCCCGAATTGGCCGAATAGCGCGCGCGATCGGTGAAGGTCCATCCGCCGAAGTCGAACTGCCCCTCGAGGCCGACCGACTTGGAGACGGGGTGCATGCCGCGCGCCAGCGGGAATTGAGCGAGTTGGTTCTTGCCGTTCAGCGTGACCACCTGGCCGATATAGGGCGACAGGACCGAATCCTTGCGGATGTCGAAGCCGGGCAGATTGGCGATGACAGGATGCGAATCCGTACCGGTGAGGCTGAAGAAATAGGGTGCGAAGGTCGGCGAACGATCGTTGAGATATTTGCCGTACAGACGGATATAGCCGTTGCTGAACTGCTTGGTGATGTTCAGCTTGATCTGCCCGCCTTTATAGCCCGTGAAGCCGATCCTGCGGGGCCCCTCGCCCCAACGATAGAAACCGCCGACATGAAATCGCAGCGTGTCGCTGAGCTTGCCGCCATAATCGGCGTCGAGCCGGTTTTCGCCATAGTCCAGGCCCTTGGTCAGCTGGACGGCGCCGCCCGGCGTATCGCCGGTCTTGGAGATCAGGTTGATCAGGCCGCCGGGTGAGTCCGACGCGAAGGTCGATGCCGAGCCGCCGCGGATGGATTCGATCTGGGCGAGGTTGAAGTCCGCGCGGAGGAACACGTCGGCCGCGAAGTTGAAGAGATCACCGAACTCGACGACGGGGAGCCCGTCTTCCTGCAGCTGCATATATTTGGAGCCGCCGGCCGCCAAGGGAAGGCCCCGGACGGTGTAATTGGCATTGCCCTCGCCGATTCCGGATTCGACCCGCAGCCCGGGCATGCCGCGCAAGATGTCGGCCAGCGGACGCGGCCCGAGCTTTTCCGCCTCGCTACCTTTCAGCGCGCTCGTGGAGGTCGCGCTATCGAGACGATCGCGCCCTTTTGCCACGCCGGTGGAGAAGACGTCTTTTTCCGCTGCCCTGGCCTGGGACTCCTCGGTCTTGGGATCTGCCGAAGCGCTTTGCGCGAATACCGGCATGGCGCAAAGCAGCTGCGTTCCTGCCAGCAGGCAGACAGTTTTCTTCATTTAATACATCCCTTTAAGCCACCAATACGCGGTTGTTCGAGCAGTTGGTCCCCGCCGACGTATGGAAATTTGGTAGCCAGCCGGTTAAGCATCCGCCCCCGGAAACTACGTATCGAACGCACCAGTAGAAGAGGATGGATGGACGCGAGCAGGATTGCTGGTGATGCGGGTTCTATTTGGAATTATTACCCATCTCTTGGCATCATGATTTAGTTCTGGGCGCGCCATTTCTCTTCTCAAAGGCTTGGTGGATCTCCACCGCTCCTATTCAGTGAGCTGGTCCGCGCCCGGCGCCTGGCCCACCCTGATTCAGCTCGAAGCGATCTAGGTCTAGTGAATCGCCGGATCGGGTGGCTGCATCGAAAGGCCCGCGTCGGAAAATAACGACGGCGCAAGAGGACCGACGAAAGCGACGATCGATGCGATGGCACCTTCGCGGATTTCCAATACCTGCAGGGATTGCGGCTGCCAGGCGTCGCCATCAACGGCTCGGGCGTAGACGGCAACGGCACAGCGCCCATTGGCCCGGAACACATGGGTCCGGAACCCGCCGAACCGGTACAATGCGTGCCCCATAAACAGCTCAATGGCATCACGACCGCTAAGCCAGGACCGCCAGGGCGGCATGTGCATCGTGGCATCTTCGCGCAGCAACGAGACGAGGGTGCCGAGATCGCGGTTCGCCAAGGCCGCCGCGAACCGCGCCGCCACCTGACGATCCATATCGCTTGCTGCGACCCATTCGGGCTCGCGCGCATAGACGGTGCCGAATGTGCGGCGCGCTCGCTGCAACAGGCTGTTTGCCGCCTGGGGAGTCATGGCAAAGGCGGACGCGACCTCTTCCGCGCTCCAGCCGAGAACCTCGCGCAGCAGGAAGATCGCCCTCTGCCGCGCTGGCAAGAGCTGAATGCAGGCCAGGAACGCCAGGCGCACGGCCTCGGCCTGTTCGTAGCTCGCATGCGGGCCGGGGCGCTCGTCGGCGACATTGAACAGGGCCGCGTCCGGCATCGGCTCCAGCCAAGCGACGTCGAGGTCCGGCGAGCCCAGCTCAGCATGGTTTCCGGTTTCCATCGGGACAGGATCGCTCCACAGACGCCGCTCACGTTTGCGTCGTCGCAGCGCATCGAGGCACGCATTGGTCGCGATCCGGTAGAGCCAGGGCCGCACGGCCGCGGGCTCGACCAGTTCGGCGCGTGACCGCCAGGCCCGCGCGAACACCTCCTGCGTCAGGTCGTCGGCATCCGCCAACGAACCCATGATACGATAGCAATGGAGCTTGATTTCAGGCCGCCGCTCGCGGGCGAGCTGGTCAAATGCCATGCGCTCCGCGACCGCGCCGCTCTCCGCCTGTTTCGCAGTCATGTCACGATCTCCTGGACGCGTTTCCGGTAGGACGATCCGGGATCCGCAAACTCATCGTCGCTATCGATCCGGCGCGTCCGCGATGAATTTCAAGCGCCACCAACGTCCTGTCGAATGGGGCCCACCAACCTTTGCGAGGCCCGTCGTTGGAAAGAAAGCACCATGACAGATATCATCATCCACGGACTCTCCTTCAGCCCCTATGCCCGCAGCGTCGCGATGGTGCTGGAGATCAAGGGTTTGCCCTACCGTCACCGCTCCATCGATCTGCGGCCGATTCCCGGCGGCTTGGGAAGTTCGGAACACCGGGAATTGCACCCCTTCGGCCGGGTGCCGATCCTCGATGACGGCGGCTTTCTGATTTATGAGACTCAGGCGATCCTGCGTTATCTGGATGCGCGCTATCCCGACGTGCCGTTGCAGCCCGGCGATCCGCGGGCGCTGGGGCGGATGAGCCAGGCCATGGGCATCCTCGACTGTTATCTGTTCACACAATCCGTAAGGCCCATCGGCGCAGAGCGGGTGGTCCGTCCCGTGCTGATGGGCGTCGCCCCCGACGAAGCGGTGGTGACCGCAGCCCTGCCCGCGACGCAGATCTGCGTGGACGCCCTCGACCGCATATTGGGCAATGACCCGTTCTTCGCCGGCGAGGCGCTGTCGTTGGCCGACTTGATGCTGGCCCCGCAGATCCACCTGCTGACGCCCGCGCCCGAGTTCCGCGCCATGCTCCAGGAAACGCGCCTGGCCGCGTGGCTCGAGCGGATGTTGGCCCTGCCCTGCATGGTCGCTACGCTCGTCGCGGAGCTCAAGCTTCCCGCCAGCCTTTACGACCTCGAGGCCGCGTAAGCGCCAGTCCACTGACGCACTCTAACCCCTCCTGCCGGCGTACCGTGAAACGGCTCCCGGCAGGAGGATTAGCCCCTCTCGATGCTGACGAACACCACCTGATCGAACCAACGCCCGGGAAGGCCAACAATCCTAACCTCAGGCCGTCGGCCGCACCATCGCCGGTCGCCTTGTTTCGATCGTGATCGTCGCCGGCAACAATGGCGCAAACAGCGTTCCCTCGGGCACCGCCTCGACCACGATCCGCCCGGCATGCCGATCCGACTGCACGATCACCTGCGCCAGCCCGTTGAACAGCGAGCGCCGCGGCTCCTTGTCGCTTTCGTGGCAGTTGGGATCGCCATTGCCGACACCGATGATCTTGCCGGGGCCGGTGATGTTGAAGGCGATCTTGTGGTTCGCGGTCGGGATCGGCCGCCCGCGCGCATCCAGCATCTCCACCGTCAGCATCGAAAGATCCTGACCATCGGCATCGATCGTGCGGCGATCCGCGCTCAGCCGGATCGATCGGGCGGGACCGGTCGTCTCGCGCCGTTCGGTCAGCACGATTTTGCCGTTCCGGCGCCCGCGCGCCTCGATCACGCCCGGCTGGTAACGCACCTTCCATTCGACATGGCCAAGTGCCGGCACCTTCTGCCAGCCCAGGCTGCGGCCGTTCACGGTCAGCTCGACCTCGTCGAGGTTGGAATAGACCCAGACCGGGATTTCCTCGCCTTCGCGACCCGCCCAGTCCCAATGCGGGAACAGATGCAGGCTGGGCTTCTTCCCCCACCAGGCCTTGTAGTAATAATAATAATCCTTCGGGAAACCGCACATGTCGACGATCCCGAACTGCGAATTGACCGACGGCCAGCCATAAGGCGTCGGTTCGCCGCGATAGTCGAAGCCGGTCCAGGCAAAGCCGCCGGGAAGCCATTCCCGGCTGCCATAGACCTTCCACCATTGCTCGGGCGTTTCGCCCCACGGCACGACGCCGTCATAGCTGCTGACGACGTTGCGGCTCGGGTCCTTCACATATTCGCCGCGGGTCGCGATCGCGCTCGACGTCTCCGATCCGAACACCGGCCGCGTCGGGAATTTCTTGTGGAAGCGATCGGGGAATTCGAGATTGTAGTTGAAGCCGATCAGGTCAAGCGAGTCCGATAAACCCTCTTCGTTGGTGCCGTTGACCGCCGCGGTCGCCACGCGCGTCGGATCGAGCTTGTGGCACATATCCACCATGGTGCGCGCGATGCGGACGCCCTGCGGCGCCAGCTCGCCCTTCTGCAACTGCCATTCCTCGTTGCCGATCGACCACATCATGATCGACGGCGCATTGCGGAAGCGCTTGATCATCAGCTCGAGCTGGCGGAGCCCCTCCTCGTTCGAGCTCATCTGGCGCGTTTCGCACATCATCATCACGCCCATGCGGTCGCAGCTCTCGACCCATTCGGGGGTCGGCTGATTGTGCGAGGTGCGCACTGCGTTGCAGCCCATGCCCTGCAGCACCGACAGGCGGAAACGCTGCAGCGCGTCGGGCAAGGCGGCACCGACGCCGGCATGGTCATGATGGTTGCACGTGCCCTGGAACTTGGTCGGCACGCCGTTGAGGAGGAAGCCCTTGTCGGCGTCGAAGCGCACGGTGCGGATGCCGAAGCTGACGCGCTCGCCGTCGCGGACCGCGCCATCGCCCGCGACCTTGACGATCGCGGTGTAGAGGCTGGGCGTCTCGGGCGACCAGAGCTGCGGCGCGGTGACGCGGGCCGACGTCCGGCTCTCCGCCGATCCGCCCGCCGCGACGCTGGCCGGGGCCGATGTCGCACGCGCGACGGTGCGGCCGGCGGGGTCCAGGATCGTCCAGTCGACGGTCACATTAGCGGGGTGCACGCCGTCATTCTCGACGATGGTGGCAAGGTCGAGCGTCGCCGCCCCCTGCTCCACGTTCGCGCGAACGACGCTGTCCCATTTGCCGAGATGGACCGGGTCGGTCTTGGTCAGCCAGACATGGCGATAGATGCCCGCGCCTTCATAGAACCAGCCGTCGCCGAAGCTCGCATCGACGCGCACCACGACATGGTTCTTGCCGCCATATTTGAGCAGGTCGCTCAGGTCGAAACGGAAGGAGGAATAGCCATCGTCGTGGCGCCCGACGAAGCAGCCGTTCACCCAGATGATCGCATCGCGCAGCGCGCCGTCGAACTCGATCCAGATGCGCCGGCCCTTGTCGCTTTCCGGAATGTCGAACGTCCGCCGGTACCAGCCGACGCTCGTCTCGGGGAAACGGCGGCCAAGCGGCTTGAACCCGTGCCCTCGCGTACTGGGATCGCCGACGACCTCGTCGTTCACGAAAGGCAATTCGACCGCCCAATCGTGCGGCAGGTCCAGCATCCGCCAGCCGGTATCGTCATAGCCCGATTTGGCGAGCTTGAACTCGCCCGTCTTGGCGAAATCGCCCTGGCCCATGCCGAAGCCGAAATCCTTCGCGGGATCGCTGGCGTGGCCGAAGGCGAAGCGCCAGCCGAAGTCCAATAACAATTCCTCGCGCGGTGCGATCGCCGCCGGCGCGAGCGCCGCCTGATCGCCCTTGTTGCCCGGCGCCTGCGCGGCCAAGGACTCCAGCGGCAGCGACAGCAGCGGACCCGCCGCAAGACTGGAGGCAAGCAGGTTACGACGCGAGACCTGGGTCATGAGGACTCCTGGATAAATTGCCAATCAGGGAGCCGCCGGATCGATCAGCCGGTCGGCGTTTACGAAACGCGAGACATCCTTCTTATTGTCATACAAAAGCCGGTTTCGGATTTGAACGCAAGTCGATCCTTGCGTGAAGACCTAGGGATGACGATCCGTGGAATTTCGCGACGGATCGTTGGCTAAAGTCGTTTCGAAAGCCCTCTCCCTTGAGGGAGAGGGTTGGGTGAGGGTGCCCCGCACTACGGGTCCAGGCGCTCGCCTGCGGCTCGCTCCCCCTCACCCCAGCCCTCTCCCCGCTTGGGAGAGGGAGCTCCGCTTCAACCAAACCGAAAACGAGTCTAGGCGTGCCCGCTGGTCGGCGCGAGCAGCCGTACATCCACCCCGGCGGCGGCGAAGGCGCGCGGCGAGCGCTCCTTGATCGGCGTTTCGAAGATCAGCTCGTCGCTCGCGCCGACCGAGAGC
>JAEKMC010000129.1 GCA_019508115.1 Sphingomonas sp.
CGATCGCGTTTTTCGCCCTGGACGACCGACTAATTCTGCTGATCGCCTGCCTCGGTGCCGCGGTATTGATCGTGGCGCCGATTCTTGCCTTGATCGCCATGCGTCATAAATCCCGGCTGGAGCTCGACCATTATGGCAAATTCCGGGGTTCCGGTCCGGCGCGGAGCTTCGTCTGTCCGGAATGCCTGAGGCGTAGCTATGCGCCCTCTCACATCGAGCGGCGCTGGTGCAGCAAATGCGAAAAAAGCTTCCCCGAACCCAAAACGGCGGAGCCGGAAAAGCTGCCGCGCTGGCTGATCGACGACGTGGGGCTTGAGGTGCGGACCGTCCCCTGAGCGTATCCCGTATCGGTCAGGCGCAGAGCGCGCCGATATGGGCCAGCCGGGCGTTCGACGCCGCATCGCCCATCGTGCGCCCCGGTAGCGGGGGCAAGCGGGGATCGACCAGCCCGACATTGTCGAGATCGAGCGCGGCCTGATCGAGCGGCACGAAGCGGAAGCCAGCATCCTTGTAGAGCGCGAGCAGGCGCGGGAGCATGTGCGCGTCGAACGCTCCGATATGCATGAGCAATATATCGGGCGGGGTATGGCCGAACTGCGCCTTTTCGACCTGTTCAGACAGGCGGATACTGTCGGCGGCGGCGTCGAGATAGGCCTGCTCCAATTCCCTGATCGCGGCATGGTCGTCCTTCGCGACGCAGCGGGCATAAGGTTCGTTGAAGGCATAATCGGCGAAGCTCGCGGTGACCGCGGCGATCTTGTAACCGTGCGCGGCGAGCCAGGCGCGCGAGGCGGCGCGCCTGGCGGGATCGGCATAGGCCTCATCCAGGAAGGGGAAGCGGAACCAGTGCCAGTCGGTGCCGCCGGCGAGGTTCTGCAGGATCGGCTCGTTGCGGGTGAGCTCGCTTTCGAACGTCGCCTCGTCGATCTTGCTCAAGCCCAGATGCGCCCAGCCATGATTGCCGAGCGGAAAGCCCGCGTCGCGCCATGCCTTCAGCACCGCGTCGGTGCCGGGCTCGCGCTCGAGCAGCGCGCCGTTGATGAAACCGTAGACCGACGGCACGCCGGCATCCTTGAGCGCGGCGATCACCCCTTGCGCGACCTGCAGCCGCGTGACGCCGGGCGGCAGCGTCGAATGAGCGGGGAGATCGTCGAAGGTGAAGGCGATATCGCGCGCGGACGAGGGGCCTGCGAGCAAGGCCGCGCCGATGGACAGAGCGGCAAGGAGAAATGGGCGCATCAGCGAAGTACCTCCAGCGGAATCATGTCGGCCATCACCTTGTAACCCGCCGCCGAGGGATGGAGATGATCGCCGCTGTCATAAGCCGGCAGCATGCGTTCGGGATGGGCAGGATCGCGGATCGCCTTGTCGAAATCGACCACCGCATCGAACAGGTCGCTGGTGCGGATCCAGCTGTTGAGCGCGACGCGATCCGCCTCGCTCGCGGCATCGGGATGGTAATAGTCCGACCCGACATAGGGCGTGAGCGTGCAGCCGATCACCTTCACGCCCTGCGCCTTCGCGCGCAGGATCATCTGGCGGTAGGCGGCGATCAAATCGGCGACGAGGCTTGCATGCATCTCGCGCGTGCGCACCTCCTCGCGGCTCAATTTGCCGAGATCGTTGACCGCTTCGAGGATCAGCATCGTCCTGGCGCCGGGCCGCGCGAACAGGTCGCGGTCCAGGCGCGCGAGCGCGTTGGGGCCGAGCCCGTCGGTCAGCAGGTGATTGCCGCCGATACCGACATTCACCACCGCGAGAGTGTGCGTTTTCGCCGAAGCCTGGAGCCGCGCCGCCAGGATATCCGGCCAGCGATCGTCGCCATTGGTGGTCGCGCCATGCCCGTCGGTGATCGAATCCCCGAACGCGACGATCGTCGCGGCGGCGGGCGGAGCGACGACTTCCACCCCGGTGAGCTGATACCAATGGTCGACATGGTTCGCGCCCGGCAGATCGGCATCGGCGGTGTGATCGCCATGGACATAATAAGAGGTCGCGCGCGACCCAGGATGCCCGGTCTCGCCCACGGGCGCCTGGGGCAGGTGGATCGATATGGTGAGGTTGCCGAGCGCGGGCGCGTCCAGGCTGACCGGATCGGACAGATAGTCCGCGCCGGGCGGAATCGAGATGGAGGGCCGCCCGTCGAAGGTCAGCGCGCGATCGGTGTCGGGCAGGATCTTCGCGCTCGCCTTGTCGGCGGAGCGCGCGACATGCGCCGCGTCGATCGTCAGCGCCTGCGTCCCGAACGCATTGGAGAAGCGTATGCGCAGCTTCGATCCGCCGAGCGAGAGGTGGACGATTTGCCGCAGGGTCGCGTCCTGCATGTCGGCGGCAGGGAGGAGGTTGTGATCCTCGGGGATCTGCTGCGCCGAACCCCAGCTCGCCACCCAATGCGTGGGCGGCGTGGCGGCAGAGGCCATCTGCGCCAGTGCAAGCGCACCCACCAAAATCCAGGCCTTCATGGCTCTCTCCCTACTTTTTTCTTAGCCCTCTCCCGCCTCCGCGGGAGAGAGCTATCACTCACGTCCGCGCCTTCGCCTCGCCGAGCGACGCGGCAATCGCCTCGCGCATCGGGTGCGGCTTGAACTCGCTGTCATAGGGGCAGCAGCGGAGCGGCAGGCCGTCCTCGCGTTTGGCCTTGTTGTGCTGCAGCCAGGAATAACGGTCGCTCATTCCCCACACCATCACCACGCTGACCTGACGATAGGACAAGGTGCAGTCGAGATAGGCGCGCGTGAGCTCCGCGACCGCGCTGTCGCGCGCATCGGCATCGCCCTGGAGCGCGGCGTCGTTGACGTCATATTCGGTGATCTGAAGCTTGTAGCCCATGCCCGTCACCGCATCGAGGAAGCCGCGCCAGGCTTTCTCCTGCGAGGGGCCGAAGCCGCCCCGCTCCATGCCCTGCTTCGCGCTCAAATGGCTTTGCAGGCCGAGCGTGTCGACCGGCACGTCGCGCTTGCGGAACCCTTCGAGCAGATGGAGCACGCCGCCGCAGTGCAGCTCGCTGTCCCAACTCATATAATCGTTATAGACCAGTTCGCATTTCGGAACCGCCGCGCTGGCGGTGTGGAAGGCGAGGTCGAGCACCGCTTCGGGGCTGCCCATCGCCTTCGAAAAGACGGTCTCGCGCATCACCCCGGTCTTGTTGTCGACCGCTTCGTTGACGACGTCCCAGGTGAAGATCTTGTCGGCGTAGCGTTTGCACGTCGTTTCGACATGGTTTGTGAGGATCTCGGCGACCTTTTCGGCCGGTTTCGGGCCATAATCATAGGTCTCGGACCATTTGGGCATCGCCTGTGGATGGTGCCAGAGGAGGTTGTGGCCACGCACCAGCAGCCCATGCTGGATCGCATAATCGACCAGAATATCAGCCTTGCCGAAGTCGAAAGCGTCGGGTCCATCGGGGTGGATGGCGTGCATCTTGAGTTCGTTTTCGGGCACGATCACGCCGCATTCGGCCTCGATCAACGCACGATATCGCGCGTCCGGATATTGTCCCATGCCGATCGCGGAACCGAAATGGCGGCCTTTCGACGCCGCGATCGCGTCGAGACTGCTCGCAGGCGCGGCGTTGAGGCGCGATGCCAGCGCCAGCGCGGCGCCCCCTGCCATGACCCCGCGCCGCGTGATGATCATCCGAACCTGTCCTCGATCGTGGCGCGCGCACCCTTCTCGCGCAGTGCCGAAAGCGCGCCGGTCAGCGCCCTGCGGAACCCGTCATCCTCGGCGAGTTCGCGCGGAAAGATCGCATCGATCGCCAGCAAACCCGCCACCGCCCCTCCGGGGGGCAGGTTTCCGGACCCGGCAGTACGCGGCGCGAGCGGGTCGTCGACCACGAAAGCCGCCCTGCTATCGTCGACACCCTCCTGCCAGCGCATCCACGCCGCGACCGCAAGCGCAAGGGCATCGACCTTCTTGCCTTGCTCCAGGCGCGCCAGGACCGGCGCGAGAAGACGCTGCGGCAGCTTCTGCGAGCCGTCCATCGCGATCTGGCGATTGCGGTGATTGAGCGCGCTATTGGCGAAACGTGCCATCAAGGCGGTGCGATAGGCCGGCACATCCAGCCCCGATGGCGGCGACAAAGTCTCCGCCGCTTCATCCCACAAGGCTTCGACGAAGGCGCGTCCGGCGGGCAAGGCCACGAATTCGTGGACGAACTCGATCCCCGCCAGCCCGCCCAGATACGCGATGCCCGAATGCGCGCCGTTGAGCAGGCGCAATTTGGCCGCCTCCCATGGCGCGACCGCATCGGTCAGCTGCACGCCGAACGCCGCGAAATCGGGCCGCTCGCCTGCGAATTTGTCTTCGATCACCCACTGGGTGAAGGGTTCGGTCTTGACCATGGCCCGGTCGGTCACCCCGATCTGCGCCTCCAGCACCCCGATATCGGCTTCCTCGGTCGCGGGCACGATCCGATCGACCATCGTTTCGGGGAAGGCGCCTTCGGCCGCGATCCAGTCGCGCAAATCCATATCGTGATGCGCGGCCAAAGCGAGCACCGCCTCGCGCAGCCTTTTGCCGTTATTCGGCAGATTGTCGCACGAGATGGTCGTGAACGGCCTGAGCCCAGCCGCACGCCGTTTCGCCAGGGCCGCGACGATGAAGCCGGGCGCGGTCCGGGGTTTTTCCAGGGACTTGAGGTCCGCCGCCAGATCGGGATCGTCGTGGATCAACGCGCCCGCCGCGGGATCGAGCTTATAGCCTTTCTCGGTCACGGTGAGCGTGACGATATGCGTCTCCGCCGCCGCCATCGCCTCGACCAGCCGCGCGGGATCCTCGGGCGCGACCAGCACCCCTTGCAGCGCGCCCACCAGCCGCGTCCGCACCTCTTCGCCGTCACGTACGTTGACGGTGTAGAGCGCGCCCTGCGGCGCAAGCTGGTCGCGCACGCCGCGCGACCGCAGCGAGGCGCCGAGCACGCCCCAACGCAGGTCGCCGCTATCGAGCGCGGCCTCGAATATCATCGCCTGATGCGCCTTATGGAATGCGCCCAGGCCGAGGTGGACGACGCCCGTCCTGACCTGATCGCGATCGTAATTCGGGCGGGTGACTGAGGGCGGCAGCGTGTTTGCAGTGACGGGATCGAGAAGGATCATAATTGGTAAGCGGCCTTTACGAGGTCATAAGTCAAAGCGCGCGCGGCCTCATGCGCCTCATCCTCTTCCAGCCGGTGTTCGGCGACGAGGCGGGCAAGGAAGGCGCAGTCCATCCGCCGCGCGACATCGTGGCGCGCTGGGATCGAAAGAAAGGCGCGCGTATCGTCGTTGAAGCCCACCGTGTTGTAGAAACCGGCGGTCTCGGTCGCCCGCTCGCGGAAGCGGCGCATGCCTTCCGGACTGTCGTGGAACCACCAGGGCGGCCCCAGCCGCAGCACCGGATAATGGCCCGCGAGCGGCGCGAGCTCGCGGCTGTAAACATCCTCGTCGAGCGTGAACAGGATCAGGGTCAGGCGGGGATCGTTGCCGAACCGATCGAGCAGCGGCTTCAGATTGCGCACATATTCGGTCGGCATCGGGACATCCGCGCCCTTGTCGCGCCCGAAACGGGCGAGCACGCCCGGATTGTGGCTGCGGAACGCGCCCGGGTGGAGTTGCATCACCATGCCGTCGTCGATCGACATGCGCGCCATCTCGGTCAGCATCTGGCCGCGAAACAGCTCCGCATCCGCGAAATTGGCATTGCCGGCGCGCACCTTGGCGTAGAGCGCCTCGCATTCGGCGCGCGGCAGATCGGCGGTGAAGGCGGTCGGATGACCATGGTCGGTCGAGGTCGCACCCGCCGCGCGGAAGAAAGCGCGGCGATTCTCGTGCGCGCGCAGATAGCCGTCCCAGGTCGAGACCTCCTCGCCCGCAATCTCGCCGAAGCGCGCCAGATTGTCCGCGAAACCGATCGTCTCGGGATCGATCACCGGATCGGGACGGTATGCCGTGACGACGCGGCCCTTCCACCCGCTCTCCCGGATCGCCTTGTGATGCTCAAGGCCGTCGAGCGGGCTTTCGGTGGTGGCGATCACCTCGATATTGAAGCGCTCGAACAAGGCGCGCGGCCGGAAAGCGGGCGTCTTCAGCGCGGCCTCGATCGTCTCGTAATAGAGAGTGGCGGTGGCGGGTTCGAGCCTGACGTCGAGCCCGAATACCTCGACGAAAACCCAGTCGAGCCAAGCGCGCGAGGGGGTGCCGCGGAACAGGTGATAATGATCGGCGAAGATCGTCCAGATCTTGCGCGGATCCTGCTCGGTCGGGCTGCCGTCGACGGTGGGAACGCCCAGATCCTCCAGCCTCACGCCCTGCGAATAGAGCATGCGGAAGACATAATGGTCCGGGACGATCAGCAGCTCGGCCGGATTGGCGAAAGGCTGATCATAGGCGAACCAGGCCGGATCGGTATGGCCGTGCGGACTGACGATCGGCAGGCCCTTGATCGGCGCATAAAGCGCGCGCGCGATCGATCGCGTCCGCTCGTCCGCCGGGAACAGGCGGTCGGGATGCAGCGCCAGCTTGGCCAAGTTCAGTTCTCCGCGGTGAGTTTGGTAACGCTCTCATAGCGTGGGTTGATCAGGTGAACCACCAGCAGCGCGACGAGATAGGCGCAGCCCGCGACGATGAAGATCGGCGTGAAGCTGCCGAAGGTGTCGAGGATATAGCCCGCATATTTGGCCATCAGCATCCCACCGATCGCACCGGCAAAGCCGCCCAGCCCGACCACCGTCCCCTGCGCGAAGCGGGGGAAGGCGTCGGCGGGAAGCGCGAAATGGTTGGACGAGAAACCCTGATGCCCCGCGCACGCCATGCCGAGCAGGACGACCGCGATCCAGATGCTCGGCGCCCATTGCGCGAACACGACCGGCACCACCATCAATGCGCAGACGAACATCGCGGTCTTGCGCGCGCGATTGGCCGAAATGCCGAGCGCGAGCATCTTCGAGGAAAGCCAGCCGCCGAAGATCGAGCCCACATCGGCCAGCAGATAGATGGCAACCAGCGGCGGGCCGAAACCCTTGAGGTCGACGCCGTAACGCTTCGAAAAGAAATCGGGCAGCCAAAACAGGAAAGTCCACCAGATCGGATCGATCAGGAAGCGGCCCGCCATATAGGCCCAGGCCTGGCGCGTGCTGAGCACCTTCGAATAAGGCGCGCGGCCCTGATCCACGAACGGCTCGGATTCGATATAATCGACCTCGGCCTGGCTGATGCGCGGATGCTGGCGCGGGCGGCGATAGAGGAGGATCCAGGCCGCGATCCAGACGATGTTGAACAGGCCGGTAATCAGGAAGGCCGACTGCCAGTTGAGCGCAAGCGTGATCGCGGGCACGAGCAACGGCGTGACCACCGCGCCGACATTGGCGCCGGCATTGAAGATGCCGATCGACAAAGCCCGCTCGCGCTTGGGAAACCATTCGGAAATGGCGGCGAGCGCGGCGGGATACGTGCCGGATTCCCCCAGCGCCAATGGCAGGCGCACCATCGCGAAACCGAAGGTCGAGGTGACGAGCGCATGCGCCATGTGCGCGGCCGTCCATACGCTCATCGCCAGGATATAGCCGAGCTTGGCGCCGATCTTGTCGACCAGCCGTCCGAAGAAGAGAAAGCCGATCCCGTAGGCCGCCTGGAACCAGAAGACGACATCGCCATAGCCGGTCTCCGACCAGCCATATTCATGGCTCAGCGTCGGCTTGAGCACCGACAGCACCAGCCGGTCGACATAGGAGATGACGCAGGCGAGGAAGAGCAGCCCGCAGATGATCCACCGAACCCGCCCTACGGGCGGCTTGGGTACATAGGTTGGATTGCTCATCGGCGCGCTTACCAGTTGAACATCGTGCCGTCTTCGAGCCGGTTCACCGGCAGGAAAGCGCGCTTGTAGGGATATTGGGCGGCGAGCACTTCGTCGAGATCGACGCCGAGACCGGGCTTGTCGCCGGGGTGCATCGCGCCGTTCGCGAAGGTGTAGGCATGGGGGAAGACGGCGTCGGTTTCAGGCGTGTGGCGCATATATTCCTGCACGCCGAAATTGGGCACCGACAGGTCGAAATGGAGCGCCGCCGCCATGCACACGGGCGACAAATCGGTCGCGCCATGGCAGCCGGTGCGGACCTGATAGAGGTCGGCGAGCGCGGCGATGCGGCGCAGATGAGTCAAGCCGCCGGCATGGACCACGGTCGCGCGGATATAATCGATCAGCTGGTTCTCGATCAGTGCCTTGCAATCCCAGATCGAGCTGAAGATCTCGCCCACCGCGAGCGGCGTGGTCGTGTGCTGGCGGATCAGGCGGAACGCGTCCTGGTTCTCGGCCGGCGTCGCATCCTCCAGCCAGAAGGGGCGATAAGGCTCGAGGTCCTTGCCCAGGCGCCCGGCCTCGATCGGGGTCAGGCGGTGATGGATATCGTGCAGCAGGTGCACGTCCCAACCCAGCGCCGCGCGCGCTTTCTCGAACAAGGGCACGACCGAGCGCATATATTTCTCGGTCGACCAGACATTCTCGGTCGGAAGATCGGCATCGGCGGGCTCGTAGAAATACCGGTCCTTGGACACGCCATAGGTCGATGCCAGACCGGGCACGCCCGACTGGATCCGGATCGCCTTGTAGCCCTCTTTCTGATAGAGCAGGGCATTGGAGATCGTCTCGTCGATGTCCTTGCCGTTGGCATGGCCATAGACCATCACGCTTTCACGGCTGGCGCCGCCGAGCAATTGATAGACCGGCAGGTTGGCGATCTTGCCCTTGATGTCCCAGAGCGCCGTATCGACCGCGGCGATCGCCGACATGGTGACAGGCCCACGCCGCCAGTAAGCGCCCTTGTAGAGGAACTGCCAGATATCCTCGATCCGATGCGCGTCGCGGCCGATCAGGCAGGGGAGGACATGATCTTCCAGATAGGATTTCACCGCGAGCTCACGCCCATTCAGGGTCGCGTCGCCCAATCCATAGACGCCTTCGTCGGTTTCGATCTTGAGCGTCACGAAATTGCGTCCCGGCGAGGTCACGATGACGCGCGCGGATATGATCTTGGGCACAGTATTTCCTATAATGAAGCCAATGAAGATGCCGACATCCGCCGTGCGCGGATGGCGGCCGAAACATTTGAGTTATTCGAGATGAAACATGCGCCGCCTGGCCTGCATTCTTTCCGAAAGCAAAGCCGCTTCGCGTACCTCGGTCGCGACGACGATCTCGTCCAGCACACGCGTGATATGCAGCCGCATTGCTGTCTTCGCCGCCTTCGGATTGCGCGTCCGCAGCGCGTCGAGGATGGCGCGATGTTCGCCGACGCGCGGCACGACGCCGGCGTCATGCGCCTTGTCGGCAAGCAGCTGCTGTTGAGGCGACGCGAACCGTGCCTCCCACAGCGCCTCGACCGCCGAAGCCATCGCGCTGTTCCGCGTGATGCGCGCTATCGCGAGATGGAATTGCCAATCCGCGCGTTCGGCGGTTGGCACGTCGTCTCCGGCTTCGACCATCTCGACGAGCAGCCGTTCGAGCGTTGCGCAATCTTCATCCGTCATCCGTTCCGCCGCGAGCGCACAGGCCTCGCCCTCGATCGCACGGCGCGCTTCGAGCAATTCGAACGGCCCCACGCCGAGCATCGTCGGCTTTCCGGTCTGACGCTTCTGCGAGCGGACATAGACGCCCGAGCCGACGCGCACTTCGACCAGGCCGTCCAGCTCCAGCGCGATGATCGCCTCGCGAATGGTGGGACGCGAAACCTCGAACGCCTGCGATAGCTCGCGCTCGGACGGCAGCCGATCCCCGACCTTGTATTGACCCGCGACGATCTGCTTCGCGATCTGGTCGGCCAGTTGCGCGTAAAGCCGAACGTTGCCCGCTTTCGCCGGAACGATAGGAATGGCCTCTCCTCCCACCTCGAGCATTCTCCCTCCGACGCTCTGTCTGATTAGAAGGAGCTTGTCACTGATCAGGCCCAAATTGCAAGCCTATCTGACCAATTTATCATATAAAAAGCAACTGGCTTGACAGGTGGTAGCGCTACCCATCATACCAAATCCCGACGATGAAGCCGCCAGAGAGCGGCCCATGGGAGAGGGATTTCATATGCACTCGACAAATCGCGCCCGATTGTTCCGCTTCACGTTGCTCGCTGCTGTCGCCTTGCCGGTGATGATAGCGGCACCGACACAGGCCCAGGTCGCGTCGGCGCCCGCATCAACTGGTCAGGCAGGTCAGACAACGCCGCCCGACACTGCCGTGCCCGACAGCGGCGCTTCCACCGAAATCGTCGTTACCGGCTATCGCAGCAGCCTCGCCAAGGCGACGGTTGCCAAGCGGGAATCGTCCAATTTCAGCGATTCGATCTTCGCGGAAGACATCGGCAAATTTCCCGACACCAATATCGCCGAATCCTTCAACCGGATTCCCGGCATCACGATCACGCGCGACATTACCGGCGAAGGTACGAACGTCGCGATCCGCGGCCTGGGATCGAACTTCACCAACGTCACGCTGAACGGCGCGCCGATCGCGGTCGCCTCCTCGGGCGCGACCGATGCGCAGGGCACGGACCGTTCGGTCGATCTCAGCTTCTTCCCGACGGACCTCTTCACCAAGCTTACCGTCAACAAAAGCTATTCGGCGGACCTGCTCGAGGGCGGCGCGGCGGGCAATATCGACATTCGGTCGGCGCGTCCGTTCGATCGAGCCAAGTCCTACCTCGCCTATAACATGCAGGGCGCGAAGTTCGGCGGCACCGATAAGCTCGGCGAGCGCGGATCCCTGATTGGCAGCTGGCATAACGACACGATCGGCATTCTCGCGGGCGTTTCCGGCCAGCACTTCCATACCGAAACCAAGGGTTTCGAGACGATCGGCTATACCAATCCGGCGCTGTCCGCCGCGCAGTGCGGAGCGACCACGGGCTGCAACCCCACCGGTGGCGGCAACTGGACCATTCCCGCCACGGTGCCGGTCGGCGCGGGCGGCGGGCTGGTCGCCGGTACGGTCATCGACCAGGCTTTCCTGCTCGCGCACAATCCGGGCGCCACGATCCAGCAGATCGACAATGCCATTCTTCCGCGGCTGGGACGCCCTTCGGACGAGCGCGGCACGCGCGATCGCATCAACGCGATCGTCAGCGTCGAATGGCGGCCGACGGACAGCCTGCATTTCTACGTCGACGGCATGTATGGTTATAAGCACAACAACCTGATCCGCGAGGACATGGCCTGGATCGTGCGCAACGGCTCGATCATCCCGATGAACCTCAAGTTCGATAAGTCGGATTGCAGCACGGGCTGCACCGTCACGTCCGGCACCTTCGCCAACGTCCAGTTCTTCGACGAATTCCGGCCCTATATCGAGACCAGCCGGCTGTGGAACGTGAACCCCGGCGTCGACTATCAGCTCGCCGACAATCTCAAGCTGTCGCTCCAGGGCAATTACGGCAAGAGCCGGTTCCACCGCGAAAGCCCGACCGTCGGTCCGACCACGCCGCTCGGCGTCGGCAACACCGTCACCTACACCAATGACGGCGGCATCCCGACGATCAAGAGCGATCTGGACCTGAACAACCCGGCCAATTTCGGCTGGAATGCCCAGGGCCGCCTGAACCTTCAGGACGAGCGGCGCTGGTACAGCAGCAAGGGCGTGCGCGGCGACCTGACCTGGGGCGGCCGGGCGCTCAGCCTGAAGGTCGGCGGCGCCTATGACGACGTGTCGCGCCGCATCCGCGGTTACGACAATACCGGGCCGTGGCAGAATGCCACATGCGGCGACAATCCCAGCGTCAGCCTGCCCTCGCCCAATACGCAACCCCCCTGCCAGGGCCTGAACGTCGCCGGCGCCGCGCCCGCGGGCTATCCCACCTATCCGGGATACGGAACCGGCTATACCGCCGGCCAGACGGGTCCGGTGACCTACGCCGGGTCGCTCGTCCCGATGGGCGCGCTTCCCGGTTACCTCGTCCCCGGGCCCGGTGGTTTCGTCACCGTCGACTTCAAGAAATTCGCAGCCGCGACCAACTACGAGAAATTCCATTCCACCGAGCCGG
>JAEKMC010000142.1 GCA_019508115.1 Sphingomonas sp.
TGCGGACCATTTCATAACCCTGTTCCGTCCCCTGCATCGGTTCTTCGTTGAAGACCGACCACATGAAGACGCTCGGCCGATTGCGGTCACGCCGCACCAGCCATTGGAGCTGCTCCAGATAATCATGGCTGGGGTTGAAATTGCGGTTTTCGTCCATGACCAGCAAGCCGTGCCGGTCGCAGGCATCGAGCAACTCCGGAGTCGGCGCGTGGTGCGAACTGCGCAGCGCATTGCAGCCGAGCGCCTTCAGGCGGCGCACGCGCCAATCGATCAAGGCATCGGGCACCGCTACGCCGACGCCGGCATGGTCCTGATGGATGCAGACACCCTTGATCTTGGTCGCCCGCCCGTTGAGGAAGAAGCCCTTCTCCGCATCGAAATGGAAATAGCGGAATCCGATCCGCAACTCGCGCGAATCCAGGACATGTCCGTCGCGGACGACGCGCGTGACGATGCGGTAGAGCGTGGGCGTTTCGGGCGACCAGAGGTGCGGATCGGTGACGGCCAGCGACAGCTTCGCCACGTTCGTCTGGAGCGGTGTGACCGTGATCGGGGCTGTCCCCGCCGTCAGCAGACGGTCGTCGGCATCGAACAGCTTGGCTTCGACCATGACCGTGGCGGGATCGGCCGCGATATTGGCCAGTTCCACAGTGACCGGCACGGACCAGTCACCCGCATCCGATCGCACCGGATTGGCATGCACCCCGTCGGTGACGATGCTCACGGGGTCGCGCACGGCCAGCCCGACATGCCGGTAAATGCCCGCGCCTTCGTACCACCAGCCTTCCATCGCATCGGCATCCACCCGGATGGCGATCGTGTTCAGTTCCTCGCCGAAGCGCGCATAAGGCGTGATGTCGATATTCAGCGCGGCATAGCCGCTGAAGCTGTGCGCGACCTCGATCCCGTTGAACCACAAGGTGGCGCGCGTCGCGATGCCGCCGAACTGCAGCTCGAGATAGCGGCCGCGCCAGGCCGGATCGAGCTGAAGCGTGCGCCGGTACCAGCCGATGCCGCGCCGCCGATAACCCTGCGCCAGATTGGCGCCTTGCTCGACCGGATGTTCGATCGCCCAATCGTGCGGCAGGTCTAGCGTGCGCCAGTCGCTGTCGTCATAGCTGGCGGCGGCGGCGCCCTGCGCCACCCCGGCTTTCGCATTCTGGTAGGATTCCTCATGCCCGATTACGGGCGGGGCCACGATGTCGCCCAGATGGAACAGCCAGCCATCGTCGAGCGATCGCACGCTCGGATCGGCGACCGGGAACGGCTGCCAGTCTCCGGCGAGCGGCGGCGGAATATCGCTGGGAAGCGGCGCCGGTCCGGTTCGCGCGCCGACCGCCGTTTCGCGCGTGGCCAAGGCGGTAAAGGCAACGCCCGCAAGCAGCGCACGACGATCGATCATATCCCACCGCGTCATCGGCAGATCTTCTCCGGCTTGAAAAGGAAAGCGCGCTAAACCTTGATGATGATATGCTTGCGATCGAGCAGCCAGCCCACGCCCCAGCAGACCATCGTATAAGCGAGCGCGCAGAGCAGAGACCCGACCGGCCCCGGTGCGATCCGCTGAAACAGCATGATCCCGACCCATGCATAGGGGCTGTCCTGCCCGCCGACCGGAAACAGGTTGAGCGCGGTCACGAACAATTCGGAGAAGAGATAGATGGCGAGCGGATTGCGGCCGAGCACCAGCCAAAACCTCCGTCCCATGCCGAAGCCGCGTACGTCGACCAATTCCATCAGCAAGGCCAGCAGCCCGATATCGAGCCCGATCGTGAGCAGCACGTAGGAGCCGGTCCACAGCTTCTTCGCGATCGGGAAGAAAGGCGACCAGGCAAGCCCCGCCAGCACCAGGAGGCAACCGATGGGCACGGCGGGCAGCGTCCCGAGCAGGCCTTCGGGGTCGAACCCATGATCCTTCTTGTACAGGTGATCCGGACCGATCAGCTTGAGATCGAGCAACGTGCCCGCATTGCCGAATTTGGCATAGGCTTCACCCGGCGCGCTGAACACCAGCAGGATCGCCCAATAACCGAGCAGCAAAGCCGCCGACAAAAGCAGGATCGTCCGCCAGTCCTTGAGCCACCGGATCGCGATCGCCGCCGCGAGATAGCAGAGCGCGATCCGCTGCAGGACGCCCGGGAAGCGGGTCAGGGCAAAGGGTTTCCACGCCCAGATCCCGTCGGGCTGGTGCGTGACGAAGGGGAACCAGTACATCAACAGGCCCAGCACGAAGATCAGCGCCGCGCGCCGCGCGACACGGGCGAGAAACGCGCTCGTGCTGGTCGGGCGGCGGAAGGAAAAACTCATCGCGGTGCCGACCGCGAACAGGAAGCTCGGAAAGACGAGATCGGCCGCGGTGAAACCAATCCAGGGCGCATGCACCAGCTGTTCGAAGGCGGGTGCGCCGGGGCCCGCTGTGTTGACCACGATCATGAAGAAGATCGTGAGCCCACGGAACAGGTCGAGCGAGACGAACCGCGGCGCGGCGACATGGCCCTGCGTGTCGCTCATGGACGGTCGAGCGCCTGCATCAGTGCGCGCGCATCGCCGATCGCATCCTTCGGACGAGCTTGGCGGTGCAGCGCGTCGTCGGCGACCCACTGCCGTTCCCAGCCGATGATCGCCTGTCGCGTGGCCGCCTCGTCGAGCGGCTTGCCGGCAATCGTGGCCGCGCGCAGCCGGTCGAGGAACAGCGTCCAGCGCGGCAGATAGAAATCGGCATACATGCCCTGCCATGCCTTGGAGGCATAATCGGCGAGATTGCCGTCTCCGCCCCACAGCGTCACTTGCGCCTTGGCATCTTCCATATAGGCCTTGGCCTCCTCGGGCGTGTCGGCATAAGCGCGCGCATCCGCGATCCAGCTTCCCAGGCTTTCGGGCTGGGCGCCGATCATATGATCGATCGCGAGCGCCAGTGCGCGAACCTGCGCGACCGCCTTGTCACCCGCCGCGACGTCACCCGCTTTATAAGCCGTGATCGCGCGGCGCAGTGCGCCATCGAGCCGAACGCTGGCATAATGGCGTGTGAAATCGACCAGGTCGGTCCCGAACAGCGGAGATGCACGCAGCGCGGGAGCTTGCTTCAGCAATCCCTCGATGCCGCGTCGTAATCGGGCGGGATCACCAGGTGCGTCGGGATAGCTGTCGCCGTCCAGCGCCGGGCGTTTGAAGAAGAGATAGGCACCCGCGCGGTCTTTCCACCAGCGCGGCGTCCAATAACGGGTTTGATAGGCGCCGGCGGCGACGTCCTGCCACGCCGCGACCAATGCCGGCGTGGTTTTCCCATAACGGGCGCGCGTGTACCGCGTCAGCCAGTCGGCGAGCGAAGCCTCGCCATTCTTCCACGCGAGATCGTAAGCTTCCTCATAGACGACCGAGTTGGTGTGCAGGCCTTCGGGGAAAAGGCCGAACCCGCTCAGCTGGCCGTGGCGTGGGTCCGCGACCACCGCCGGGATATCGTCGCGATAATATTGCAGGTCGCCATAGACGGGATTGCTGCCGCCATAATTGTGGACATAGCCATAGACCCAGGGCTTGCCGTCGAACGCCGCCGTATCCCGCCACACGCCCGGATAGCGGTCGTTGCCGATGTCGAGGATCAGCATGCCCTTGTCGGGCACGCGGCTGAGGAAAGCGGCGATCGCGTCGGGCGTCCAGAAATGCTTGTCGGCCCCGAACAGCCATCCTTGCATCACCCAGGTGGCGCCGGGCGCGGCGGCGGTGATCGACCGGTAAAGCCGCTCGCCATAAGCGGCGAGCCTTCGATCGCGCACATCCCTGGGGAGCGCGGCTGCCTGCGCGGCGGCCTTGTTTGCAGTGGCGTCGCCGTAACTGCCGCTGCGTGCATCGCTGCCGTCGTCGGCGATTGGAGGCACCATCTCGTTGAACGCGTCAGCGAGATAATGGTCTCCTGGACCATAAGTCGCCGTGTAGAGTTGCATGAAGCGCGCGGCGAGCTTCGCGAACAGGGGATCGGACGGGTCGAGCCAATAGGTCTCGTGGAATCCTTCCCAGGCCCGCATCCGGTAGATCCGCGCCTCGGGATGCCGCTCCGCAAAGGCCTTCGGAACATAGCCGGCGAAGGCGGGCAGGATCGGCTTCATTCCCAGCGCGTGCATCCGGCCGAGAATGCGGATTTGGAGCGCATGCTTCTTCTCGATCCAGCCCGGCTGGAGCGGCGCGCGATACGCCTCGATATTGCCCATGCGCTGCCAGGGCAGGAACGGCGCGGCCGAAAGGCTCCGGCCGATCGTCGCATCGTCCAGCCCCTGCTCGCGCCAGAGCGCGCGCCAGACATATTCCTGCCCCTCGAGCGCGAGCGGCATGTCGACGCCGTGCGCCGCCATCCAGTCGATCTCGCGGTCCCAACGCGGCCAGCCCCACCAGGGCGTGGTGTAACCGTAGGTGCAGGTGTTGAGATAAAAACGGTTGAGGAAAGGGCTCTCGACGCGGGGCCCATCATAGTCCGCCAACGTCGGAATGGGCGCGGCGCGAACGCCCTCCCAGCTGACCGAGAGCAGGCCGAGCCGGTTCAAATAAGCATATGTGCCGCGCACGACCGCCACCGGCGACGAACCTTCGACCCGCAGACGGCCGCCCCCTACCCGCACCCGATAAAAGGGTGTCGCGGCGCGAAGGATGCGCAGGTCGAGGCGATTGCGCGATATACCGAAATGGCCCAGCGCCTGTGCCGCGGCCTCCGTCCCTTGCGGGACGGTGGGTTGTGCGGCGAGCGGCTGCGCGCCCAGAGCTGCGAGAGCGATGGCAAGCCTGGCCAGCGGCTGTAGCCGAGGCATCATTCTCGATCAGTCACGATATGGGCGACATTGTCCGTCGCCATGACCCACCCGTCGCAGGTCTGGTCCAGATCGGCTCCGATGATCGCGTCGGCGGTCCCCAGTTCCACTCTCCACCGGCCGTCGAGGCGCTGTGACGCGATGATGTTCGCTGGACCGCCGAGCGCTTGAACCAGGATAAGCGGGAGGGTCGATGTCTCGCCCGGCTCGGAGGCCGGGTCCAGGGACCGCGCAGGCTTACGCACGCGCCCGGCGGTGGCCAGTTCCACCTGCATCTCGTCCGCGACCGCGTCGGCGATCGGCCCGAGCACGACCTGCACCGTCAGCGCCGAGGGTCTTACGATCCCCCGCGCCCCGAGAGCCTTCAGGCGCGCTTCATCGATCCCGGCCTGGTCATGGATGACCAGGCGCAGCCGC
>JAEKMC010000143.1 GCA_019508115.1 Sphingomonas sp.
AGCGGCTCTGCCCGCCGGGCGCGTCGCCGGTGAAGCCGGGCGGCTCGATCAGCGGTTCGAGCTTCGCCTTGAGCGCCTGCTTCTCCTCGGCATCGAAAGATGAGGTGAAACCGACATGGTCGAGCTTGCCGGCATCGTCATAGAGACCGAGCAACAGCGAGCCGACCGCCTTCGTCGACATGCCGGCATAGCGGAAGCCGCCGACGACGCAGTCGGCGCTGCGGTGCTGCTTGACCTAGGCCATGGCGCGTTCGCCGGGCCGGTAGGGCAGATCGAGCCGCTTCGCGACGACGCCGTCCAGCGCCTTGCCGCCGCGCGCGAGCCATTGTGCCGCCTTGGCGGGATCGCGCGTGAGCGGCGACAGCAAGAGGCGCTTGTCGTGCATGGCGGCGTGGAGGGATTCGAGAGTGGCGCGCCGATCGGCGAAGGGAAGGGTGGCCAAATCCTTTTCGCCGGCGGCGAGACAATCGAACAGCATGAAAGAGGCGGGCGTTTCGGCGGCCAGCTTGCGCACCCGGCTTTCGGCGGGATGCAGCCGCATTTGCAGCGCCGCGAAGGAAAGGCTGTCGCCGGTGGCGATCACCAATTCGCCATCGAGCGCGAATCGGGACAGAGCGAGCCCCGCGAGCATCTCGACCACCTCGGGGAAATAGCGCCCGAGCGGTTTGCCCGATTTGGACATGAGCGTCACCGCGTCGCCGTCGCGATAGGCGATGCAGCGGAAGCCATCCCATTTGGGCTCATAAGCCCAGTCGGCACCGGTCGGCAGCGCTTCCGTGAGGCGCGCCTCCATCGGCGCCATGGCGATATCGTCGCGTGCCATGATGGAGGAACGCACGAGCCGCCCCAAGTTCCGGTTCGCGTGACCCAAGCTAAGCCTTGTCGAGCTTGGGCCGATCCGCGGATAAGAGGGCGCGGCAAAAGGAGTATTGGATGTTCCTGTTCCGTGGCCGTGAATCGCATCCGCGCTCCTTCGTGAAGGCGGTGAGCTGGCGCACGCTTGGCTCGATCGATACCTTCATCCTCGGCTTCATCTTCACCGCCGATGTGAAGACCGCGGGCTCGATTGCGGGCACCGAGGTGGTGACCAAGATCCTGCTTTATTATTTCCATGAACGGCTGTGGGCGCTGGTGCCGTGGGGCCACGGCGGCGACAAAGCGCAGCCCGATGCCTTGACCGAGACCGTCCCCCAATCCTAAGGGGCTTCGCGCGTCCTGCCCGACAAGGCGGCGCACATGGCGTGGCGGTTGTAGCTCAGTTGGTTAGAGCATCGGTTTGTGGTACCGAGGGTCGCGGGTTCAAGTCCCGTCATCCGCCCCACCTCTCCAGCGGTCCGAATCACTCTTGATGTCGGCCGCAACGCATTGATCCTCCTTACAAAAATTCCCGGAGACGGTTGGACCGAGCTGGACTCGGTTTGCCCGGATTGGACACCTCTTGTGCCCGGATTTGTGCCTGGCTTTGGTGATTTTGTGCCCGGGTTTTCAAGGAGCGGAAGTGCCCGGCCGACGGGAGTCGGTCCATGCCGAGGAAAAATGCCTTTCTTCCCGCCACCATCGAATGCCTCGGATCCGTTCCGGGCGTGCGAAAACTGGACGATCCCGAGACGACAGGCTTGTCGATCGAGCTGATACGCTCGGACCGGCGGCGATGGATTTACCGGCGCCGCATCCCGGCCACCAATGTCATCGTCACCATACGCGGCGGATTCTTCCCAGCGGTAAGCATCTGTGATGCGCGGCAATGGGCCACCACGCTCAATGCGCAAGTGGAGGCGGGGATCGATCCGCGCGCGGCGGAGCGCGAGGCCAGAGCCATTCTGCCCATGACGGTGGGACGCGCGCACGGCCTCTACATGATTGCGGTGCACGAGGGGCGTGCGTCCGGCGTCAACCGGCCGAACAAGCCGCGCACGATCCAGGACAAGATCTATATCTACGAAAGCGACATCGCGCCCGCGTTGGCGGACAAGCTTATCCACGAGGTGACCGAGGCCGACCTCGTCACCTTGGTGCTCAACAAGGGTAAGCGCGCTAAAATACGCGCCAATCGGCTGGCGGCGGAATTGAATGTTTTCTTTGGATGGTCGGCCTCGCTGCGGGGGCTGGAGGTCGGGCTGCCGGAGAATCCTGCCCGGCGTCTCAGCGACCTCAGGTTTCCCGAGACGCCGCGGTCGCGGAAGCTCAGTCTCGACGAGATAGGCTGGTTTTTGCGCGCGGTGGCGCTTGAGCCGCTTCAGTTTCGAAGAGGCTGGCTGCTGTGGCTGCTGACGGCGGTGCGGCGCAACGAACTGACCGAAGGCAGGTCGTCCGAAGTCGAGCAAGGCGTATGGACCATTCCGCCCGAGCGTTCAAAAAACGGTGTCGAGCATGTCATCGCGCTCGGTCCATGGGCGTCTGCGCGTCGACTACGAGACGGCTGAGGCCATGCTCAACCACACCAAGAAGGGACTCGAACGCACGTATGACGCGTATGAGCTCGAAGATGAAAAGCGGGCATGGTTCCTAACCTGGGAGCGCGAAATCGTCCGGATCGCGCGTGGTGAGAACCTAATCGAGCAGCTTGCGATTCCAATCTCGGCTCTGCTGTGAGTCTGACCGTTGCTAGCCCAGCCACGATAGCCGGTCCCGCCACGATCTTCACTGGCGCGACCCAAACCACAGCTAATGAGATCGTAAGCGATCACCGCGGCCGGTGCGTTAGTGCCACCCTCGCAGATGTACGTGGTCGCCGCCTTCGAGCCTCTGCAAACGCCTTGCTTCATCGCCGTTTGCCGGCCGAGGTAAAGTTGTTGGGGAATGGCTGGGCTGCGGCGAAGACTCTCGAATATTGCTGGTACAGCCGATTATTCAGGATCTGCGGTTGCTCGTATAAGACCGCATTTGCGACCGGCAGCTTAGTCGGCAACAAGGGTGCGATCCGCGACCACCGCGCATCCGAAAACCAGAAGAAATCCGTCATCGCCAACGCCTCCTCACAGGAGGCATTGATCGATACGCTCAACCGGCCAAGGCGACTCTGAGTATCGCGACAATCAGGCAGATGTCGGGCGACCGCGATGGGGGGCGCCAGCGACTGAACTTTACCCACCGGAGCGAGCTTGGGTCCTCTGGCTCGACTCCCTGGCGTTCAACGCTTAAGCTTAGGCGCATCCGGGTGGTGTGCTTTTCATTAGCACCCCCCGTGGACTCGATCAGCCCGATTCACTATCGGCGGGCTCGGCTCGCGGCGGCATCGGCAACTCGGGCGGCCAAGGCTCCGTCACACCAAACTTGCCTCTCTTATAAGTGTTTGGGCTCATGGACGCCCCCCGATGCTCCAACACGTCATCAGGTGCCAGGATCACCGTCCGCTCGAATAGCTCCATTATCTTCGCGGTTGCCGCTCTTACGGCCTGCTCGCCCCTCCAACCGCCGGCGGTACGGTCGCTTTTCGGCATGCAGGTCAGGATGACATGAATGTGGATCGCCAGATCGGTCTGACTGATTTGCCTCATCGCATCTGCCGATCATATTCGCGCTCGGCATCTTCAAGCGCAGCGAAGGCGTCGCCGTCCGCGCCGACGGCGCTGAAATGGACTCGCGCGTCATCGGCGCTACCCCTTTTCGGGAACTGACGATCGAGCCGAGCCGCTTTTGCGAGGTCGCCAAGCGCGCCCGGCTTCGCTTGCTTAAGGAGCCATTCGCCAAAGGAGGCGCGCGTCTCTACCGCGGGCACTGCGGTCCGCGCCATTCGTTGCACAAAGGGCATGAAGGGAGCTGGCGGCAGCACGACCATTGGCATCTCCATCTGGGGGCTTGGCGCAGCCGACGGCCCGGCTCTTGTGCGCCGGGCGATGACGCGGCGCGGACTAGCTTGAATCGGGCGATCCACGTCCAGGCAGAGTTGGAACGGCCGTTCCGCTAGCGAAGGAGAGGCGGCGCCCATGCTAGACTCGCGCCACCTGATTGAGCGCCTTCTCCGCCGCAGCCATAGCGCGCTGATAGTGAAATGTGCCGCGGCGGCGTGCCTCCTCGAAGGGAATAGGTGCCAAAGTGAAGCAGGCGTTATAGATCGCCCGCGCGGCCTCGCTGAGCCGCACGTCGGTTTGCATGGAAATCTCTTTCTATCGGTTAGGCACGCCCTCAACGGCGACGAGGTTCGAATCGGACACAGCTACCTCCTGAGAGACGACGTTTGTTCCATTTTTGTTCCCGTGGAGTCAAGTGCATGGGATTGAACTCGTGAAGGGAATAAATCTGTTCGCCGTGTCTCTCTCGCGGCCAATGCCGGCGCGAACGGCTGCTTCTAGGTGGAAAGCTGCACTACCCACCATGTCTGAAGCGGTCCCAGAAGCCCCTCTTCTCGATCAGGCATGCGGGACATGATCGTGCCGCCCCGCAATCGGGGCAGGCGGGATTCATCCATCGAGCCCAGCCAGTGGAAATGCCCAACCACAGATCATGAAGAAGCCTGTCGTGGAGCAAAAGCTGCGTAGGCTTAGCGCGAGGGAAGGTTTGAGTCCCTTCACCCGCTCCAGCTCTTTTGATATTTGGATTCGCGCCGGGGTGCGCGCGTGGCCCGACCTGCTCGCCGCGCTATCCGAGGTGTAAGCCAGTGCGGTCGCTCGCCGCTGGCGAGAGCAAGCCGGCTGCCATACTGCGCCCGCTGCGTCGGCGGCGTGAATGGCAAGTCGCAGTTCGAGGGCGTCGTGGTCAGGGAATCACTCTGGGCCGGATTGGATACAGGGGCCGAGACTTCACGGCTGTGCGTCATAAATGGCGAGCTTGCCCCCGTGCTCGACGCGACGCTGAACAGCACCGCCGAGGAAATGATCGCAGCGCTCGCACCATCGCGCACGCATATTGTCGAGATTGCAGCAGAGGCGACCAGCAGCTCGATTCCGCTGGCCCGGGGTCTGCGAGACGCGGGATACCGCGTGATTCTCTACGAGGCATGGCAAGTCAGCCGCTATCTGCGCGTGCGCCGAAACAAAACCGATAGCAATGACGCGCGCGGCCTCGCCGAGCTTGCCAAATTGCAGCTGCCATCGATGCGCTCGGTCTACCTTAAGAGCCTTGACACGCAGCGGCTGCGCGCCAAGCTTCAATTCCGCCATAAGCTGCTTCGCCAGCGCCTGACCTGCGAAAACATGATGCGGTCGTTGATCCGGCTGCACGGCGGCGGCAAGATTAAGACTGGCTATGTAGCCCGGACCGTGGAACGCAACGTACGCGCGGCGCTCGATGCCTTGCGCGGCGAGACTGGTATCGATCTGTCCGACGATGTCCTCGCTTTGCTTGACCTGGCGATCGCCATCCGCCGCTTTGTCGAGCGGCTGGATAAGGACTTTGTTGCGCTCGCGCACGCGCATCCAGTTTGCTCGCGGTTTCTCCGGATTCCGGGCGTCGGCCCGATTTGCGCCGTCTCCTTTTATACGGCGGTGGAAGATCCATGGCGGTTCGCGCGCGCCGCCGACATCGGCCCTTATCTCGGGCTGACACCCAAGGTCCGGCAATCGGGGACAAGTCGTCGGCACGGCCGTATCTCGAAATTGGGAAACCTGCTGACGCGGTCCCATCTTGTCACGGCGGCCACGGTCGCGATGCGGGACGATGTGGAAAAACGGCAGCGAATTCGATGAAATGTTGCCTTCGCCGCACCGTGATGGTTAGAATCGGCTGCTCTCGATGCGGACCACGTTCAATCAGGATTTGAGTAAGAGGGAGTCACCTCGGCCTACTGAAATGATGGCGGGCCTTGAGCGGATGAGAGCCGGGCGCAAATTCCGAGGCAATCTAAGAGGCCGTCGACCTCGTCTGGCTGAATGGGATTGCGCCCGCCACCACAGTGCGCGTCGGCGCGGATAAGGAGCAGTCATACGCACTCCAGGCAAACAGGCGGCACTTACCGCCGCCGCGATGGTCCTGATCGCGATTTTCGTGCTGTTCGTGTTGCCGCCCGCGGCGAATGATTCCGAAAAGGCGTTCCGTCTGATCGTGGCCGTCGCCGCGATCTTCGCGGCCATACTCCGATGGCGCCGGGCGACGCGCGGCGGCGGCGACCGTTCGTGAGCCGCGTCGATCCGCGCCTCGCCGCGTACGGCGCAACCGCGATCCTCGCCGGAATCCTCATCGCGCTGCTCGTCGATCAGCCGGCTTTACGCTTCGTCGGCAGCGTCACCGCGGTCGCGATCGGCTTCAGCCTGATCCGTCAGGCCTTCCGGATCGAATGATCATAGGGCTTGCTGCGGGGGACTCACTCAAGGCAGTGTTGAACGAAGTTCCGCGCCAGATACGCTTGGTAGGCGACCGCATCGCGCATGGCGCGGAAATGCCTATCTGCCAATCCGTCAGGGCCGGGTCGATTGCGGCGCACCGGGCAGGTCGGGCGCGGATCCACTGGGTTGTGTGCAGCGCCGTGCTTCACTCGCGGAAGCTGGTGGCGACGGAGTCTGTCTTGATGCCAGACCCGCTCGGGTCCATATGTTCATGCATGGCGTGGCAAGGATCACTGGCCTTGGCGATGGCGGCAACGGCGCTCGCGATCGGCGGCACGCCGCTTTCCGCCCAGTCGTCCACCAGCGCGACCGGCGCCACCAACTCGACCTTGACCGTCGGCCACCAGGCCAGACCAACTCGATCGCGAGGCCGCTTGGTTAGCGTGCCGGGACATCCCTATGCCTATCTTGTGCCCGTCGCGCCAAAGGACACGCGCACGCCGCGGCAGCGTTGCGTGGACGGTGAAATCGAGAAGGAGGGCGGCCATCCGTCCGATCTCGCCATGGCGTCGATCGACTTGAAGTGCAGCCAGCGTTGAGCGCGTAACCGGCCAAAGGCAATTGGCCCGCCTTCGGCCGATTAATGCCCGGCGCTGCCCGGCCGCGTTTTGCCTACGTCTGGCTTTCCATTCAGCGCCTCCGCCGCGATCCGCTGCAGCGTCACCGTGGTGAGCGCGCTGAAGCCCAATTCCTCCGCCGCACGCTCATGCTCGCCCAGCGCGCGCGGATCGGTCCCCGTCACCCGCCCGAAAATCACCAGCGCCGCCAGATAATAACCGTAGGCGCTCGCGTGATAATGGTCCCAGGTCCACAGATCGATCTTGCCGAATGCCACCCCGTCATAGGGATTGGGGTCCGCCACGCCCTGATCCATCGCGCGCAGCCAGGCTTCGCCCACCGGCGCGGTGCCGTTGAGCTCGCGGTTCGCGAGCAGCGCCAGCGCATTCGCGCGCGCCAGGTCGTCGGCCATCGCGCGGATCGGCTTGCCATGCCAGTGGCTGCCGGCCGGATAGGTCTGGTCCGCGCGCGGCCAGGTCGTCTCCAGATAGATTTTCGCCGCCGGATTGGCCGCCTTGAACAGCGCCGCCATCCGCCCCGCGTCGCGGATATGCACGCTCGCATCGCCTGGCTTGGTCCGGTCGAGCGTCGAATAATCCTGCAGCAGCACCGCGTCCCATGCGCCCGTCAGTTCGGCCCTTTTGTTGGTCAGGTGAAAGGCGAGATCCCGCCCACTCGCCGTCTCCAGGCTCACGTCCCAATCGAGCCCGGCCTGCTGCGCGAACATCTTGAACAAGGCAGGTACGCCGCCCTGGCCCTCGCGGTTGAGGTCGCGCACCAGTTCGGGGTGGAAGAAGCGCACCGCCGATCCCGCGCCGAAGGTAAAGCTGTTGCCCACGAACAGGATCCGCCCCGCGGCGGCCGGTGTGGCCGCCACCGTCAGGGCCGCAATGC
>JAEKMC010000144.1 GCA_019508115.1 Sphingomonas sp.
TCGCCCATCAGGCGCGTGAAGATCTCGTCGGCGACGTCGGCCTGGCTGACCTCGACCTTGAGCATCGATCGGTTGGCGGGATCGAGCGTGGTTTCCCACAATTGCTCGGCATTCATCTCGCCCAGGCCCTTGTAGCGCGCGATCGCCGTGCCCTTGCGGCCCGCCGCCAGCACCGCCTCAAGCAGTTCGGACGGACGCGTGATGCGCTTGACCGCCTTGCTGTCGACGACGGGCGCGGAATCCTCGCCGTCCTCGGCCGCAGCCTCTTCCACCGGAGCCTGGCCGACCGGAATCAGGCGGCCAACCGCGGCATAGCCCTCGGTCTGCTCAATCGCGAGCCCGTGCATCTTGCGCGCTTCGGCTGAGTGGACGAACGCCGCGTCGACCACGTGATGGTCGGTCACGCCGCGCCACAGGCGCCGCGCATGATAGCCGCCCTCGGGGGTTGCCTCGACCTCCCACTTGGCCTCGGGGTCGGCGCGGCCGAGCCAGCCGGCGACGCGGCCCGCGACCGCATTGCCGTCGCGCAGCTCGGGATCGAGCGCGCCGCCCAATGCGAGCGCCTCGACCAGGTCGGGCGCATAACGGCGCGGCACATAGGCCATCAGCCGCGCCATGCGCTGGGCATGTTCGACCATCTGGCGCAGATCGTTGCCCGACCTTTGCACGCCGCCACTGTCCAGCATGACCGCGGCGAGGCCGTTGTCGACCAGATAAGCGTCGAGCGCATTCTGGTCCTTGAGATAGGTTTCCGAGCGGCTCTTGGTGACTTTGAACAGAGGCGGCTGGGCGATGTAGAGATGCCCGCGCTCGATGATCTCCGGCATGTGCCTGTAGAAGAAGGTGAGCAGCAGGGTGCGGATATGCGCGCCATCGACGTCGGCGTCCGTCATGATCACGATCTTGTGGTAGCGCAGCTTCTCGATGTTGAAATCGTCGCGGCCAATGCCCGTGCCCATCGCCTGGATGAGCGTGCCGACTTCCTTGGACGAGAGCATGCGGTCGAAGCGCGCGCGCTCGACGTTGAGGATCTTGCCCTTGAGCGGCAGGATCGCCTGCGTGTTGCGGTCGCGGCCCTGCTTGGCCGAGCCACCGGCCGAGTCACCCTCGACCAGATAGAGTTCGGACTTGGCGGGGTCGCGTTCCTGGCAGTCGGCGAGCTTGCCGGGGAGCGAGGCGATGCCCATCACGCTCTTGCGGCTGGCCTCGCGCGCCTTGCGCGCGGCCTCGCGCGCGGCGGCGGCATCGATGGTCTTCTGGATGATCGAGCGCGCATGCTGGGGGTTTTCCTCCAGCCATTCCGCCAATTTGTCCGCCATCAGGCTTTCGAGCGGCTGGCGCACCTCGCTACTGACGAGCTTGTCCTTGGTCTGCGATCCGAACTTCGGGTCGGGCAATTTGACCGAGACGATCGCGGTCAGGCCTTCGCGCATGTCGTCGCCGGTGAGGCTGACCTTCTCGCGCTTCATCATGCCCGATTTCTCGGCATAATTATTGAGCGTGCGCGTCAGCGCCGCGCGGAAGGCAGCCAGGTGCGTGCCGCCGTCGCGCTGCGGGATGTTGTTGGTGAAGCAGAGCGTCTGTTCGTAATAAGAATCGTTCCACTCGAGCGCGACGTCGATACCGATATCGTCGCGCTGGCCGTGCACCGAGATCGGATCGGGGAAGAGCGGCGTCTTGGCGCGGTCGAGATATTTGACGAAGGCCGCGATGCCGCCCTCGTAGAAGAGTTCGTGCTCGATCCGCTCGGAATGGCGCGCATCGACCAGGAAGATGCGCACGCCCGAATTGAGGAAAGCGAGCTCGCGATAGCGATGCTCAAGCTTTTCGAAATCGAATTCGGTGATCTTGAAGGTGGCGGGCGAGGGCAGGAAGGTGACCTTGGTGCCCTTCTTGCCGGGCGGCGCGGTGCCGACCAGCTTGAGCGGCTCGACCGCATCGCCATGGACGAAGCGCATGTAATGCTCTTCGCCGTCGCGCCAGATGTTGAGATCGAGGAATTCGCTGAGCGCGTTGACCACCGACACGCCCACGCCGTGCAGGCCGCCCGAAACCTTGTAGGCGTTGTCGTCGGAGGTATTCTCGAACTTGCCGCCGGCATGGAGCTGGGTCATGATGACCTCGGCCGCCGACACGCCTTCCTCGGGATGGATGCCGGTCGGGATGCCGCGGCCATTATCCTCGACCGAGACCGATCCGTCGGGATTGAGCGTGATCACGATCTTGTCGCAATGCCCCGCCAGCGCCTCGTCGATCGCATTGTCGGACACCTCGAACACCATGTGGTGGAGGCCCGAACCGTCGTCGGTATCGCCGATATACATGCCAGGGCGCTTGCGCACCGCGTCGAGGCCCTTCAGCACCTTGATGGACGAGGCGCCGTATGCGTTCTTGAGCTTGTCGAAAGGTCCGGGGTGACGGGCTTTTCACGCGATCCGATCGAGAAATTCATCGATCCGCGCGAGCAGGGGCAGGCGCCGCGCGTCGACTTCGCGCAATATCTCATGGCCGCCGCCCTCGATGATCGTCAGCTCGGCATACGGCAGCACGCGCGCGGCATGTTCGATCGCGCCGACATCGACGATTGGGTCCGCCCGCGCCGCCGTCAGCAGGATCGGCGTGCGGATCTGGCCAAGCGCCGTATCCGTCAGCCGCGCGATCGAGGCGAAAGCGGCGCGGACCCAGCTCCAGCTCGGCACGCCCGAGGCGAGCTCGGGCCGGGTCGCCTTCCACCACATCTTGTCGGCGCGGCGATCGGGGCAGGATGTCATGCGCCCGCCGACATCGCCGATATCGCGGCGCGAGATGCGGCGGTCGGACAGGCCGACCGCCACCGCACTGCGGACGAGCGCGCCCACCAGCCATGGCGGCACGCCTTTGACGCGAATGCCGATCATCGCCGAATTGAGTACCGCGGCATCAATCCCCTGGGGACGCTCCGCAAGCATCCGCAGCGTCAGATGCGCGCCCATCGAATGCGCGACGATGACATGGGGGCCGGTGGTTTCCGCTATCCAATGATCGACGAACCCAGCGAGATCGGCGACGAGTATGTCGAAATCGCTCTGGTGGCAGATCAGCGGATCGGCGAGCATCCGGCCCGATCCGCCTTGGCCGCGCCAGTCGAATCCGGCGATGGTCCAGCCTGCCCGATGCCAATGGATCAGCACTTCGAGATATTTTTCGATGAAGTCGCCGCGCCCGGTCAGGAACAGCAGGCTGCCGCGCGCCGCGCCCGGCTGCGGCCAGGAAAAGCTGCGCAGCGGCCAGCCGTCGCGGGCGCGCCACTCCGTGAAGTGCATGCCGTCGGGAATGTGGCGGCGCGGATTGGCAAGTGGCGCGTTCATTCTATCCCTTGCGCGGAGACCGTCAGGCGCGTCGCTGGCCCGCTTGCATCGGCGAACAGGCCGGGTTCGGTGCCCGTCATCCAATTCTGCCCACCACCCTCTTGCAGGCGGCTGAACAAGGCCGTGCGGCGCAGCGGGTCGAGATGGGCGGCGACCTCGTCGAGCAGCAGGATCGGGCGCGCGCCGCGTGCCTCCGCGATCAGATCGGCATGGGCGAGGATGATGCCGAGCAGCAACGCCTTCTGCTCGCCGGTCGAACAGAGTTCGGCCGGCATCGCCTTGTCGAGATGCGTGACGGCGAGGTCGGAGCGATGCGGCCCCGCGAGCGCGCGGCCCGCCGCGGCATCGCGTCCGCGCCCGGCGCGCAATTCGGCGGCGAGCGCTTCGAGCGCGGCGAGCCAGGCGGGGTCGGCGCTGTCGGGTTCGGCGAGCAACTTGTTGCGCGCGCGTGTCGCGGCTTCGTAGCGGCTCGAATGCTGGGCATGGCCCGGCTCGCGCGCCAGCACGAGCCGATCGAGGAAGCGCCGCCGCCCGCCTGCGCTTTCGAGGAGCAGCCGGTCCATCGCCGGGGTCAGCCACAGCACCGACAGCCATTCGCTGAGCTTGTTGGCCGATGCGTCGGCGCCGTTGATCCGCACTTGCCGCCGCTCGGGCGCGGCGGCAAGCGTTCCGGTGCCGAGATCGACATCGTCCCCCAGCCGTGCACCGATCGCGAACCCGCCCGGCCCGTCGGCCCGCGCCATGTCCGACAAAGTCGCGCCGCGCAGGCCTCGCCCAGGGGTGAGCAGCGACACCGCCTCAAGGATGTTGGTCTTGCCCGCGCCATTCTCACCGGTGAGGATGACGAAGCCCGGGCCCGGCACGATCAGCGCCTCCGCATGGTTGCGGAAATCCTTGAGAGCAAGGCGGGTCAGCGCGGCCATGCGCCTTCGCTAGCCGCTGGTGGCCGGGCGGCCTAGCCCTGCTCGAGGAAGTTTTGCCAGATGGGATCGGGTTCCCAGATCGCGTCCAGATCGGGCCGGGCCTGCGCCTCGGTCCAGCCGAGCCGCTCGATCCGGTAGCGATAGAGGAAGGCCGAAACGCGCATATTGGCAGCGCAATGGACATGGACCGGCGCATCGCCCAGCTCGCCCATCGCCGTGGCGAAGGCCTCGAAATTCGCTTCGGTTGGCGCCGTGAACTCCACCGGGATGTGAATGTAGCGCAAGCCGAGCGCCGCCAGCGTCGCCGCCTCGTCGGGGAGCGCGCGCGGGCTGGTCGAAAGCGCAAGGTTGACCACCGTCTCGACGCCCGCATCGCGGAGCACCGCGAATTGCGCCTCGTCAGGCTGGCCGGAGGTGGTCAGCGTCGGCGAGAGCCGCCGGAAATTGTAGATGCCGGACTCGTCCGGCGTCACACCCGCATCGGCATCAGCACATACAATGCGGGTGCCTTGTCATTCTCGCGGATCAGCGTCGGCGCGGCGGCGTCCGCCAGGTGCACCTCGACCAGGTCGCCATCGATCTGGCCCAGGATGTCGAGCAGGTAGCGCGCATTGAAGCCGATATCGAAGCTGGCCGAGGCATAGTCGCCCGGCACTTCCTCGGCCGCCGTGCCATTTTCGGGGCTGGTGACCGAGAGCGTGATCTTGTCGCGATCGAGGCTCATCTTGACCGCGCGCGTCTTTTCGCTGGCGATGGTGGCGACGCGGTCGACGCCCTCCTCGAAGCTGCGCGGGTCGATCTTGAGCAATTTGTCGTTCGCGGTCGGAATGACGCGCGAATAATCGGGGAAGGTGCCGTCGATCAGTTTCGACGTCAGGATCGCGGTGCCGAGCCCGAAGCGGATCTTGGTGGGCGACAGCGACACCTCGACCGAGCCGTCGACCTCGTCGAGCAGCTTCCTGAGCTCGCCCACGCATTTGCGCGGGATGATCACGTCGGGCATGCCCTCGGCGCCATCCGGGCGCGGCACGGTGACGCGCGCGAGGCGGTGGCCGTCGGTGGCGGCGGCCTTGAGCACCGGCGTCGTATCGTCCGAGACGTGCAGGAAGATGCCGTTCAGATAATAGCGCGTCTCTTCGGTCGAGATGGCGAAGCGCGTCTTGTCGATGATCTGCTTCAGCGTCTCGGCCGGCAAATCGAACCGCGTCGGCAGCTCGCCTTCCGCGATCACCGGGAAATCCTCGCGCGGCAAGGTCTGCAGGTTGAAGCGCGCGCGCCCGCCGATCACCTGCATCTTGCCTTCGGATGCGGACAATTCGACCTGGCTGCCTTCGCCCAGCTTGCGGACGATGTCGAACAAGGTGTGCGCGGCGACGGTGGTCGCGCCGGGCGTATCGACCGCCGCCTCGATCGTTTCGACCACCTGAAGGTCGAGATCGGTGGCCATCAGCCGGAGGCCGCCCTCCACCGCCTCAATCAGCACGTTGGACAATATCGGGATAGTATTGCGGCGCTCGACGACGGACTGGATATGTCCCAGCGCCTTGAGCAGAATCGCTCGTTCGATCGTCGCCTTCATTGTGTCCCCCGGCTCCCGGCAGAAAAATTTGGGAAGCCACTATAACGTGGCGTTCGGGACTGGCCAGAGGGGAACCCCATGAAAAAGGGGCCGGACGTTGCGCCCGGCCCCTCCTTTCTGTGGATAAGCGTCAGAAGCGGATGCCGACGCCGCCGACCACCTGGTTGCGCGACACGCCCTTTTCGTAGTTGGAATAGCGATATTCCGCCTTCACGAACATGTTGTTGCTCAGCTGGTGCTCGATACCCGCGCCGACGCGGGCGCCGTTCAGGTTGCCATGCGCCAGGTCGACACCGGTATCGGTGCCGCTCACCGTGTAACGGGCATTGGTATAGCCCGCCTTGGCGTAGAGCAGGTTGTTGCCGCCAACCACGACGCCGGCGCGGCCGCCGACATACAGGTCGCGTGACGCATGCTCGGTGAGCGCGCCGACATTCTGCTTCTGGGTCGAATCGCTGACCTCGCCCTCGATGCCGAACACGGCATTGCCGCGGCGGACGTCGTAGCCCGCGCCGGCGCCGTAGAGGACGCCGTCGTCATGCTGGCCTTCGCCCTGCACGCGGTCCCAACCGCCCAGCGCTTCGACATGCGCGCCGTTAAAGGTCTTGTCGGCGTCCTGCGCCATCGCGGGAGCGGCGAGGGCCGCGGTCGAAACGGCGAGGGCTGCGATAAGATATTTGGACATGATAGCACTCCATTTGCTTTTCTTCCCACCTGCTCTCCCGACAGGCGGGGCGGCGCCAAAGCGCCCTGCTGCATTGCAGCGGACTGAACGGAGCTGTCAGGTGAGGTTTAGGTTGCGGGCAGGAATGTGGCGGCCGATGGAGAGCCGATGCGGGTTGCTCGTTTCGCCCTTATAATATGGTCGTTCGCCGTGCCTTTGGCCGCGCGCGAGACCGTGGGCACTTTTGCCACATGGGCCGTTTTTTGCGACGAGCCGAAGAAATGTTTCGCGATTTCGGAGCCCGCGGAGCGGACCAGGCACCCATTTTTGAGCGTCGCGGTGGCGGGCGCGACTCTGCGCGTTCAGGAGCATCT
>JAEKMC010000130.1 GCA_019508115.1 Sphingomonas sp.
GGGCTGGGGCATGGTCAAGGTCCGATGGGGCATGGCTTGGCGGGCATCCATTTCGCATCGCCTGACGCGCGATAGTCGGCACGCGCTCTGTTCATCGCCTCCGCCCGCTGGCAATAGACCCGGGAAAGCGAGGATCTGTCAGTGCGTCTCAAAACCATATTTTCCCTGCTCATGGCGTCGATCGCGCTGGCAAGCTCCGCATCGGCGGCAAGTTCCTGGGTAAGGACGTGGGAAGCACCGCCGGTCGAGATACAAACCGCCTGGCCCGGCCATCCGATCGTTCCGATGAGCGACGTCACCTTTCGCATGGTCGCGCGGGTGAGCACGGGCGGGCGTAGCCTGCGGCTGCGCCTGTCCAACGAGATGACCGACGCGCCGCTGGCGATCGGCGCGGTTCATGTCGCGCTCGCCGGGCCGGACGGAGTGCCGCAACCGGGCACGGACCGGATCGTCACCTTCGCCGGGTTCGCCGCGCCGACCATCCCCGCCTTCGCGCCGCTCGAAAGCGATCCGGTGGCGTTGACGGTGCCTGCTCTCTCGAAACTGGTGGTCAGCATCCATGTTCCCGGCGAGGCGACGCGCGTGACGATCCATACGCTCGGCGTTGCGACCACGCAGGTCGTGCCCGGCGACCAGACCGGCGCGGCGACGCTTTCCGGCGGGCGCACGGCGACCGAGCGCTATATCCTGAGCGGGATCGACGTCTCGGGCGGGCCCGCAGCCAGCACGATCGTCACGCTCGGCGATTCGATCACGGATGGCGCGGTATCCACCAAGGACCAGAATCAGCGCTGGCCGGATATTCTCGCGGAGCGGCTCAGCCGTGCGGGAATCACGCGTTTCGCGGTGGCGAATGCCGGTATTTCGGGCAACCGCCTCCTGCTCACCGGCGCCGGCCCGGCCGCGCTGGCGCGGTTCGACCGCGACGTGCTGTCGGCGCCGGGCGTGCGCTATCTGGTCGTGCTGGAAGGCGTCAACGATATCGGCGCGGCCAAATATTCGCCTGCCACCGCGCCAAAGGCTGAGGATGTCATCGCCGCTTACCGTCAGATCGTCGCGCGTGCGCATGCGCATGGCATCAAGGTTTATGGCGCGACGATCCTGCCCTATAAGGGGGCCGGCTATTGGTCGGAGGCGGGCGAGGCGATACGCCAGACCGCCAACCGCTGGGCCCGCACGGCAGGCAATTTCGATGCGGTGATCGACCTCGACCGCGCGGTCGCCGATAAGGCCGATCCGCTGACCATGGCTGCCGCTTATGACAGCGGCGATCATCTCCATCCCAAGGACGCCGGCTACAAGGCGATGGCCGAGGCGATCGATCTCAAACTGTTCCGATAGGGGGTGTCGATGCGCCGCTTGCTCCTGCTCCTCCTTGCCTTGCTCGGCGCGCCGGCCTTTGCCGCGCCGCCGTTGGTGCTCGCGGCCGCGAGCTTGCAGGAAAGCCTGAACGCCGCCGCCGATGCCTGGGCGGCACGGCATCACGCGCGGCCGGTCTTGTCCTTCGCCTCGTCCTCGGTACTGGCCAAGCAGATCGATGCCGGTGCGCCGGCGGACATTTTCATCTCCGCCGACGAACCGTGGATGGACGATGTCGCCAGGCATGGACTGGTGAAGGCGGGCACGCGCATCTCTTTCCTCGCCAACAGTCTCGTATTGGTCGCGCCGGCCGCATCGGCCAAGCCGGTGGTGATCAAACCGGACTTCCCGCTTGCCCGTTTGCTCGGCGACGGCAAGCTGGCGATGGGCGAGGTCAGTTCGGTCCCCGCAGGCAAATATGGCAAGGAGGCGCTGACCAATCTCGGCGTCTGGGATGCGGTCGCGTCGCACGTCGCGGGCGCGGACAATGTCCGCTCGGCGCTCGCCCTGGTAGAGCGCGGCGAGGTGCCCTTTGGCATCGTCTATGCGACCGACGCTTATGCCTCCAAAGGCGTGAAGATCGTGGGTGTCTTCCCTGCCTCCAGCCATGCCCCCATCACCTATCCGATCGCGCTGCTGACCGCCTCGACCAGCCCCGATGCGGAGGGCTTCCGCCGTTTCCTGATCTCCGGTGCGGGCAAGGCGATCTTCAAGCGCTACGGTTTCCAGCCGAAGTGACGGGCGACTCCCTCCCAAATCGTCATCCCAGCGAAAGCTGGGATCTCAGGAGGAAATGGGACGAAGCTTGCCTCAGGAAACAACCTCCCGAGATCCCAGCTTTCGCTGGGGTGACGAGGATGATGCCGGGACAACGAGCATGATCCTCACGCCCGACGATTGGGAGGTGATCCGCCTCTCGCTCAAGGTGGCGATCGTGGGTGTGGTGCTGACTTTGCCGGTCGCGTTCGCGCTGGCCTATGTGCTGGCGCGCGGCCGCTTCCCGGGGCGGATCCTGCTCGATGCGGTCGTGCACCTGCCACTCGTCTTGCCACCCGTCGTGACGGGGTGGATCTTGCTGATCCTGTTCGGGCGGTCGGGCCCGATCGGGGGCTGGCTAGACCGGGCTTTCGGTGTGACTCTCATGTTCCGCTGGACCGGCGCCGCCTTGGCCGCAGCCGTGATGGCTTTGCCCTTGATGGTGCGCGCGATGCGGCTGTCGATCGAAGCGGTCGATCGGCGGCTTGAGGGCGCGGCGCGGTCGCTCGGGGCGAGCCCCTGGCGGGCCTTCCGCACGATCACCCTGCCTTTGTCGCTGCCTGGCGTCTGGGCGGGGCTGGTGCTGGGATTTGCCCGCTCGCTCGGCGAGTTCGGCGCGACGATCAGCTTCGTTTCCAATATCCCCGGTCAGACGCGCACCCTGCCGATCGCGATTTATACCGCGCTCCAATTGCCCGATGGGGACAGCACGATAGTGCGGTTGGCGTTGGTCTCGGTGGCCCTGTCGCTGGGCGCGCTGATCGCGTCCGAATGGCTGGTGCGGCGTCAAGGCGGGCGTGCGCATGTCCTTTGAGGTGGATGTCGCCAAAAGGCTGGGCGAGGCCGAGATCGCGGTGTCCTTCGCGAGCGACGCGGGCGTGACCGCCTTGTTCGGCCCTTCCGGCAGCGGCAAGAGCAGCATCCTCAACATGATCGCGGGCCTGCTCACGCCCGATCGCGGCACCATCGCGGTCGGCGGCCAGATCCTGTTCGGCGAAGGCGTGAACCTGCCCCCGGAAGCGCGCCACGCCGGTTATGTATTCCAGGACGGACGCCTGTTCCCGCATCTCAAGGTGCGTCCCAACCTGCTTTACGGAGCAGGCCAAGGCGAGACGGCGGTGACGCTGAAGGAAGTGGTGGACCTGCTCGGCTTGGACGCTCTGCTTGACCGCTGGCCGCGCACCCTGTCGGGTGGGGAGGCGCAGCGCGTCGCAATCGGTCGCGCCTTGCTGTCGAATCCGCGCTTCCTGCTGCTGGACGAACCGCTCGCGTCGCTCGATCGCGCGCGTGCCGACGAGATCATGACCATGATCGAACGCGTGCGCGACGCGCTCAAACTACCGATCCTCTACGTCAGTCACAATCGGGCAGAGGTGGATCGCCTCGCAGGGCAAGTGGTGGCGATCCGTCGCTGAAATCGGTGCCGTTGATATAATCGCGCCATAGCATGAATAATGTGGCCATCGTCGCGGGCCCGACGAACAGCCCGAGCAGGCCCAGGCTTTCGACGCCGCCAAGGATGCCGATCAATACCCACAAGAAGGGCAGGCGCGTCGAGCCGCCGATCAGGACGGGGCGCACGAAATGGTCGGCAATCCCGACCACGACCATGCCGATCGCGAACACCCCGACCGCCCAGCCGACCGCGCCCTGGCCGATCAGCATGAGGCTCGCGATGCCGAACATCACCGCCGCACCGAACGGAATCATCGCCGCGACCGCGGTCAAAAGTCCGAGCAGGATCGGATGAGGTACGCCCGAGACGAGATAGACGACCGCCATCACCGCACCCTCGCCAATTCCGACCAGCACGAGGCCGTCGATCGTGCCGCGTACCGAACGGACCAATTGCGCGCCGATCCGGTCGCCGCAATTGCCGAGCAGGCGACGGCCGCCCGCTTGAAGATGCTCGATGAAGCTGTCCCGCTCGCGCAGCAGGAAGAAGAGCGCGATCAAGGTAAAGGCGAACACCACCGATCGCCGGATCAGATTGCGTCCGACGATCGCCGAATTGCCGCCGAGCAATGTCCCCTGGACGCGATCGAGCTGCAGCGCCGTGCCCTCGGGCGTAGCCAGATTATTCTGCCACCAGCTCGAAATCTCGTTGGCGAACGGCATCTGCTGGACCCATCCGGGCTGGGCGAGGCCGTTGGCGCGCGCGTCCGCGAGCCAGGCGACCACGGTGCGCGCCTCGCGTGCCGCCTCGACCACCGCAACGGTGAGCGGTGCGAGCACGAGCAGGGCAATGAGGATTCTCGCGATCGCGGGCAACCAGGCACGGCGTCCGCCCGGCCAACGCAGCTCGGCTCGCGCATAGATCGGGTCGATCGCGATCGCGATGATCGCGGCCCAGATCAAAGCCGGGATGAAGCTCACGCTGATCCAGATGCCGAACACAGCGAGCAATACGCCAAGCGAGGCCTTGGCGATGCGATGCGCGCGCGCGTCCGATTGCTGATGCTCCTCCGCCATGCCCGCTCCTGTGCGCGTCTCCGCGATTCCGCGCAAGCTGTGGATAATGGGGATGTTGCGCACCCGTCTGATGACGCGCGCGCTTCGGCCTGTCATAACCCTATATATGGCCGTCAGCCGCCCTTTCTTCCGCAAACGCGCGAGCCTGTTTCCGCCCGTGATCGGCTGCGACGAGGTCGGACGCGGCGCGATCTGCGGACCGGTGGTGGTGTGTGCCTTGTGGTTCGAGCCCGAAGCGCTGCCCAAGGGCGTTCTCGGCCGGCTCGACGACAGCAAGAGGATCGATCGTGCCGAGCGCGAGGAACTGTTCCCGATCATCGCGCGCGTCTCGAAATTCCACTTCGCCGCGCGCTCGGCGCGCTACATCGACGTCTATAATATCCGCAATGCGACGCTCCAGGCGATGCACCAGGCGGTGACGCGGCTGGGTATCGACGCCCCGATCCGCATCGACGGACTCGACGTGCCGCGCGGCCTTTCGGGCGATGCGCAGGCGGTGGTGAAAGGCGACGGCAAGGTCCCCCAGATCGCCGCCGCATCGATCATGGCCAAGGTCCTGCGCGACCGGCTGATGGCCCGGTTGGGCCAACGCCATATCCATTATGCCTGGGCGTCCAATGCGGGCTACGGCACCCCCGTGCACCGCGCGGCGGTCCGCACGCACGGCCATACGCCGCACCACCGCCAATCGTTCGGCGACCTGTTTTCAGGGCTGGCAGGCGAGATCGCGCTTCAGGACGCCGATGGCTTGTAGGCAAAATCGAAGCTGGGAGCCCAGCTTTTCCTTCGCCCTCTAGTCTGCCGCTTTCTCGATCGCGATGCCGATGCAGGTTACCACCAGCCCATCCATCGCCAATTTGATATGGACCGGATCGCCGAGCCATTTGTTAATCGTGTCGGGCAGGTCCTGGACGAAGGGCGGAAGATCGACGAACCGGTCGAGTGGGCCGTCGCCAAGCGAATAATCGAACGGCGCCACCTTGTGGCCCTGCGCGCGCAGCTTGGCGGTGATCCGCTCCATATGCTTGCGCTGGAAGGCGACCGACGGCCAATTGTCGATGGTCGGCCCGTCGTCGCGGATGTTGAATTCGGTAGTGTGGACCGCAAGTCCGCCCGGCCGCAGCGTCTTCAGGCTGTTCTCGATGAAGCGCAGGCCGTGATCGATCGAGCCGAGATGCTCGAGCGCGCAAATCGACCAGCAGAAATCGAAATCCTCAAGGTCGTCGGGGATATCGTTCATGTCGACGAAGCGCATCGCCACGTTGCGGTCGAAATGCGCGCGATCGACCAGATGCGGCATGAAGCATTGATCGAGCGCGGTCGTGTGCTGCCCGCTATGAACCCAGCCCGCTTGCTCCGCCGACTGCGGCGCCTGATCCGTCGCCAGGATCGAAACGTCATGCGCGGCAAGATAGGAAGGCAGTGCTTCGGTGCCGCAGCCAAAGCCAAGGCCCCGTGCGCCCGGGCGGATATGGCCCCGGTCGTAGATCGACTGGAGGACGAAGCACAATTCCCAGATCTTGCGATGATAGACCACCGGGATCTTCAGCTCGTTGCACCAATGCGCCGCCCAATCGCTTTCGATCGCCGCCTGGGTGGACAGGCTGTTGGGTAGGTCGACACGCCGCGCCTGGGTCGGGCCCGGGCGCGGCAACGCGTCGGCCAATTGCCGCGCCAGCGCATAGCCCATCTGCTTGATGTTCAATGCAAGCGGCTCGATCGCATTGGCGAGCAGCCGCAGCCGATGCACGTTCAGGGACGCGTCGGGGGTGAAAAGCGAGAGCAGCTCGTGCACGCGCGCATCGATCACCTTTTCGTCGATCATGCGCTGATCGGATGGATTTTCCCGCATTTTCCGAAACACACTCGAACTCCTCAATCTGACAGCGGTACTGCCAAGGGGCTTTCTATAAAACGTCGCTAGGAACCGACTGTCGCCGAAACGGCTCCATCCGGCCTGCACGACCAATCGGGCCTATGCGACCGGCTCTTCGTGAACTGGCGAGCGGGCGAACGGGCGAACCATCAGCGCGCCCGCACCCGATCAGAGTGGGGAGAGCGCCTCGTCGCGAAGGCCGCGCCAGACGCGCAGCGCCTGGACGGTCTCGAACACGTCATGGACGCGCAGTAGCTGCACGCCCTGCGCCGCACCCAGCACCGCAAGCGCAACCGATCCGCCAAGCCTTTGATCGGCCGCAGCCTCCTGCGACAGCGCGCCGATGCTGCGCTTGCGGCTCGCGCCGAGCATGATCGGACAGCCAAGGCCGTGGAACAGCGACAGGCCGTTGAGGATGGCGAGGTTGTGGCGGAGCGTCTTGCCGAAGCCGATGCCGGGATCGATCAGGATATTCGACCGGTCGATTCCCGCCGCGACCGCCGCCTCGATCCGTGCTTCGATCCAATCGTAGACATCGATCAGCACGTCGTCGTAGCGCGGATCGTGCTGCATCGTCTCGGGATTGCCCTGATGGTGCATCAGCACGACCGGACAGCCGCGCCGCGCCACCACCTCCAGCGCGCGGTCGTCCCACGTCAGCGCCGAAACATCATTGACCAGTCCCGCGCCCGCGTCGAGCGCGGCCTCCATCACTTCGGCCTTGCGCGTGTCAATCGAGATGGCGGCCCCGCCCGTGGCGAGCAGCCGGATCACGGGTTGAACACGCTCGATTTCGTCCCTCTCCCACACCGGCTTCGCACCGGGGCGGGTGGATTCGCCGCCGACGTCGATCAGCGCGGCGCCGGTCCGCAGCATGTCCATCCCAAGTCCAGCGGGGTCGGCATGCGCGCCGCCGTCGGAAAAGCTGTCGGGCGTGACGTTGAGGATCGCCATCACCTGCGGCTGGTCGAGCGGGATCATGCGCGCGCCCAGCTTGAGCGGCGCGCGCGGGCACGTCAGGCGTTCGAATATCGCTCTCGCCTGTTCGGCCGTTTCCGGTGGGAGTGAATCGATATACGAATCAAGGGCTTCGACCGGCAGCAGGGTCTGTCGCACGCGTTTGCCGCTGCGCATCTCGATCAGTTCGAATGCGGCAAAAAAACATAATCCACCGGCCAGCCGCAGCACCTGCCCATCATAACCGAACGGCGCGTCGACGAAGCCGGTCGGGCGGAGATAGATGCGGTCAGCCATGATCAGACGGTCGTGCCGAACAATTTGCCGATCCCGATCGTCAACAGCATCGCCGCAATGCCGAGCACCACCACGCGCAGCACCGCGCGAATGACGGGAGCGCGCCCGGTGCGCGCGCCGAGCCCGCCCAGCACCGCCAGCATCGCCACCGACACGGTCACCACCGCGACCGAGGCATGGTTGAACGGCACGAGCGCGGCTACGGCGAGCGGGATTGCCGCACCGACGGCGAACGAGAAAGCCGAAGCCAGCGCGGCCTGCGTGGGCCGTGCGGCCATTGCCTTGGACAAGCCGAGTTCGTCGCGGGCATGTGCGCCGAGCGCGTCATGTTCGGTCAATTGCCTGGCGACCTCGGCGGCGAGCATGGGGTCGAGCCCGCGTTTCACATAGATGCCGGTCAGCTCCCTCAGCTCGCCTTCGGGATCGTCGCGGAGCTCATGCCGTTCGCGGGTGAGGTCGGCATGTTCAAGGTCGGCCTGCGAGCTGACGCTGACATATTCGCCCGCCGCCATCGACAGCGCGCCTGCGACCAGCCCGGCGGTGCCCGCGATCAGCATCTCGCGCGGGCCTGAGGAGGCGCTCGCCACCCCGACGATCAGGCTCGCGGTCGAAAGTGTGCCGTCATTGGCGCCGAGTACGGCGGCGCGCAGCCAGCCGACATGTTCGAGGGCGTGGCTCTCGCGATGCGAATGGCGCAGGTGGTGGCTGGTCATATCCCCTCCTTAAAGCCGACGCGGGTAGCGCGCGACCGGCTATCCGCTCTTTATTTGTCGCGACCACCCTCTAGGAAGAGGGCATGCGGAGGGTTAGGACGACAAGCGCGGTGGCGGCGTTGCTGGCCTTGTCCGCCTGCGCGGGCGGCAATTACCGCCCGGTGAGCGACACGCCGGTGCGGATCGGCCGGCCCTATAGCGTGCGCGGCCAGACTTTCGTGCCTACCGCCGATCCGAATTACGACATGCTCGGTTATGCCAGCTGGTACGGGCCGGAATCAGGCGGCAAGACTGCCAATGGCGAACGCTTCCGCCCCGACTGGATCACCGCCGCGCACACTACCTTGCCCTTGCCGACCTATGTCGAGGTGACCTCGCTTCAAACCGGGCGCCGGATCGTCGTCCGCATCAACGATCGCGGCCCCTTCATCAAGGGCCCCCGCATCATCGATCTCTCGCGGGGCGCTGCGGCGCAATTGGGGGTCAAGGCGATCGGCAATGCGGCGGTGCGGGTCCGCGCGGTCGAGCCGTCGGAAAGGGATCGCGAGCGCCTGCGCCATGGCAAGCCTGCGGCGGAGTTGCCGCCGGTGTCCGAAACAATGCTGCTGAACCTGCGCGCGCAGCTCAAGTCGGCCGGTTACTAGGGTCCGGACCCATTAACGGGATTCCCGATTGCGTCTGATTGTGATTCAACGCTTCTTGTGAGGAGGCGTTGGCGATGGCGGATTTTTTCTGGTTTTCGGATGCGCAGTGGTCGCGGATCGAGCCCTTGTTGCCGACTGACACGCGCGGGATGCCGCGTGTTGATGACCGTCGGGTGCTTTCGGGCATCGTTCATGCACTGCAAAGCGGTGGCCGCTGGGGCGACTGCCCCGAGCATGTCTATGGTCCGAAGAAGACGCTCTACAACCGCTTCGTGCGCTGGGCCGAACGCGGTGTGTGGGAAGGCATCTTCAATGCGCTTGCCGGTGCTGAGGGGGTGCCGGATCGGCTGTTCATCGACAGCACGTGTATCAAGGCCCATCGTACCGCCGGCGGCGCAAAAGGGGGGCCTTGGCCAATGGTATCGGCCAGACACGGGGCGGTCGCAACTCCAAGGTCCACGCTCTGTGCGACACCAAAGGCCGCCCCTATGTGCTGATGATAACCCCTGGCAATGTGCATGATATGCGCGTCGCCAAGGATTGCATCGCCGCGGTGCCGCCTTCTGCCGAACTGGTTGGGGACAAAGGCTATTGCGGCAACGAACTGCGCGCCTGGCTCGCTGAGCGCGGCACGCAAGCCGTCATCCCTTCCAAACGCAATCGCAAAGTCCAGATCCCCCACGATCCGGCAATCTACAAACAGCGCAACATCATCGAGCGCATGTTCTGCCGCCTCAAGGACTGGCGACGCGTCGCCATGCGCTTCGACCGCAACATCAAAACTTTCATGGCCACCATCGCCATCGCCGCCACCGTCATCTGGTGGCTCTAATGAGTCCGGACCCTAAAATGTCGTTCCCCGGCGAAAGCCGGGGCCCAGTGGAGACCGGAGAATCCCCGCGGTAGCGCGGGCTCCCTATCGCGCTTCTTCCGACGGGGCTGGACCCCGGCTTGCGCCGGGGAACAGGCTGCCTCAGGCCACGAATTCAGCGAGATGCTTCTGCCGTAGCGCGTCGATCGCGACCAGATTGCCGCTCTCCTCGACGTGCCAGAAGGTCCAGCCGTTGCACGATGGCGCCCCTTGCAGGATCGCGCCCAGCCGGTGGATCGATCCGCCCTGCGGGCCGCACACGAGCGAGCCGTCGGCCTTCACCTCGGCCTGCCAGCGGCGCTTGGCGTCCATCAGGATCGTGCCCGGCGCGACCATGCCGCTTTCGACCAGCAGGCCGAAGGCGACGCGTGGCTGGGACGCCTTCTCCGGCACGCCTTCCATCGCGCTTTCGTCGAGCGGAAGCGTGGAATGGATGCGCGCGCGCGCGGCATTCACATATTTGTCCTCGCGCTCGATCCCGATCCAGCGGCGGCGCAGGCGGCGCGCCACGGCGCCGGTCGTGCCCGTGCCGAAGAAGGGATCGAGCACGATATCGCCCGGCTTCGATGCGGCGAGCATCACCCGATAGAGCAGGCTTTCGGGCTTCTGCGTCGGATGCGTCTTGTGCCCGTCATCGTCCTTCAGCCGCTCGGCGCCGCCGCAGATCGGCAGGCTCCAGTCGGAGCGCATCTGCACGTCGTCGTTCAATCCCTTCATCGCGCGATAATTGAACGTGTAACGCGCTTTCTCGTGTTTCGAGCACCAGATCATCGTCTCGTGCGCATTGGTGAAGCGCGTGCCCTTGAAATTGGGCATCGGGTTGGCCTTGCGCCACACGATATCGTTCAGGATCCAGAATCCCGCATCCTGCAACGCCGCGCCGACGCGGAAGATATTGTGGTAGCTGCCGATCACCCACAAAGACCCGTCATCCTTGAGGATGCGGCGCGCCTCGGCCAGCCAGGCGCGGGTGAAGCGGTCATAGGCCTCGAAGCTGTCGAACCGGTCCCAATGATCCATCACCGCGTCGACCTTGCCGCCTTCGGGACGATGCAGGTCGCCGCCGAGCTGCAGATTATAGGGCGGATCGGCGAAGATCATGTCGATGCATTTGTCGGGCAGCTTGGCCATTTCGGCCACACAATCACCCTGCAGGATCGTGTCGAGCGGCAACAAGGCCAGCGCCGGACGCGTCTCCGCCTTCCGTATCGGTCGCAACGCACCCACGCTTGAGCCCCCTCGTTCATTCAGCACGAGTGTCGCCTGATGGCGTGGGGTGGACTCCCCGGTCAAGCGGGGACGGCCAGGGCGAACCTCTTGCGGGATGGGTGGATGATCGTGTGCGGATAAAGTTATCCACAGGATGTGGGAGTCCGACACGGCGGTTGGACTCAACCTGTTGTGGGTGTTGCACGAAAGACTCGCCTGCGCCGCGAAACGCATAGCGATCCGCCCTTGAGGCGCGTCGAACACCCGGCTAATCACTGGGCGACCTTTTTATTGATACGGGGAAGACAAGATGGCCGAAGGCGGCGCCAAGATGGATATGCCCGCGCACGAGCGGACCTATTCGCACTTCATCGGCCTGTTCAAATATGGCGCGATCGCCTGCCTGATCATCGCCTTCCTCGTCATATACCTGATCACGCGCTAATCTGATGGCAGTGCGCATCGCGGTCGTGAAGGAGAGCGCGGCCAGCGAAAAGCGCGTTTCTGCGACGCCCGAGACGGTCAAGAAGTTCATCGGGCTGGGCGCGGAGATTGCGGTCGAAAGCGGCGCGGGCTCCAGCGCCTCGATTGCCGATGCCGATTATGAGGCCGCCGGCGCAAAAGTCGGAACGCGCGCGGCGACGGTCAAGGATGCCGATATCATTCTGGGGGTGCAGGGCCCCGATCCCGACAGTCTGAAGAGCGCGAAAAAGGGCGCCTGGATCGTCGCGGGGATGTGTCCTCGCAATCGAACCTGTCCGGCTACAAGGCCGTGCTCGATGCGGCGTCGGAATATGGCCGCGCCTTCCCGATGATGATGACGGCGGCGGGCACGGTCTCGGCCGCGCGCGTGTTCGTGATGGGCGTCGGCGTCGCCGGCCTCCAGGCGATCGCGACGGCGCGACGCCTGGGCGCGCAGGTCTCCGCGACCGACGTGCGCTCGGCCACCAAGGAGCAGATCCAGTCGCTGGGCGCCAAGCCGATCTTCGTCGAGAATGTCACCGGGATCGAAGGCGAAGGCTCGGGCGGCTACGCGACCGAAATGTCCCCAGAATATCAGAAAGCGCAGGCTGAGCTGGTGTCGGCGCATATCGCCAAGCAGGACATCGTCATCACCACCGCGCTGATTCCGGGGCGTCCCGCGCCACGGTTAATCAGCGACGCGCAGATCGCGTCGATGCGGCCAGGCAGCGTGATCATCGACCTCGCGGTCGAACAGGGTGGCAATGTCGAGGGCGCGGTCGCGGGTGAGATCGTCGAGAAGCATGGCGTCAAGATCGTCGGCCACCGCAACGTGCCCTCGCGCCTCGCGGCGGACGCCTCGGCGCTCTTCTCGCGCAACCTGTTCAACTTCCTCTCGGCATTCTGGGATAAGGAGGGCGGCCTGCCGCAACTCGACGACGAGATCGGCGGCGCGATCCGGCTGACCCAGGACGGCAAGGTCGTGAACCCGAGGCTGCTTTCATGATCCTCCCGCTCAATCCTCCCCTGCAAGGGGAGGGGGACCGCGAAGCGGTGGAGGGGTATCCCCCGCCGGTCTGGAGTGCCGCGATCGCATGGGGGACACCCCTCCGTCGGGCTGGCGCCCGCCACCTCCCCTTGCAGGGGAGGAATTGAGCGATGCTTCAAGGCAATGAGGTCACGGCAAAGCGTGCGCGGCAGCTTCATCAGGACATGTCATTGCCAGAGGTCGTGCTGTGGCAGGCGCTACGGGCTCGACCGGCTGGCCTTAAGTTTCGCCGGCAACATCCATCCGGCCCGTATGTCGCGGATTTCTATTGCCATGAGGCTCGGCTGATCGTTGAGATCGACAGCTATGCACACGAGACTGGTGATCGCCCCGCGCGTGACGCGGCGCGCGACGCCTGGTTCGCAGCGCGGGGGCTGAAGGTTCTTCGTATCCCCGCGCAGTTCGTTCTGCACGATCTTGAATCTGTTGTCCGCGGGATCGCGGCCATCCGCCCCCTCCACCAGCCTGCGGCTGGTCCCCCTCCCCCTCAGGGGGAGGATAACATGGCTGGAGCCGTCTGATGGACTTCATCTCGATCCTGTCGATCTTCGTGCTGGCCTGCTGCGTCGGCTATTATGTCGTCTGGTCGGTCACGCCCGCCTTGCACACGCCGCTGATGGCGGTGACCAACGCGATCTCGTCGGTGATCATCGTCGGCGCGCTGATCGCCAGCGCGGCGGCGGGGTCGGCGACGTCGAAATGGCTCGGGCTCACCGCGGTCGCGCTGGCGAGCGTCAATATCTTCGGCTTCGCGGTCACGGCGCGGATGCTCGCCATGTACAAGAAGAAGGACAGACCGGCGGCGGGCAAGTGACCCGGCCGCAGGCACAGGGGGACGAGGAATAAATGGAGCAGGTGATAGCGAACCCGTGGGCGATGCTGGCCTATCTGGTCGCGGGCGTGTGCTTCATCCTCGCGCTCAGGGGCCTGTCGAGCCCGACCAGCAGCCGGCGCGGCAACCGTTTCGGCATGTTCGGCATGACGCTCGCGGTTGGGACCACGCTCGTCACGCATCAGATCGCTTCCCTGCCTGAGATCGGGGTGGCGATCCTGATCGGCGGCGCGTTCGGCCTGATCACCGCGCGCAAGATCGCGATGACCGCGATGCCGCAGTTGGTGGCCGCTTTCCACTCGCTCGTCGGTCTTGCGGCGGTGCTCGTTGCCGTCGCGGCCTATCTCAATCCCGCCGCTTTCGGCATTGCCGAGCCGGGTGGCGCGATCCATCAGATCAGCCGGATCGAGATGGGGCTCGGCATCGCGATCGGCGCAATCACCTTCTCGGGCTCGGTGATCGCCTTTCTCAAATTGAACGGCAACATGTCGGGCAAGCCGATCATGCTGCCGGGACGGCATATCATCAATCTCGGCACGCTTGCGCTGATCATCGGCCTGATCGCCTATTTCCTGACCGACGAAGCGCCGTGGGTCTTCTTCACGATCACGGGCCTCAGCTTCCTGATCGGCTTCCTGCTGATCATTCCGATCGGCGGCGCGGACATGCCGGTCGTGGTGTCGATGCTGAATAGCTATTCGGGCTGGGCCGCGGCGGCGATGGGCTTCACGCTCCACAATAGCGCGATGATCATCACCGGCGCTCTGGTCGGATCATCGGGCGCGATCCTGTCCTACATCATGTGCGCCGCGATGAACCGCAGCTTCATCAGCGTGATCGCGGGCGGATTTGGCGGCGATTCGAGCGCGGCGGCCGGCGGCGGCCAGGCGATCGACCGGCCGTGGAAGCGCGGCTCCGCCGAGGATGCGGCCTTCCTGATGAGCCAGGCCGAGCAGGTCATCATCGTCCCGGGTTATGGCATGGCGGTCGCGCAGGCACAGCATGCGCTCAGGGAGATGGCGGACCAGCTCAAGGCCGAGGGCGTCACCGTCAAATATGCGATCCACCCGGTCGCCGGCCGCATGCCCGGCCATATGAACGTGCTGCTGGCCGAGGCGAACGTGCCTTATGACGAGGTGTTCGAGCTCGAGGACATCAACAGCGAGTTCGCGCAGACCGACGTCGCGTTCGTGATCGGCGCCAACGACGTCACCAATCCGGCGGCGAAGACCGACAAGTCGTCGCCGATCTACGGCATGCCCGTGCTCGACGTGGAGAAGGCCAAGACCGTGCTGTTCGTGAAACGGAGCATGGGCGGTGTCGGCTATGCCGGGGTGGATAACGAGGTATTCTACCGCGACAATACGATGATGCTGCTCGCGGATGCGAAGAAGATGGTCGAAGAGATCGTGAAGGCGCTCGGCCATTGAGGTGACGGCAGGGCCGGGGGCGGCCCATATGACAGGAGGGATAAGATGGTCACGGTAGGCTCTATCCTGAGCGGTACGTTCCGCTTCATCGGCAACAATATCCGCGCGCTCCTTGTCTGGAGCGCGATCCTCTTCCTCTTCAGCCTTGTCATGATGGCGATGATGCGGCCATTTTACGAGGCGCAGATCGCGATGCTGCAGCAGCAGGCGGGCACCGGGCCCGCTCTGCCGCCGATGGGGGCTTTCCTGCTTGCCATGCTGCTGGGCGTGGTCGTGTTCGTCGTGCTCGCCGCCGCGGCGTTTCGCGCGGTCCTTTTTCCCGAGCAGAGCCGCTTCGCCTATCTTCGATTGGGTATGGACGAGCTGCGGTTGCTGGGGTGTGTGCTTATCTTGCTCGTCGGCTTCTACCTTCTCATGGTCGTCGCCGCGATAGCGGGCGCCATGATGATGGCGCTGGTCGCAAGCTCGCGCGGCGGAAGCGCCATCTTCCTGTTGCTGGTTGGGGCGGCAATGATCGTGCTCGGCGTCTGGCTGGCGACGCGCCTCGCGCTCGCGGGGCCGATGACCATCTTACGGCGCAAGATCGTGATCGGGCCGGCCTGGAGGCTGACGCGCGGCCACTTCTGGCAATTGCTCGGCGCCTATATCGCGATCATGCTGATCCTGTTCGTCGCCTATGCCGGGATTTTCCTGATCCGCATGGGACCGGCGATGACCGATATGTTCCATCCGACCGATCAGGCCGCGGCGCTGCGCGTCGCTACGGCGCAGGTTTCCGCCTATACGTTGTCGCTTAAGACCATCGTGGTCGTGCTGGTGACGTCTTTGATCATGGGCTTCGCGCATGCGCTCTATGCGGGCAGCGTCGCGGTGGCGACCGCGCAATTGCTCGATCGCGGCGGCGGACAGCGGTTGAGCGAAGTGTTCGAATGAGCGTTAGCCGGCGATGAGCCCGGCCTGAATCAACCGCTTTGGGCCGGCGGGATTGCTCCGAAATGGAGGAAGCAAGGCGTTGAAAGCGCTCTCATTCCGCCGGTTCATCCAAAGCGAAACAAAAAAAAGGGCGCATCGGTCCAAGTGGCGCTAGGTTGCGTTCATGGTGCAAGGGGCCATCCGAATATCGTTACGTTCTGCGCGTATGCGCGCGGTCTCTCTTGTTCGTCTTCCGGCCTGCTTGGCTTGACCGAGTCCGAGGAGGATTCGGCGCCGCAATTGCGCCGGCTGAGCGAAGAAGTCGGGCGGATCGCGCGCGCGCTCGCTTTGCTTTCCGAAAATGAAAAGCATCCCGGGCCGGAGCGGCGCGAAGGCGCGGCCGACCGCCGCGAGGGTGACCGGCGCGAGCAGGCCGATCGGCGTAGCCGCGGTGGCGAGACGGAGATGCCCGGCATCTCCGCGATTCGCGCGATGATCCGCGCACGGCGGCTGCGGGATCAATATTTCAGCGGCGAATTGTTCGCCGATCCGGCATGGGACATGCTGCTCGACCTGCTGCTCGCGCGGATCGAGCAGCGCACGGTCGCGGTATCGAGCCTCTGCATCGCCGCCGCGGTCCCGCCGACCACCGCACTGCGCTGGATCAAAAGGCTCACCGACGAGGGCATTTTCGTGCGCACTGCAGACCCGCGCGATGGGCGGCGCGTATTCATCGACCTATCGGATGAGGCGGCCGACGCGATGGCCAATTATATCCGCGCGGCGGAACGGATTGGCGTAGCTTTGCCCTGATCACGGCGATTTCCGCCGCTTTTCGACCCCGTCCCGCCTTTCGAAACGTAAAGCTTGCGTCCGATTCGGATATTCGCTTGGGCCACGCGCGCATGCGGGCTATGGTTAACCAGGGAACCAACCGGGGGGAGGTTTCGTGGAGAAAAAGTGTGTGGCCGCCCTGTTGGCGGCGTGCATCGCCGTGCCGGCAACGGCGGGGGATATGGTTGGTGCGCGCGGGTTCGTGGCCGGGCTTTACGTGAAGAAAACCGTCGACCGGCATTTCACCTATTTTTCGCCGCGCGTGCTGACGGCGGAGCTTTATGCCCTGGCGCAAGATGGCGGCGCCGCGCTGGACTATGACCCGCTTTGCCAGTGCCGCAGCAATGATGGGCTGAGTGCGCAGATACTATCGGTCACCGACGGTGATCGCCAGGCGGCGGCGCAGGTCCTGCTTCGCTTCGATGCGGACAAAGCAGCCCCTACGCAACGCATCACCCTGGTGCTGATGCGCGTCCCGCTCGCCGGGTGGAAGATCGCGGATATCCAAAGCGCACGCATCCCCAGTCTCAAGGCCTGGCTCCTCCGGCGCCAGCGCGGCGATGCACGTCCGGCCGGGATTGCGCACAACCGCTAAGCCCGCTTAATCGCGGGGCATGACCTTGCCGCCCACGCCGTGCCTGGTGCTCGATCTGGATGCGCTCGAACGCAACGTCGCGCGCATGGCCGATCATGCGCGGATACATGGGGTCGCGCTCCGGCCCCATGCCAAGACGCACAAGAATCGCGCGATTGCATCCCTGCAGGCGCGACACGGCGCGGTCGGAATTTGCTGCGCCACTTTGCATGAAGCGGAGCAGCTCGCGGGCGCGTCGCCATCGATATTGCTTACCTCGCCGTTCGCGACCGCGGATAAATTCGCGCGCGTCGCCGCGCTTGCCATGCGCGGAATCGATCTGGCGGTGGTGGTGGACCATCCCTCCGCCGTAGCCGCTCTGGCCAAAACACTACCTGCGGGTGCGCGCCTGCGCGTGCTGATCGATGTCGATCCCGGCGCGGGGCGGACCGGCGTCGCCACGCCGAACGACGCGGTCGCGCTCGCCCGCGCCGTCGCCGCCGAGGCGCGGCTGATCTATGGCGGGATCCAATATTATTGTGGCAGCGAACAGCATATCGTGGCGCTTACCGCGCGCCGTGCCGCCATTGCCGCGCGCAACATCAAGCTGGCCGAGACGATCGCGGCGCTCACGGCTGCGGGGCTGGCGCCGCCGGTCGTCACCGGCGGCGGCACGGGCACGCATGGCATCGACGTCGAAGCGGGGCTGCTGACCGAGCTGCAATGCGGCTCCTACGTCTTCATGGACCAGGATTATGGCGCCTGCGAGTTAGGGGGCGCCGCGCCGTTCGAGCAGGCGCTCACGGTCCACGCGACCGTGGTCAGCACCAATCATTCGGGTTTCGTGACGCTGGATGCGGGCACCAAGGCGATGGCGACCGACGCGGGCGAGCCGCGCGTGTTGGCGGGCGCGCCGCGCGATTCGGTCTATCGCTTCAAAGGCGACGAATTCGGCCGGCTCGATCTGCCTCAAGGTGCCGGTCCGCTGGCGGTGGGAACGCGCGTCGTTCTGATACCCTCGCATTGTGATCCGACCGTGAACCTGCATGGAGTCTATCACCTGCTGCGCGAGGGCAGGTCCGCGGGCACATGGCCCGTCGAGGGGCGAGGTTATGGGGGCAGCGCATGAGCCTGGAATCGGTCCGCGCCTGGCTGCGCGAGCATGCGCCCGATCTGCCGATCATCGAAACCGAGGCCAGCACGGCGACCGTGCTCGAGGCGGCCGATGCCCTCGGAGTCGCACCCGGCCAGATCGCCAAGACGCTCGCGCTCCGTATCCATGGTGGGATCGTTCTGCTGGTGACGCGCGGCGACACTCGGCTCGACAATCAGAAGACGAAGGCGGCTTTCGGCGCACGCCCGCGCATGTTGGATGCAGACGAGACGTTTGCCGTTACGGGTCATCGCGTCGGCGGTGTCTGTCCGTTCGGCCTGGCGACGCCTCTGCCTGTTTATTGCGATGAGAGCCTGAAGGTCTTTGACGCCGTCTATCCGGCGGCGGGATCGCTCAACAGCTCGATCCGGATCGCGCCCAGCCGGCTCGCTTACCTCGTCGGAGGCGCCTGGATCGACATTTGCCGCCTGCCGGAGTCGGCTCCGGCAATATAGCCCCGCCGACGATCAAACGAAATCGGTCGTGTCGAATGCGGCGGTGGCCGCCGCCTTGACGTCTATGATCGAATCCACGGTTGCGCCGCCGTCTCCGGCGAAGAAAAGATAGGTGTCGCTGCCGACATGCAGCGCGGCCACTTCGCCATTGCCGCCATGCCCATCGAACAATTGCTGCGCGTAGGTGACCGCATCGGCAAGGCTGGTCCGATCAGTGCCGGTGAGCACCGCATTGACCGTAAAGCCGAGCGTGATCTTGTCCGTGCCGTCGGTAAAATCGGTGATGACGTCGATCCCGGCGCCGGCATAATGCGCGTCGCCCGCGGCGAATTTGAAGAGGTCCGTGCCATCGCCGCCGGCCAGCGTGTCGCTCCCCGGGCCGCCGATCAGCGTATCATTGCCGAGGTCGCCCGAAAGCGAATCATTGCCCGCGCCGCCCGAAATCTGGTCGTTGTCCTTGCCGCCGCGCGCGATATCGTTGCCGTCGCCAGCGTCGATAGTGTCGTTGCCCAGATTGCCGTTCATGGTGTCGTTACCGGATCCGCCGAAGATCAGGTCGTCATTCGCGCCGCCGTTGATGCGGTCCGAACCGCCGCCACCATCGAGCGTATCGTTGCCGGCATTGCCCTGGATATAATCCGTGCCGTTGCCGCCGGTTATCGAATCCGCACCGTCCGCGCCGCCGGTCGGCGACTGGCCGTAAAGATGATCGTTGCCTTCCCCGCCGATGACCACGTCGGCGCCGCTACCGCCCAGGATGATATCGTGGCCCTCGCGGCCGTCGAGCATATCGTCGTCATTACTGCCGACGATCGAATCATCGCCACCGAAAATCGCGGCGCTTGCGGTGGCGCTGTCGCCGGTATTGACCCAATGCACGAAGGTGGCGGCGTCGAGGTTGAGCTGCGTCATATAGAATATGGACGCACCCAAATAGGTTTCGTGCAGGCCGGTAAGCATGCCCGAACTTAGATGGCCGCCACTGTCGAACATCAGGCTGGTGCCCGTATAATGTTCTCCATAGCCGTTGCCCAAATCGACGTCGAAACCGGTGCTGCTGCGGTTGCCGACCGTACCGGACAGGAGGCCGCTGATATTGAACTGGTCCGTGTTGATCGCGATGTCCGGGGCTGCGGTAAGATTGGTCACGCGTCATCCCTTTCCGATTGTCGCCCCGCTCGCGTCCGCCACGCGCGCCATGCAGCGCCGGCAGCGGGAATTCGAGGCGGCAAGAGGACAGCCGCCCCGAAGGCGGGCCGGCGCGAGACCGGCCCATCACCGTATCAGCCGAACGTGACCTCGGTCTGGCGGCGGCGCTGCGACCGCAATATGCTGCCGGCCAGGCCGAAGCCGGCGAACATCAAGGCCCAGCTGGCCGGCTCCGGGACGCCTTGAGGGTTACCGGAGGTGGCATCCGCGCCGAAATTGCCCGACATAGTGCCGAGGTTGGTAAAGCCGCCGCCGAACGCGAAACCGACGCTGGGATTGATCGCGTCGATCGCGAGCGCCAGGTCACGCGCGGTGCTGCTCGAGAAATCGAGGAAGTCCGAGGTGAAGCTGACCGAGAAAGGCGGAGTCGACGAGCCGTAACTGGCGGTCGATCCACCCAGGGCGGCCGACAGGAACCCGCCGCTGAAGTCGACCGTCAGCAGGTTGGTGCCGGTATGGCCGCCCCACGTGACCGGAGCGGCCGACGTGAAGGTCAACGTGCCCGCCGAGATCGGCAGCAGCGCCAGCGAACCGCCGCCCGCGAGCGTGGCGGCCCCGGTCGTGGCGGTCAGGTTCATCATTGCATCGAACGTACTGCTGCTGACCGAGCCATCCGGATTCAGGAAGGCGAAATGCACCAGCTGATCCACGCTGCTCAACGTGCCGGAGCCATCGTCAGCTCCGACATAAAGGATGTTGGGCGCGGTGCTGGCGGGCGAGAAATCCGCAAAGGTCGTGATTGCTGAAGCGGGAGTGGCGGCGAGCAGCAATGCTGCACCGACGCCGAAAATGGCCAACTTACTCATAAGCGCGTCTCCACTTGTACTTTGGACGTCGAGGTCCCTGAAGCCTGTCTGTCCGGGCGCCTTTGGAATGCGATCCGGGCACAAGCGGCGCGGTTAACGGGAGATCAATTCGGCGGTTCCGTTTCGGACAATCAAGGTTGCGAAAAGTTGACTTTAGAGAATTCCGAAGTTGCAAATCTGCCACGAAACGGATTCGTAATAATGATTTCCCTCCACTTCATGACGGTACCGTAAGATCCAAGAACACGTTCGTGCCGGAGGCGATATGGAAACGGGTATTCAAGCCTGTTCCAAGGAATTCGTGCGGTATATCGCATCATCAGCACGATTTAACGAAGCCTAACCAGTTGTTAACCACGATGCGCATAGCACCGGTTGGCCAAGATCGCCTCCGGGGAGCGTAGCCGGCACGGTGCCGGGCGACTGGCCTGATTGATGCGGGATAGCCCATGACTCTGCTGAACAAAGCGGCCGCGCGTTGCGGCCTGGTCCTTGTTGCGCTCGCCGCGGCGGCTCCGGCGGCGGCAACGCTTTCGAGCCAATCATGGAACGGTTATCACTGGGCGCATACCGGCAACCTGGCGATCATGGTCGGCAACAATGCCGGCGCGAAGTGGGCGCCCTATCTGGCCAATGCAGAAACGATCTGGTCGGCCGACAAATATATCGATTTCCTGCCGACGGCGGGCATGACCAGCGCGACCGCTTGCGCCGGCGTCTACGGCACGATCCAGATATGCAGTGCCAATTACGGCGCGACCGGCTGGTCGGGTTGGACCACCGTTTATACGTCGGGCACCAGCATCTATCAGGCGACGATCAAGCTGAACGATTATTATTTCAATCAGACGAAATATAACACCGCGGCTTATTTCCAGCAGGTCATCTGTCAGGAACTCGGCAACTCGCTTGGCCTGCAGGATTCCGACCACAATTTCGGCAACCTCAATACCGGCAGCTGCATGGATTATACCAATGACCCCGCCGGCACGCTGGGCACGAACGGCACGCTCGCCAACACCGCGCCGAGCCTGAGCGACGTCACCAATCTCGACGGGATCTATTCGGTGCTCGACAAGACGCAGCTCGTCTTCACGATGCCCAAGACCAGCGCCAATGCGCAGGCCGCCGGCTCGGTGCCGGAGCCGGGCTCGTGGAGCATGATGCTCGTCGGTTCCGGCGCACTCGGCCTGGCGATGCGCCGCGGTCGCAAGG